>JAZQHY010000045.1:0-4257 GCA_045540815.1 Clostridia bacterium | reverse complement strand
GTATTTTTGTTGTAACTGGGCAGGTCACAACTTTATTTTATACAATCGGAGTTTTTATGTCTACTACTCACCGGCAATAGCCTCTACTGAACCACGCGACTATCGCGTGGTTTTCCTTAAACAAGAAAAGGTTACATCAAGCGATGTAACCTCATTTTATTAACCGTGATATTCACCATTATACTGGATAAGTGTAACGTCTGTTACTCCTTCTATATCTCTTATCTTTTCAAGGAAGAAAGTGTCGTTATTTTTACAGTATACCTCAACTGCCATTTCGACAACTTCCTTACGCACTGTTTTTGACTTGATAAAATATTTCATTTTACCGAATGCACGTATAATGTTATCCCCTGCTTCATCTGTAAGATAGTGTATAACCGCTATGTAAATTCGTCCCTTTAACTGATGCTTGTTAAACAGCATAATTATAATAACCATAACAACTGCAGCAATCATTACCAAAAGGTACATATTGGCACCCGATGCGATACCTGATGTAATAGCCCAGAAAAGATATAATAAATCTAGCGGGTCTTTTACTGCTGTTCTGAAACGAACAATAGATAGAGCACCAACCATACCTAGTGATATAACGATGTTGGTACTTATTGCAAGTGTAATAACAGCTGTTAAAAGCGTCATGCCTACAAGCGTAATAGCAAAGCTTCTGGAATAGATAACGCCCGTATAAAATTTCTGATAAGTAAAATAAATCACCGACCCTATTACAATGGCTGTGACAAGTCCAAAAATAATATTTGTTATACTCAGACCGTCAAACGCACCCGATTCAAGAATGGATTTTTTTATAAAGTCCTGAACACTCATAATTTATCTCCTTTTAATTTTCATACCAATATTTCGTAAAACTGTTCATATATTCTGTTTTTTCATAGCACAGAACATACTTTGATACTGCTGTAAACTCCGATGCCCTGTCAGGAAGTATCTCTCTAACGCCCTGCGGAAGAAATTCAGTAAACTTAACCTCCATAACGCATTTTCCAGGTTCAAGTACAGGAACCGTAGGAAGCGTCGAATCAAATATATCATAGCTTCCAACCGCTGCTCTTACGTCCATATCAAATGTTATTCGTACCGTTCCTTCATCGGAAATCCACGGCTCGCGGTCATAATCGACTATTACTCTCGGACGCATTACATTTGATATGCATTCAACATAAAATTCTTTAAGAAGGCTATTTTCACTTTGAAGCAGGAAATTATAATCACCGTTTAAAATTTTATAAACTTCATCGCGTGTAAGCTTAGCCGCTTCTTTGTATATGTAACTGCCGTATTTCTTCTTCCTTTCAAGCTTTATGCTTGAGTCGGAGCAATTGTATATGCGTATGCGGTATTTCTTTCGCTTTAACACGCCTGCTTCCTTTTCCTCGTAAGCCGATTTGTAATAATCTTCAAAATAGAGGCTTCGTATCATATATCCGCCGTCTTTTGCGTGCTTATCAAGCTGAAGATATGGTGAAAGACGTTTGCAAATAAGCTCTTTTTGAGCAGTATCAATAAGATATTTCCACTCGTTTCTATATCTCTCACTCTTCATATGTATCCTCCACAATGTTGCCTTTAGCATCAATATAGAAACATCTTACACCGTAATTCTTGCTACCATCTGTAAAGTAATAATCAAATGCCGTCTGTGTGTAACCGCTCTTGTTTGTAGCAGTAGCTTTTATAAAATACTGGCCTTTTGGAAGCATATCTATCTCTGCTACAGGAAGGCTTACATTCTCTTTACTTACAATAATATTATTAAAATTAACATCTCTTGCAACCTGTAGATTATATGTAACAGGCTCCGAATCAAAGTCAAATGAGCTTTCGCACGATATTAGAAGCTTGTTTCCGCTCTTTCTAGGCATATCAATGAAAAACGGCATAGGTTTTTCGAAAGACTCTTTATAAAGCCTATAATTCGTTTCAATTTCTGATGATAGATTTCTTACAACTCTGTCATACTGAGCGGCGGTAAGCGGTGTGTGAAGTATATCGGGATAGCTATACACATAAGGCTTTACTATAGATGAATATTTACTTGCGAGGATATCTATTTTATCTTTTGAAAGATATTTCTTTAAGTCTTCAACGGCTTTATCAAGTGCCTTACGATACTTTTCACTCTTAAGAGCTCTTTTAAACAGCACATTGCCCCAATAGTTACTTACACCTGTTTCCCACTCACCATAAGAAACTCTGTCCTGAATAGCATACTCTGTTTTATTAAGCATACCGTCGTTATCCCACGATATAAAGTACCACTTATCAAGGTTTAGGGGACTGTATATATATACGTTTCTGCTCTGGGTATCAGCATTTCCCATAAGTATATGAAAAGCCATCCAGTAGCTTAAATTTTCTATATCAAAATGCTTATCCAATACATCTTCAATAGGCTTTGAAAAATCATTTACATCTTCAAGCATTTTAATAAGCTTTGCGTGGTCATCACTGCCTTTTGTTTCTATAAGCTCTTCAAATGCAGCTTCGTTAAAGCCAGGGTCATCTTTAAGCTTTATCACATCTTCATATCTATAAAACTCAAACAGATTTATCTTGTAAAGATGACTGTTTGCATCAAGGCCGTGTGCTTTAAGTGTCTTTTTATTTGGCTGCTCAACATATGTATAAAGTCCATAATCGGTAAACGTATTGTTTCCGCCCGCGGTTGTATCTTTTACATACAAATGCACAAATTTAGTGCGAAGTCCAAAAAGCTGGTCAACACCTACCATAAGGTCATAGGCCATCTTATTTCTAAATCTCAAGCCTTCGTTGACGTGCTTATTCAAAGGAATAGTTGTATTGCCCATCCATGTGCCCTTGTTGTCTTTTAAACTTATTTTATAGTTTTTAAGGGGCTGCCTGCTTGATGTTTGTCCACGAATCTGTATAGTGCAGTTTGGTGATACTTGATTGTATCCAAGTTCACCCGGAAGCGGTCCTGATTCATCACCTACCTGTAAAAGTCCTTCAACCTTGTATCGTTCAACTCCCATATCTTCATAATCGTAAACAGAATATGTATTTATCTCACTCCAGGTATGGTCCGTTTTTTCGCCCGAATTACCACTGGAAACAGTAAGATACATAGTAACTACATCTTCAGGCTTGTCATTTGCATACAAAAGCTTTTTATCGCGAAGTTTATATTTTTCGTTATACTCTGTGTCAGGAGTGTATTTATTACTTACAGTTTCCTCATCTGCAGGTATGCTGCCGCACGCAGAAAACAAAGTGCTAAGCATCATAACCAAGCTAAGAACAAGTGCAGTCTTTTTCATTTCCTATCCACCTCCAGTTTATCCTCCAAAAATACTCTCATCTTTCTAAATATTCCAGACTTATCTTCACTGACAAGCGGTTGCACTGCCAGAACATAGTATGGCAAACGCTTTGTAAAATAGTCAAGTCTTAATATACCCGTTATTATGAACGCCATAGATGCAATTAAAAATCCAAATCCATAGTACGTCATCGGTAGAAATATTGATATTACTGAAAACAATACTGAACCAAGTGCAAATATTCCCGTTGCAGTAAACGCACCCTTATAATCGGTAAAATACAAAAGTATAAGCATAGTCATATTTCCCACGGCATATAGTCCGTATCCAACGCATAGGGTCCTGAAATACCCTCTCATAATTTCATTAAATCCAAGAGGCAGTACATCAAGCAAAAATCCTCCTGCTGCTATAAATGCCGCCGTACAAAGCAGCTGCTTTATAGCAGTGTATAGCATTTCTGTCTTTAAAGTATCAAGCATTTCTTTTTCAGCCTGTAAGATATCTTTTATAGTACCCTTATCATTATATAAGCTATAATGATTTCGATATTTTCCGTAAAAGTTAACTTCAACTGATACAACAAAATTTACAGTAGTAATAAGTGTAGTCATAAATGCCAAAAGTGCAGGAACATCATGCTGAGGCGCTCCGTAAAATAGTCCTTGAACCTTTACTCCCACCTTACTAAACCACATTATAACAAGATGTGAAAACATACCAATATTCACAAAAAGTCCTGAAAACGCAAGATATAGGTATTCATCTATCCATTCTAAAAATACAAATGCGCCAACATCTGATTTTGGAAAATATTTGTGAAGAAGCACTAAATTCCATATAACCATAACGCCATACCCTACTGTTACAGACAGAAGCAACATTTCTATTATGTATGATTTATATAGTAGTGTCAATATAAACCCAAGTAAAAATATTACAAGTATTG
>JAZQHY010000044.1:0-3748 GCA_045540815.1 Clostridia bacterium | reverse complement strand
AAATCAGGGTTTATCTGCCTTTGAACTTTGGTTACAGTTGAAACAAGCTGCTCTAAACCTTTAAGCGGAAGATAATGTGCCTGTACCGGAATAATTACCTCATCTGCTGCAACAAGTGAATTAATAGTCAACATACCAAGTGACGGTGTGCAATCAATAAGCACATAATCGTACTTATCCTTTACACTATCAATACAGTTTTTAAGTACCCTTTCTCTGCTCATAACATTGACAAGCGCTGTTTCCATACCAGACAGTTCAATATTTGCCGGAATCAGATCAACGCCTTCTTTATGATGCAGAATCGCATCTTCAGGAACAATACGCTGTTCCTCCATTGACCGTTGCATTAAGGTTGAAAGTGTAACATCAAGCTTGTCCGGTTCCTGATACCCCAAGCTCTCTGTCAAGCTACCCTGTGCATCACAATCGACAAGTAATACCTTCTTACCTTCGTTCACAAGACCTACTCCAAGATTTACTGTTGTTGTGGTTTTTCCAACACCACCTTTTTGATTAGCAATAGCAATAACTTTACCCATTTTTCATCGTCCTTTCCTGTCTTAATTTTTTAATAAGCTTCTCACTGTCAAGTTCACAAAGGGCTGTGAACCAATCTGACCTGAAGAAGTTTTCAATGGAATCCTGAACCTGATGACTTCCGCATCTTCGGTAATCTCTTACCGCTTGCATTATAATTGCTTCAGCAAGCCTTTGATAATTCTCATAAAACTTACACATCCGTCATCACCTCAATTCTTCTTTGGATTTGCTATATCGTATTTAACCTTTGCCGAAAACCAATTATCTGATGTTTCGAACGAACGATAAATCGTTGTAATTAAAAATGCCCGTATATTACGGACATTTGAGCGATTTTCTTGTAACGCAAAATATATGTATTCAATGTGAGAACTGTCAATCTTTAAGAATCTCCCCTTAACAATCTCATGTGGATATTCTTGTTTATTGATACGGATATATGGTTCTTTACTGCAGACAACATCAACCATAAGCTCAATAATTTCATCAAGCCAATCCTGGTTAAACCTTTGAATCATAATGTCATATTCAACATTATCTTTAATTATTTTTTCATATAGTTGTCTTTCTCGTATCCATCCTATCGCATCAAGCGGCTCATCAGAACCGTCATCATCTAATTCTTCATCACTGATAGGATGTGATAGGATATGATTATTAAAATCAGTATTGTTATATTCATTATCACTTATATCAGTATTATTAATATAAGTATTATTAGATTTCGATTCTCGAAAGTCTTGATTTTCGGATTCCGAAACTCTTGAATTTCGATTTTCAAAAGTCTTGACTTTCGATTTCCCGAAGTCTTGACTTTCGATTTCCGAAAGTCTGCACTTTCGATGATTAGAATCCTCAATATAAAACTTCTTCAAATATACTAATGCAGGCTTGCCCTGACCTTGTTTTTTTCGTTCTATAAGTCCGATTCCTTTTTCAAGTTCATTAATCATTTTCGTAGCTTTCTCAGTTCCACAATTCATTAATTCCATCACATCATTTGTAGTGAAAAAAATATATGCTCGGTTATCTTCATCAACCCAACCATTTTTCATAGATAAACACATACGATCAAGCATAAGTCCATATAGTAGCTTAGCACTATCAGATACTTTTTTAAACAATGGTGACGTGATAAGTAATTTAGGTATTCTGTAAAAAGCAAATTGTTCAGCTTCTGCTCCATAAAAATAATCAAAATCTAACGACAATGTTTTCACCTCCTCAAAAACAAAAAACACTGTACCAAACTTGATACAATGCTTTTTGTTGATTATGCAGCCAATTTTATATTTAATATCATTTCCGGTTCATTTTCCTGTTTTTTTCTTGTGTAATCAGGACTTGTTCCATACTTCAAACAACGCTCAAACACCTGTATTTCTGCGAGTTTCAGGGTGTTTTCATCAAAAGGAGCATTAGGCACACGATGTAGGTACAGAAGAGCTTGCACATCTTGAAATGATAGGAACAATAGTTCATCAGCTAACAAGGAATTTGACGCCTGAACAAGTGAAAGAGCAAGGATTTGGTGATTATTATACAGACCACGGTTTAGGTGTATATCCTGTGTCAGCTGCAGGCTCACCTTTTACCGCAGCATATATTGGTGTAAAAGGTGATGTGATTGCAGACCTTAATGAAAATCTTGCCGCAGAACAAAAAGCAAGAGCAACCTACGAAAATATTCTAAAACTGGCTGATGACCCTGACGTTATTGAACCACTAAAATTTTTAAGAACCAGAGAAATAGCACATTATCAGCGTTTCGGTGAAGTTTTGCGTCACGCTGAAGAAAAAATGAATGAGAAAAACAAATTCTATATGGGATTTAAAAAATAAATTATACTATATAAAACAGGAGTATCTGCATTTAACAGATACTCCTGTTTGTTTTCAAGTTACGTTATTTGTGCCTCATCATTATTTGCTTTAAGTTCTCTATAATTATCACGATAAACACTAGGTGTAACTCCCTCCGCCTTTTTGAAATTCCTGCCAAACGTACGGATGCTTACATAACCAACTTTTAAAGCTATACTCTCAATAGTATCATTTGTGTACATAAGAAAATTTTTAGCCTTCTCAATTCGCACATAAGAAATATAATCACTTATACCAATTCCTGTGGTTTCTCTAAACAAGTGAGAAAGATAAACAAAATGATAATCAAAATGTTCTGAAATCATTTTTATGTTCAAGTTTACATCTGAATAATTTTCACTAATAAATGTTTTGATTTTACTTTCTATGCCACAATCCACCATTTTATTTCTGACATCTGTAAGAAATATATTTAAATCATTAAAAATGCGCTTTACTGCATTACTTAACTCCAAAGATGTTCGACATGACACAAGGTTTATCAGAAACTCCTGAGATAAATTTTTGTCCGTAACCAATTCATCAACAAGCTGTGTAAGCATAACCTTAACTCTTAACAGCAACCATTCCGCCTCATCAGCAGTTTTCATATAGCTTATACTTTTTTTAAATTCTTCATTAAAAACATCATAAGCTTCAACCGTATTACCACCACACTGTAAAATATTTTTAATTTGTGTTATACCAAAATCTGTTACAACCGGAAAAAATTCTTTTTTTACAAAAACATCTTTAAGAAAAATTCCTTTTATATCAAGCAGAATCATAAAATCAAAAATTTCGCTAACATCAGCGTTAATATTTACAATATTTTCTTCTCCTTCAACGCAATCGCCAACTGCTATCACACATTCAACCGAAAGATATTGATTAATGGCGTTACTAAGCATTGTAAAATAGTGTCTGCTATTGTCGGGTGTCATATAATCATCAGTGTTTAATAGACATGTAAGCTTGTTATCGTTTTGAGTAACTATACCACGATATTTGTTTGTTATAAAACCTTTATTAATATACTCCGAAACAATGCTTTCCATAATGTTGTTAAATTCCGGGTTGTCACAATTCCCTTTACAATTCTCATTAAACTTCATTTGAGCAACTGTAAAATATCTGCCTTTAAATTCAGGTTTGTATTTCAAAAATAATTCCCAAGTCTTTTTATCAGCTTTACCAGATATAATTTGACCAGCAAGCTTCTTATAAATCATTTCGTATGCAATTTTATCATTCTTCTCTAACTCACTGATTGAATTATTCAATTGCTCAAGATAATTATCTATATAATCTATCTCATTATCACATAAATTATTATCAGAAT
>JAZQHY010000043.1:0-53483 GCA_045540815.1 Clostridia bacterium | reverse complement strand
TGCTTGTACCTTAGTTGAGTCCACATCATGACCATTGAGTAAATTGATGGTTTGTGCAACCATTTCCATATGTCCAAGCTCTTCTGCAGCTATATCCAAAAATAAATCCTTAATTTCGGGATCCTTGATACGAAAACTCTGAGACATATATTGCATGGCTGCTTTCAGTTCACCGTTTCCGCCGCCGAGCTGTTCCTGAAGCAATACGGCATACTGTGGATTTGGTCTTTCAACTTCTACTGGATGAAAAAGCATTTTTTCATGTTTAAACATAATATTACCTCCAATTGCGATTTCTGTTTTTATTTTTAGCAATTTAAGGTATATTATTCACAACGCCGTTTTTCTTTGCTTAAGGCATATCATTTTTTGTTATAGCGTTTATGGAATAGATTTCCGTAATTGGCTCAAAAACGCTTTGTATTGCGTTTGATTTTGTTAGTCGAGTAATTCTGTTCATTTCATTCTGCCATTCTCAAATCGGTTAATTTCGTTTGATTGCAGTTGCAATTTCACGGAATGTATGTTATACTAAAATAAAGTTAAGTGCGTCGTTTTTGGCAGTTGAGCATCAGTTTTACAGAGGAGAATTTTCAATAGCATCAATAAAGCATCAAAAGGCATAAGGTTAAAAAGGCCGTGTGCCACAAACGGCTCAACAGTGGGAACAATTTGGACGGTCTTTTTAATTTGACACGACCTCCAAAACCGCGTGCCCAAGGTTCGAGTCCTTGTACCCCTGCCATAGAAAAACGGCTTGGAAAGTTAGTTCCAAGCCGTTTTTTGTATCTTCTGGTTTTCCTGAAAATGTAATATTTTTTTGAATCAAATAACATTTATTTGTATCTGTTTCGCCGTCATCGACGACGGCACGAAATTAAATTACCGACAACTATATATAATAATTATGAAAGACCCGAATGGTAATTATTCGCCATTCAGGTCTTATTCTATTCTACGGAGGTTTTTATATGTTTACAGAAAAAACTATGTTAAAGTCATCTTTACAGTACAGTGATGACAAAAAGAAAAGGTATGTCTTATCTGTCGAATGGGACAAAGACAAGAAAAAAGCTTGTGTTATTATGCTTTCGGCAGGTCAAGCAAACGGAATTGTATTTGACAGAACTACAACACATTGTATTGAGAATTTAATTGAGCTTGATTATGGCGGTGTGGATATTGTCAATCTGTTTGCTACTATCGGTAACGGAAAATCTGTTGTTGATGATGAATTTGACGAAGAAAACCTAAAAGCCATCAAGAAATCGGCAAGTGTTGCGGATATGATTGTTTTTGCGGTGGGAACTGGCAAGCAGAATGACAAAAGAGTGCAGAAATGTCAGTCGGCAGTATTGGAAGAACTATCAGAATACGCAGAAAGGATGTTTTGCATAGCAGATGCGGATAATAGAAAATTCTATCATCCGTTATGCCCTAAAGTGAGAAATTGGAAGTTGTTGCAGTTTTCGATAGGTGAACTGACAGAACAGGAGCAATGTGCAGATGATTAAAATAGGTACTAAAAAAGATTTGACTAAAATCTTCCATCTTCCTATGAACATTCAAAATGCTATCTGCGAAGATATAAAAATTTTAGATGAAAATTACGGAGAGGAGCGAAACATAGATGTTGATATGGGCGGTTTTGTGGTTGTGTGTGATGCTGATGAAGAATTGAACATACAAAATTTCGACAAAAATTTTGAAGAGCCTGAGTTTACGCAAAGAATTTGTCCATATACTAAAAAACTCTATATCTCAGGAACAGAGCGAAATATTATCATTTATGAAAGGGATTTATAGATGGACAAATACAAGGACAATGGGATTTTACTTGAAAACTTTGATTTGGTAAAATATTCCCAAGAGGTGATGAACATGGATAAGCAACTGTTTAATTCGGTCTATAAGGACATCGCAGAGGCTTTTGGAATGGACGTAGCAATCCAATTTTACCAGATGTATAAGGGTATGCAGATATCGTTTCCTACAAGGCTATTTAATCCCGATTATGTCCGCACCCAAATACCTATCGAATATGACGGAACTAATATTAAACAGTTGGCAAAAAAGTATGGATACAGCGAAAAAACAGTAAGACGAATGATTAAAGAAAATCTGTGAGGTGTAAAAATGGCATTAATAGATGTTGTAAAATATGAGGGTGGACCAAACATATTTGCGTGGAAATATCCAAATAGCGAACTAAGTACAAAAACACAGCTTATTGTAAATGAAAGTCAGGAAGCTATCTTGTTTAAGGGCGGTCAGGCATTAGATGTATTTGGTGCAGGCAGGCATACATTAGAAACAAAAAATATACCTATTCTGAGCAAATTAGTTAATTTGCCTTTCGGCGGACAATCGCCTTTTACTGCTGAGGTATGGTTTATTAACAAAATTCATTCCTTAGATATTAAATGGGGGACAACAACTCCAATTTCCTTATTTGACCCATTTTTAATGATAGATGTAAAAGTTAAGAGCTTCGGTCAGTTTGGAATAAGAGTTGAAAATTCAAAGAAGTTCTTAGAAAAGCTTGTGGGCACACTTCCTATATTTAGCCAAGAAAATGTAACTGCTTATTTTAAAGGTGAATATTTGAGAAAATGCACATCTATTATCGGCTCGTATTTTACTCAAAAAAATATTGGTATTTTGCAAGTAAATACCTATTTAGATGATTTATCAGATTACATAAAAGAATATATGAAAGACTTTATGGCTGATTATGGTATTACACTATTGAGCTTCTCGGTTAATAGTGTTAATGCCGATGAAAATGACAGTAGCTATAAAGTAGTAAAGGAAGCTATGGCTGGTGCTGCCAAAACAAGATGGACAGAAACAGCCAAAGCGGACACACAAGCCTATACTACACGTCAGGTAGGTACTGCAAAGGCAGATGTTATGGGATATGAGCAAAAGCAAGCAGGATATACTTATCAGCAAAAACGTTCATTTGATGTTATGGAAAGTGCCGCTTCAAATGAGGGTAGTGGTATGTCAAATGATTTTATGACTATGGGAATGGGTCTTGCTATGGGCAATAAAATGGGTGCAGTTGTAGGAACACAAATGGGAAATATGGCTACGGTTATGGATGTAACAGAAGATATACCTAAAACTTGTGGAAAATGCGGTGCAATATTAAATGCTAATCAGAAATTCTGCAGTAATTGCGGAGCAGATACACAAGCATCAACCCAAGCAAAGTGTATTAGTTGCGGAGCATTAATTGATGTAAATAGTAAGTTTTGTCCAGAGTGCGGAAGCTCCCAAGTTAATAAGTGTCCAAGATGCAATGCAGAAATCAAAGGAACTCCTAAATTCTGTCCTGAATGCGGTAACAAGCTTTAAGGTGGTGATATTATGAAAAACAAGAAATCTATTCTTTTAATTGGTGGAATAACAATATTTATAACACTCATTATATTTCTTCTTGGAATAGAGGATGGCAAGCGAACAATAGACTATATCTCATTTTTATTCATTGTATTAGGTGAATGTATAACATTTGGTACTATGACATTTTACAAACAACCTACAATGATTTCAAGCCTTACAATAACCTCGATAATGCCTGTTTATTTGGCGATAAATATTCTTTTTTCATTAATATTCAAGAATGTGTTTGCCGACAATGTTTTGGTTTTTGTTGTAATTCATATTGTGTTAATCGCTATCCTTGCTATATTAATCATTGTTTTAAGCGGATTGTTAAATGGGATTAATAATGATGAGGAAAATACAATAAGACAAAAAGCTGTTATTGACGAGTGCGAACGAATAGCACAAAGACTTATGCTCAACAGCAAGTACGAAAATCATCGTAATAAATTAAATAAAATTTATGATGACATTAAATATTCAGACCATGTTTCGGACTATAAAAGTTCTGAAATATTGTCTGCGCTTAATTCAATTTCGGTATGTAATAATGACGATGAAATAGATACACTGTGCGACCAGACTATTCAATTAATTCAGGATAGAAACATAACTGTTAGTCAACTTAAAAGAGGAGGATTTTAATGAAAAAATTTAATTTCAAAAGTGTCAAAACCAACGATAATACAGTGCTTTATTTTGGAATAATAATTCTCTTGATTTGTTTCATAGTAACATTTACAAGCTTTAATGATTTTTCGGTTTTAGATATGTGCTTGTTTGATGGTTACCTCAAAGAAGCAGAAAGTGGTACATATTATATTTCAACAAATTCTATCAGCGGTGAAGGTAGAATTATACAAGGATTTAACATGTCGGATTTATCTGCATTTTATGTCAAAGAACTTGAACAATACAGAATTGAACCGAATAGCAAGCAAATTATTGTCCTAACAAAAGAAAATGGAGCTTGGGGGAATAGAACACTTGAACAAGCCTTAGGTGATGCACCTGTATATGTTTTGCAGAAAGATGGTACATATGCAAATACATTTGACGGAACAAAACTTACTATGAATAACGGAGAAATACTTACTGCAGATATGATTAATAGTAGTAAATACTATTATAACAGTGGAAATCCGTATTATACTGGTTGGGATAGTTGTTTAATTTCAAAAGTAACTTTAACAGAAAAAATATTTAATACATTTAAAACACCATTAGTATGGTTAGCTATACTAAATCTTATATCTTGCGTGATAATTTATAAAAGAAAGAAACTGTGTTCGAAATATATGACTATTATAGGAGATAAAGAAGAAATTTCCATTGACACCCTTATGCAAAATACAAATAAAGGGTATGAGCAAGTTTTAAAAGATTTGAATATGCTAAAGAGTAAAAGATTATTAAATGACTATACTGTTAATTTTGATAAGCGTATTATTTACTTTAACTTAGAAGAAGATAACCAATCCAATTCTGATATAATATCACGTTCAGTAAAATGTCCTGCCTGTGGGGCTCAAAATAATATTACGTCCACAAAAGATACGAAATGTGAATATTGTGGAACAATATTAAACTAACGTAAACAAATCAAGAGCTATGAGAATTAAATTTCTCATAGCTCAATTTTTTATGCAGAGGAGTTGATAATATGACATATACATTATTAGGTTTTGGCTTGACACTTACAGTTTTAATAGGTATTGAAACAATCAGAGAAAGGAAGTGATTACCATGATGTTTTTAATTGGCTCAACAACTACCGCATTTTTGACAGCCTTTGGCGAGGGTGCAATGCTTGCCGCATCCGTCTATGTGGCAAGCAGAGGTGTAAAAATCAGGAAATAGACCATTTTTATGGCAAAATATTATTATTTAGCTATACATAAAATTTTTAAAAAAATTTTAAAATCAATGCTAGACCGCTATCAGCGGTCGATGGATGGGTGATATGAATTTGCGGTAATTAAAAACCGCAAAAACCGAGAAAAACAACGGAAAACCACGAAAATTAAAGCAGGCAGAAAATAATAAGAAAAATACTCGGAGCGTATCGGCGGTCGATGGATGACTGATACGAGGCAAATTTTTTTGCATTTTTAAACCTTCCAAATTGAAAATTCCTGAATATGGCTTATTTGCGAAATTGAGAATATTTTTGGGGTATAGTATAATTTTTCCACACAACAAGTGCGCACGGTTGTAGATTTTAAAGAAAGGAGGGGGTTGTATGTCCCCCGATATTAAAGAAATTGTAAAGAAACCTATTACTTACTTCAAGAATAAGCCTGACTATGTATGTTATCACACAAAATATTCTTTTGAAATTACAGAAGTGTCATTTTATGAGGAAGAAGAGAAAGTGTGTATTAAATACGAATTATCCTCTAAATTTGATGGTAGTGATAAAATGTATGCGGTTGAAGAATATGAGGTTGATTCATTAAAACTTTATTTCTTACTCCAGAATTTATATGGTGCAGACACCAAAGAAATTATCCCTATATATGAAGAAGATTTAATAGGCTTGCAGGGTGAAGCTACTGTCTACGTAGCAAATTCAACAGTATATATCGATACATTATCTATTGATTGACAAATTAAAAAGGTATCACTTCCGAGAATTGTTTTCGGAAGTGATACTATACAATCAATGAAAGGAGGACGCTTATGTTAACCAAAGAAGAATGTGATACGATAGCACAGTATATAATCGACGCCCATATATTTTTTGCTGACAAATATAATAGCAATACATTTTATACTATAATGTACTTTAACGACCATCAAGAATGTATTAATGTTCTTTCATCTGATTTTTACGCATATTTGAGAAATTGCTTCAGGGAAGCATCAGGTGAAAAATTCGGATATAAATTTAAATGGTTAATTCAAGAAAAAACGGATATAGCACGATTTGATAACACTAAAAAGGTAGTACCTTATTATAGAATGGCAGGTACCAGTAAAGCTATTACATATTTCCTTGCTGATAGGCTTCATCAGTGTATTGTAATTAACTCTAAAGGATGGAAACTCAAAAAGAAAAGTAGATATATATTTCTGAAGCGAGCAGAAATGAAAGAACAAGTTGCGCCAATAAAAGGCGGTAATCTTAAAGAATTATTAGCTCCGTTTGTAAATATGAGTGAAGATAGTTATATCTTGTTCTTAATCTATTTAGTGCAATGTTTTTTCTATAATAGTAATCATTTTGTGGCAATTATCAGTTCAGGGCAAGGTTCGGGCAAATCAACATTGACAAAATTAATTCAACTTTTGGTTGACCCTTCTCTTGCCGAAAAAACATTACTACCATCATCAGTTGAGGAATTAAAAAATCATCTTGCAACAAATCTTCTTGTAGCATTTGATAATACGAGAAAGTTAAATGATGATTTTAGCGATATTTTATGTGCCGCTACAACAGGAACAACAGTTACAAAGAGAAAGTTGTTCACCGATATTGATATGATGATATTGACGTTAAAAAATATTATTGTGTTAAACGGTATTGATATAGTTCCCAAGAAGGCTGACCTGTTAGAGCGGTCATTGCTGTTTGAACTCGAAAAGATTACACCTGATAGAAGAATGACTGATAATAAATTCTGGTCGAGTTTCAAGGAAAAGCGAGCAGAGATATTAGGCGCAATTTTTGATACTATCTCAAAAGCGTTAGAGATAAAGAAAACTTTACACCTGGAAGAAACTCACCGAATGAGCGACGCATACACAGATATGTGTGCAATAGCCTTGGCATTGGACATTCCGTTAGATGAATTTGTGAAGATTTTTAACGAGAACATTGCAAAGCTTGAACAGACTCGCTCAGAGGAAAACTATTTCTGCAATATTATTAAAGATTATCTTGATAATAAGTTATCAAAGAAGAAAGGTACGGTTACAGAAATCTTTAATGCAATTAAGTCAACGATTCCTTCTACAACTAAAGATTTTCCTGAGACAGCCTCCCCTTTTTCAAAGAAGTTAAAAGCGGAACGAAACTCACTAGAAAAACTTGGTTATAGTTTTAAGATTGAGAAAAAGAAGGATGCAAGCTATATCGAATTTTTTAAGGTGTAAGATAGTGTGTTTTAAAAATTTGCCACCACCTGCCTATCCCACAAAGGCAAGGTCTGTATTGAAGAACGTGGCGGTGGTGGTAGGTGGCAAATTTATCAAAAAGTTATTTTTGGATGTGAATATGATGGAAAAGAAATTTTACAATGCAAGAGATATTACTGAAATAATGGGAATATGTTATGCGAAAGCTTTAGCCTTTATCAAATATTCAGGAATTAAATATATAAAAATTAACAGAACATATCTTATCGAAAAATCGGTTTTTGAAAGATTTATTGAAGAAACTAAAATTATAGAAGTCGAATTATAATATATACCCCTATCACACAATTAACGTGTAATAGGGGTTGAAAGGAGATGAGGATGTGCAAGTATCAGGTCATATAAGAAAGAGAGAAACAAGAGGTGATAAACCAAGTTATCAAATCATCATTGAACTTCCTTTTAACCGCGAGAAAGGGAAGCGAGACAGAATATATAAAACGGTTAGGGGAACGAAAAAAGAAGCCGAAAAGGTTATGCGTAAAATGATGGATGATTTAGAAAATCATACATATATTGAAGATAACAATATAACAGTTAAGGAATTTATGAAAATGTGGGTTGACGTATATTTGATAAATTTGTCTCCAACCACATTAAACGGTTATAAATATCAAATAGATAACTACATTATCAATCAGAGCATAGGGAAAATTCAGCTTCAAAATTTGACAACAACAGAAGTTCAGCAATGGATAAACTCTTTGCAGAAAGTATCACCTTTGAGCAATGAGCCATTGAGTGCCAAAACAATTAAGAATATTTATCATAATTTATCTGCCGCTATTGATAAAGCCGTTGAATTAGAATTTGTAAAAAAGAATGTCTGCAAGGCCGTTGTATTGCCTAAAGTTCAAAAGTACACAGCAGAGGTCTATGACGAGAAGGAAATTCAGCAGTTATTAAAAGCAATTCAGGGTACTGATATGGAGTTACCTTTAATAATTGATATTAACCTTGGTTTAAGACGTGGTGAATTATTGGGTCTAAAGTGGAAACATATTGACTTTGAGAAAGGACTTGTTTCGATAGAGGATAATATGGTTGAAGTTGATAAGAGTGTATCAGCAGATAGGATATTGACAAAAGCACCTAAATCTGTAAGCGGTCAGAGAGTTATCCCTATATCATCAGCATTAAAAGAATATCTCAAGAAGGCTCACACAGACTATATTTTACGAAAATTTAAAATGGGCAAAGACTTTTTTGATGGTGATTATGTGGTATGTCAAGAAAACGGAAAACCTTATAAACCTAATTCGTTTACAAGTAAATTCAATGATTTTCTGAAAAAGAATAATTTAAAGCATATTCGATTGCACGATTGAAGGCATACAAATGCAACCTTGATGTTGACAAAAGGTATATCGGCAAAGGTCGCTCAGATGCGTTTAGGGCACAGTGATTACAGTACTACGATGAATATATACAGCCACGTTTTGAAATCAGTAGAAACAGAAGCAGCTGAAACGATTGAAACTGCAATTTTCAGCAGTATTTCAAATTAAGAAGAAGGTGATTAAATATGGAATTAGAAGAGAAATTTGAAAATTTGTATAGATACGCAAAAAAAATGTTTGGAGTATCACTAAAAGATGTATGGATAACAAAGCATAGTAGACATAGTGATTATTATTTTGTATTGGATATCAATGTTGATATGCCAACTGATGTATTGAAAAAGTACGAATTAAAAGTAAAGCACCATTATGAGATAGAATCGAGAATTATGCACACGGATATTCATACCCATATAGTGCCATATCGCAAGTCGATTGCAACTGAAATAAAACCAAAGGCTAATGCACAATGTCTTTATAAAAGGCCAGATAATTATGTAATCTAACGTTGATTACTAAAAAGTAATGGTATTTAAGACCAAGGGATTGCAGGTTGCAGAATGTCAGTTTATGGGCGGTTGAGAAGTTTTACTTGCTTCTCTGCCGCCCTTTTGACGTCAAAGAACAAATGCGATACATTAATAGTTTAATATTTCACTTTTCGATAATGCTATCATAACATTTTTGTCTATTAATAAGTATTACAATTTAAATATCGTTTAGTAAATAAAATTTAATTTTTATTGTCTTTTTATGAATTATGTGGTATATTATATACAAAGACACTATTGAATGACTATTATTGAAAGGAAGAATGATATATGAAGATATCAATCACAAATTTTGGTCCAATAAAGAAATTTGAATATGACTTAACAAAAGACATAGTTGTGACTTTTGGCGATAATAATATTGGAAAATCATATGCAATGCAAGTGGTATATTTATTGCTTAAGAATTTAGTGGATCTTTCTGAACATTTGGGGTCATTTCGTTACAGAGTTTATTTTTTTAATCGAGAATCTGAGAATTCAGATATTAAAGACACTATTTTAAAATTCGCAAAATCTGATGACCAATCAATGGATATTACTGATTTGATTAATTCTTCTATAGTATCAAATATAACTAATGCCTTTTATGCAAATTTTATGAATTCTTGTGAAAATACATTTGGTAATTTTAAGGGTATTATTGAGAAGAATCCGATTATAACTTTAGATATAGGTGATTTTTCAATAAAACTATCCTTGGCAAACGAGAATCCTATGACAGCAAAACTATATTCTGCTCCAACATTTTTGAAGAAAACCTCTTCGGATTTTCACAAATCCAGAAATGCACATGGACGTTTAGACATATACTATTATAACAGTATCAATAGTCCTCTAGAGATAATACAAGATAGAATTCATTCAGAAATGCGAAGGTTTTATTTATTAATATCTTCAACTGTTGGAAATGTTTATTTTCTTCCTGCTTCTCGCTCTGGAATATACAGTGGTATGAGTGCATTTAGTTCTATTGTTGCAGAACTCTCAAAAAACAAAGCAATGCTGACACGAAAAATCGAATTGCCTGGCATTTCGGAGCCTATTTCCGATTATTTTCTAATGTTAAGTAACATACGAGGAAAAGAAAACTCTTCCTTATCTGAAGTTTATAATAAAATTGAAGACTATATTCTTCACGGAAAAGTGAGCTTTAATCGTCATAGAAACACCTTGGTCTATACTCCTGAAGGTGTTGAACATGAATTTGAGATGACGGAAGTTTCATCAATGGTTTCTGAAATTTCACCAATTGTTGCCTTTTTCAAATATATTATATCTTCGTCGTATAGTCCAAGAAGAAATTTGGTGAAACCTATTGTATTTATTGAAGAGCCAGAAGCACATTTACACCCTAAAAATCAGATTAAATTAATTGACTTATTTTCTCAATTATATAAAATGGGAATTAAAATTGTTGTTTCTTCTCACAGCAATTACATTTTTAACAAGCTAAATAACTTGTTGTTAAAAAAGGAAATTTCTCCTGAAACATACAGCGCTATATTACTTGTTTCTGGAGAAGAAGGCAGTGTTTCTACATTTATGCCTATTGATGAATTTGGTGTAGATGATACTAATTTTTTAGATGTTACACAGGACTTATACAACGAACGAGAATCTTTAATTGCATTTTGGAATAACCAATACGAATAAATAGAGGAAACACATATGATAAAAAAAATAAAGGAAGAGCCTCGATTAAGAGACTATCTAAAAGAAACCATTGAAGATTCTGGTATAAGCGTAGGTATTGACCCTTGTTTGAAAAATGACGATTATGTTGCAATCAAAGTGGATGACTATTACGCAGGTCTAAAACTTCCCACTCCTCCAAAAGCGGTTGATCACATCGCAGTAGTCGATTGTAAATGTGATTGGTTCACTATGTATATTCTAGAGTTAAAGGACGTAAATGGTCCAGGGGGTCTTAACATCCAAGACATTCAGGAGAAATTTGATAATACCATAAAGATGTTTCTTAGTGACACCTTTTCCTATATTTTTCTAAACGATTGTTTTAAGTATAAAGATATTAA
This sequence comes from Clostridia bacterium, assembly GCA_045540815.1. Lineage (GTDB taxonomy): Bacteria > Bacillota > Clostridia > UMGS1810 > UMGS1810 > JAZQHR01. Next base: position 42,020 of record JAZQHY010000043.1, on the reverse strand, counting down.
GCTCTATTTAGTATCTGACGCATATCGTGAAATTCCAAAATTCTCTTGTCATAACGAATATTTACGTTTCAGAGAAAGAATAAATAAAAAAGACTCTTTAAAGGTTGATGTTGCACTAACATCTAAACTTTATCGTTTTAAGGGGAAAATTCTACAAATAAAGTACGATATCCCACCAAATCCAATTATTACTAGATTCTAAAATAAATTTTATCTATTTATTATGGTCGCCAATCTGTCGGCAAGACTATAAGTAATGTAATGGGAGATGTTGAATTTACTCAACATCTCCCATTTGTTTGTACATTCTCCAAAACCGCGTGCCCAAGGTTCGAGTCCTTGTACCCCTGCCATAGAAAAACCCTTGAGGCGCAGGCCTTTCAGGGTTTTTGTTTTTATAAGCATAATTGCCAATTCGCCTGATTTGGTGTTTGTTTGGTGTTTGTTGCCTTAAAAATTACTTTTTTAAGTGTCTAAATAGGAGCTGATGAAATGAAAAAGAAAAAAGAAAAACCAAACGTTGAATATATTTCTGATGAGCGATTTGTAGAAGAAGTAAAAGAAGAAAAACCCATTCCTAAAGATGTGTGGAAACGCCTTTTTGGTGACAGACCATATCCTGAAGGCGGTTATCTTAGTAATGCCAAAGACTAATACCACCCTACTAATAAAGGTAAGGTGGTATTTTTATGCTCGTTTATTTAATATATCGCCAATAGTTTCTGCTGCCATTGCATCTGCAGATTGAATTGCGTGTGTATAAATGTTTAATGTGGTAGACGTTTGAGAGTGTCCTAGCCTGCGTGATACTGTTCGTATGTCAACTCCGCCCGAAATTAAAAGGGTTGCATTTTGTATGCCTTAACGAATGAACGGTTATAGACGGCCGTAGGTGGTTTGTTTCTTTATTGTGAAAATTATATTGAAATGGATAAGGTAAGGATGAGGTATATTCCCTGAATTCCTTAAGTTAATGTGTTAACATAAAGCATCATAAAACAGCGTAAAATAACTTAAATGCGCACAAAACAGCTTAAAATGTTGACAAAAGCATATGAAATGTTATACAATAATTATATAAATATTTTCACTTAATAGGAAGACTTGATATTAAGTATTTTTTTTATTGGGGGAAAAGCCTATGTATCTAACAATTAAAAACCTGCAAGAAAGAATTAGCTCTGGAGAAGAAATTATTCAAAACGCTGATGCGGACAACTTTGGAGAAGTGGGATATGATGTTAGGATCGAAAAGATAATAATCGTTTCTGGAGACGAACTTGAAAATAAGGAAGAATGTAACAAGTACGACCTGCCTGCTGGCGATACTGTGTTTGTATCAACTATGGAAGATTTAAAAATGCCACTTGATTTGGTTGGTATTGTTGTACAAAGAAACTCCATTATACGCCAGGGATTAAAGGTGGATGCTCCTGTATATCAGCCAGGTCATCACACAAAGATGTTTCTAAGAGTTACAAACATATCTAAAAATGATATAGAGTTAAAAACGTCACAATCAATAGCTTCGATTATGTTTGAAGAATTGAGTGGCGATGTAAAGCCATACGTTGGTACATACGTTAACGAATTCGACTATAAAGGTGTTGGAGATTTCACCAAAAACATACCAAAAGCAGTAAAGTTAAACGAAAAGATGGAAAGTATTGAAAATATAGAGAAAAGACTTTACGAAAAGGTTGTTGCTTTATTAACAGTTTTTGTTGGTATTTTCAGTCTGTTCAACTTAAACATACAATTTCTAAACAGTACAGCTGATATCACAAAGATGCTTATATACAATTTAATATCAATAGGCGGTTTAGGATTATTAGTTAGTTTCATCGGATTTATCATTTATAAAAAGCACAAAACAAATTGGCTTATTTTGATTATATCCTTATCACTTATAGCGTCAACGTTTTGGTTAATAAAATAACCGTAAAGCACTCATCTTTTGGTATGAGTGCTTTTTATATTTCATTGTACCCTGATATTTTCAAATAATATTTTGGTGTTTATTTGGTGTTTGTTTATGCGAGCAAACACCAATTTTTATTAAATGATACAAAATAATCATACGCACAAAAAGGCTCTACAATGCGGTTTAAAAGAAATTACCAAAAACTACAAAACGAACTGGCTAGCACTCCAAAACCGCGTGCCCAAGGTTCGAGTCCTTGTACCCCTGCCATAAACGAAGCAGAGTTTTCTTTGCTTCGTTTTTTTGTGTAAAAATAAATTCACATTAAATCGGTTATAATATAAACAGATTGGAGTGATAATCATGGATAAATACAAACTACCCGTAGGTTTTGGAATGGCGCTTGCGCAAAGGCCGGAAGCTATGGAAAAATTTGTGTCATTAAGTGATGACAAAAAGCAGGAAATCATAAACGGCACCCATCAGGTATCATCAAAACAGGAAATGCGACAGTATGTGGATAAAATCATATCCGAATACTAATCAATTAATTACGCATACTACCGAAGAGGTGACTAATTTATGGAAGATAAGAAAAAACAGGATTCGCAAAAAACAGCAACCAATAACCAATGGATTTCCACAGGTCTTGCCCGTCCGCAAGACGAATCCGAGCGCAAAGACGGCCCAGGCGGAGAAGCTGGTAAATAAAAAAACAACAGAATCTATATTGATTCTGTTGTTTTTTCTAATATTTCCAATGCCCTTTGTGAAATCTTAGCATATTTTTCGCGTTTCTTTCGCTCTCGTATCCCATCGGAATCAATTATACCAAAGTTTACGTTCATCGGCTGGAACTCACCTGTCGAGCCATGGCTTACATAGTTTGCAAGTGCTCCTATTGCTGTGGTATTAGGAAATTCTATTATATTCTTGCCATTTAGAAGCCTTCCAAGGTTAAGCCCTGCCACAAGTCCCGATGACGCCGATTCCACATAACCTTCCACACCTGTTATCTGTCCCGCAAAGAATATCTTTTCGTTTTTTCTTGTACGATAGGTATTGTCAAGAAGCTTTGGTGAATTGATAAATGTATTTCTGTGCATAACGCCATAACGCACTATCTCGCAGTTTTCAAGGCCCGGTATCATAGAGAACACCCTTTTTTGCTCGCCAAACTTAAGGTGCGTTTGAAAACCGACTATGTTAAAAAGTGTGCCTTCTTTATTGTCCTGTCTAAGCTGAACTACTGCATACGGAGGTATATCGCTGTTCGGATTGTTAAGTCCAACAGGCTTTAAAGGGCCATATAAAAGCGTTTCTTCGCCTCGTTTCGCCATAGTTTCTACAGGCATACACCCTTCAAACACTGTTTCCTTGTCCGCCCCGTGAGGTACAACCACCTCGGCATTTATAAGCTCTGTATAAAATGCAGTATATTCCTCTTTTGTCATAGGACAGTTTATATAATCCGCATCTCCTCTATCATACCTTGCCGCCCAAAACGCCTTTGACATATCTATGCTATCAAAAGTTACAATAGGCGCTGCCGCATCAAAGAAATGCAAATATTCATCATCGAAAAATTTCGATATATTCTTATAAAGCTCACCATCGGTAAGCGGCCCCGATGCCACGATAGTATATTCGTCCTCGGGAATCTTAGTTATTTCCTTATTTACTATTGTAATATTTGGGTGCGAAGAAATCTTTTCAGTAACCATCTTCGAAAAGCCTTCTCTATCCACCGCAAGAGCGCCACCCGCAGGAACGCGCGTAGCATCTGCGCACATCATTATGACAGAATTCAGTCTTCGCATTTCTTCTTTTAAAAGTCCTACTGCATTTTCAAGCATATCCGAGCGAAGAGAATTACTGCACACAAGCTCGGAAAGTGTAGGAAGAGAATGTGCAGGCGAATATTTCTCCGGTTTCATCTCATAAAGAGTTACCTCTACACCCTGATTTGCAAGCTGCCACGCAGCCTCGCATCCGGCTAGCCCTCCGCCTATTACGTTTGCCTTCATCATTTTTTGCCTCCCTTAGATGCATACACCTTTGGCGGTTCACACTCAGGACAGTATTTTTTCTTGAATCTGCCTGTTTTTACATACATCTGACTTCCGCATTTTTCGCATTTGTCATTTGTAGGCTTATCCCAGCTTGTAAAATCACACTCAGGGTATTTATCACAACCATAGAAGGTAGTACCTTTCTTGGTTTTCTTTTCTATTACGTTTCCACCGCATTTAGGGCAAGACACGCCTACCTCTTTTACAATAGATTTTATATTTCGGCACTCTGGGAAACCCGGACAAGCAAGAAACTTACCAAATCTACCCATTTTGTACACCATATTTCGACCGCATTTTTCACAAACAACGTCAGAAACCTCGTCTGCAAGTTTAATCTTTCCGACGTTTTCCTCTGCGGCTTTTACGGTCTTTTCAAACGGCTCATAGAAATCAGCCATTACGGTACGCCAACCGATATCGCCGTCGGCAATCATATCAAGCTGGTCTTCCATTACAGCGGTAAATTCCACGTCAACAATACTTTCAAAATGCTCCTTCATTATGTCGGTTACAACTTTTCCAAGCTCGGTAGGTACAAGTGACTTTTTGTCACGCACCACATAGCCTCGTGCAGTAATAGTAGTGATAGTCGGTGCATAGGTACTTGGTCTGCCAATACCTTTCTCCTCAAGCGTTTTGATAAGACTTGCCTCGGTATATCTTGAAGGCGGCTGTGTGAAATGCTGTTCATATTTAAGTTCCTTAAGTGACGGTTTGTCACCAACTGAAAGTTCAGGAAGCTTTTTCTCCTTCTCGTCTTCCTCGTCTTTTCCTTCTGTATAAAGAAGTGAGAAACCTGCAAACTTAACAGATGAGCCTGTTGCTCTAAACTCATATCCATTCGCATCGATAGATGTCGATACGACATCAAATATAGCATCTGCCATCTGGCTTGCCAAAAATCTTTCCCATATAAGCTTATATAATTTAAACTGGTCGCTTGTAAGTGAATCCTTTATCATCTGCGGCGCATAGGTAATGGTAGTAGGTCTGATAGCCTCATGAGCGTCTTGCGCCTCTTTTTTAGCCTTATAAAATCTAGGTTTTGAAGGGTAATTTTCCGCACCAAAATTTTCTACGATATAATCCTTCGCGGTGCCCATTGCCTCTGCAGAAATTCTAAGCGAGTCTGTTCTCATATATGTGATAAGACCTACTGCGCCTTTTCCGCCTACGTTTATACCCTCGTAAAGCTGCTGTGCCGCCTGCATAGTACGTTTTGTAGTAAAACCAAGCTTGCGTGCTGCCTCCTGCTGAAGTGTACTTGTAGTAAACGGCGGTGCAGGGCTTTTCTTTCGCTCGCTCTTTTTAACGTCTGTAACTGTATAAGTCGCATCTTCAAGTGCCTTAACTATATCAAGAGTTATCTTCTCGTCGCCAAGCGCTATTTTCTTACCGTTTTTGCCGTAAAATTTCGCAGTAAATGTCTTTCTGTCTTTTAAAAGGTCAGCATCTATAGACCAGTATTCTTCAGGAATGAATGCATTTATCTCGTCCTCGCGGTCGCAGATAAGTCGTGTAGCAACCGACTGAACTCTTCCTGCGCTAAGACCTTTTTTTACCTTTTTCCAAAGCAGCGGGCTTATCTTGTAACCAACCACTCTGTCAAGCACTCTTCTTGCCTGCTGTGCGTCAACAAGGCTTATATCAATCGCTCTCGGACTCTTCACGGCCGCAGAAACAGCAGTTTTTGTTATCTCGTTAAATGTAATTCTGCAAGGTGAATTTACATCTATGCCAAGCATATTTGCAAGGTGCCACGATATAGCCTCTCCCTCACGGTCAGGGTCAGTTGCAAGAAATACTTTTGCGCTGTTTTTCGCTTCCTTTTTAAGCTTTGACACAAGCTCTGCCTTACCCCTTATGGTAATGTATTTTGGCTCAAAATTATTTTCGGTATCAACACCAAGCTGGCTTTTTGGTAGGTCGATTATATGACCCATACTTGCCATAACTGTATAATCTCTGCCAAGATATTTTTTGATAGTGGCCGCCTTTGCCGGTGACTCAACTATAACTAATTTTCCCTTTTTTTCTGTAGCTTTTGTAGCCATTTTATATATCCTTCCTGCTATACATATTTCCTGCATAGCTCATAATTTTCCCTTCTAGCTCAAGCATCAAAAGGCTTGAATTTACCGTCTGCGCGCTTAGGCCTGTCATTTCACATATAACATCTATATGTATAGCATCTGCGCCAAGGCACGCATATATTTTTTCTTTGTCATCAAGACCTTCCGGCAAAGGTGTTTTCTTATTTTCGTACTCTTCCTCATATTTCGAAACATCTATAGGTGTGCGCGCAACCGGATGCATCTTGTCACCATATAAATCACGATAGTGGCATAACACGTCCTCTGCACATACAGCAGCATACGCACCGCTTTTTATAAGGTTGTTTGTGCCCTTCGACATCATAGAATCAATATTACCCGGAACAGCAAACACATCACGGTTAAACTCCGATGCATAATTTGCAGTAATAAGCGAGCCGGACTGTTCCTCGCCCTCAACCACCAAAGTGCCTTTGCTAAGTCCTGCTATTATCCTGTTTCGCTCAGGAAAATGCCACGGCTTTGGTTCAGAATTAAACGGATATTCGCTTATGACCATACCAGTTTCCATAATTCTCTTCATAAGTCCAGCATTCTTTTTAGGATACGGGCTGTTTACTCCGCAACCAAGGATTGCAACTGTCGGCGCACCTGCATTTAACGCACCAAGATGCGAGTGGGTGTCTATGCCATCTGCCATACCGCTTACGATAAGCGCACCTTCCTCCGCCATATCGCTCGCCATACTCTCAGCAACTTTTGCACCGTACTTAGTGCATTTTCTGGTACCTACCATAGCTACGCACAAATGTTCGTTCAAATCAAGCTCGGCACCTCTTACATAAAGCATTACAGGATAATCGTCTATCTCTTTTAAATCCATTGGATAATCATGTGAATCCACGGTTAATAGTCTTACCCTGTATTTTGCCATTATACTTTCTATCGGCAAAAGGTTTGACACATCTTTATCAGTTAGTTTTCTTACAACCTCGTCTTCGATATACGAAATGCCCGAAAAATCCTTCCTCGAAGCGTCAAATATATTATCCACAGAGCCGAAATCATCAAGCAATTTCCTTATCTTATGCCTTGAAAGACCGACGTTTAACGTCAGCCACAACCATTTTGTGTCTTTATTCATTATGTCTATCCTTTTGTAAATTAAATTTGCTTTTACAAATACAGTACAATAAAAAATTCAATTTGTAAAGAGATTTTTTTAAAAAGTTAAAATTTTTCTACTATTATATATACAAAATATGTGTGATTTTGTCAAATAGTGCTTCAAATAAAAATGCTACACGCATTTAATACTACGTATAGCACATTATATTTAATAATTTTTTACTGAGTGTATAACCTTTCCCACCACAACGACGCTTGACTCAAGTGCGTTTAACTGCACTGGCGAAAACTCCTTGTAATTACTGTCAGGGATAAGGGTTATGATATCACCGCTTAGACTAATACGTCTTATATAAAACTCTCCATCTGCAAACAGCGCGTAAATTTCACCGTCTTTAAGATTTAAACGTTTGCTTATAATTACATACTCACCCTTGGAAAATCCCGCGTTATCCATAGAATTGTCAGGGCACCTAACTACAATGCACTCGCCGTTTCGCATTTCGGGAGATTTTGGCATATCTATGTATGGCGTATTGTAATCAGTGTTGTTCATCGCTATGTCGACATATGAATCGGTGTTAAATATATACATTCTCTCTTGAGTAGGCAGTTGAAAAACTCCCTCTTTTAAATGAGTCGGGTCAAATGATTCAGAATACAAATCCGTCGCACTCACACCTAGCGCCTCGCAGAGCCTTTCTAAATATCTTCTCTTTGGCTCGCTGTATGAAATCTCATAGTTTGATATGGCAGTTTTGGTCATTCCCGCTTTATCGGCAAGCTCCTGTTGACTAAGACCCAAATACTCTCTCATTTTAAGTAGATTTTTGGCAAATACGGTCTTTTGTTCCATAAAATCCTCCGCAATCTGTAGTAATATTTCTCTTTTGTTTAAGCTTTCATCATCTATAACTCTGTCTAGAAGCATATTTAGTATATTTCCTATATCTTTTCTTTCATCGACGATTTTCGATATATCGTTTCCATCAACCGCCAGATGCCTCACGAGATACGGTTCGCGTCGCTTTATTATCTCTTCAAACAGCTTTTTAACACCTTTTAAATCACTTCTCATATTTAAAAGACACGCAAAATATTCTTCGCCAATATCTTTAAGAGCGCGTTTTATAAAGAGTTTGTCCTCGGGTATGTTTTTTCCGTACCACTTAATCAAGGCAGATACTTTCTTCTTTTCGGTATTGGAAAATTTGTATTTCTTAAATATGTCCTCTGCGTTGCACCCTGCATAATATAACACAATCGCCCACCTGGTTTCAAGGTCAAACGATGCGCTTCCAATATCCGCACCCGAGCTTATAAATCTATCAAATCCTGGTATAAGGTACGACATAAATCCCATATGTTTTTCAAGTTTTTCTGTATGCTCGGACACAAGCAATCTATCAAGCTCGGCTTTTTTTCGCTCCGTCGATATATGCTCCAAAAGGTGAGTGTTTTTTTCTATGGCAGACACTGCATCGTCTGCTATATCAAACCCAAGCATAGCCGAAAACCTGACCGCACGAAGAATTCTAAGCGCATCTTCCGAAAATCTTTCGTCGGCATTTCCTACTGTGCGAATAACTTTTGATTTTATATCTTCCGCTCCGCCAAACAAATCGACAAATCTCGATTTGTTGTAAGCGAGTGCGTTCATTGTGAAATCGCGCCTTTTAAGGTCGTCTTCTAATTTTTTCGAAAATGATACATCTTTTGGTTTTCGGTGGTTCTGATAGTCACCGTCAACGCGGTACGTAGTAACCTCTACAGAATAATTTTCGGTAATCACAGTTACCGTGCCGTGCTTTAACCCTGTTTCCACCACCTTTGGAAACATCTTTGATATTTCTTGGGGCTTTGCATTTGTGGTAACATCGTAGTCGGATACATCTCTTCCCATCAAAAAATCGCGTACCGCACCGCCTACCACATACGCCTCGTAGCCGTTATTCTCTATAGCATCAAGTACGCCCTCTATTTCAGGCGGAAGGTTAATTTTAACAAAGTCCAATGATAAATTCTCCCAAATCTTTTGTAGCGTTTGGCTTGCCGGCTTTATCAAGAAGCTTTGGAAGCACTCCCATTCGCTCCTCATTGTGCATAAGCTGATAAATAGCCTCATCTATAGGGAAGGTGTCCGACACCTTGATTGCAAGTGAATTATTTAAAAGGAACTCTACATTTCTGTCTTCCTGACCGGGGATAGGGTCGATAAGGATAATATTCATCTTCTTTGCAAGCGCCTCCGACATAGTAAGTCCGCCCGGCTTTGATACTATGCAGTCAGATGCGTCCATTATCACATCAACATTATCCACAAACCCGTAGTTGTAGTGAAGATGGTTTGTGGCAAGCTCATCAAGGCTGTTTTTAAGCGATTTATTACTTCCGCACACGGTGATTATCTGGAAATCGCCCTCAAGAGTGTCAATCTGCTCTACATATTTAAGCACATTTCCGTAGCCCATAGACCCTGTCATTACAAAGATAGTATATTTGTCGTCTATATCAAGCATTTCACGCGCCTTTTTCTTATCTATTTTAGTTGCAAACTTTTCTTTTATAGGTATGCCAAACGGAAGTATCTTATCGCCATCAATGCCCTTTTTAATCATTTGATTTTTAAGTAGCTCGCTGGCGCAAACGTAGTAATCCATATCCGTTTCTTCCCAGAATGGATGCACGGTAAAGTCGGTAAGCACACCTATGAGCTTTGCATCAAGAAGACCTTTTTTCTTGAAATGCGATACAAGGTTTGCAGAGAACACGTGCGTTGCCACTATCACATCGGCATTGTACTGCGATATGAATTTAGCAAACTGCCTTGCGACTATGCCGTTTGTAAATTTAGACAATGACACTATATCTTCGCGCGAATTATGTACCTCGGCAATTCTATATAACCTGCCGTATAGCGCAGGTGTGTACTTGCTGGATAATAAATATCCGTTTTCAACAAGTTTGCTAAGTGCGGTATTGAAATATCTGTAAGAGTCAACTACCTTTACCTCAATATTCTTTGTTTCGAGGTAGTCGGCAACAGCTCTGGCTGTTTGATTGTGACCGTTTCCGGCAGCTATTGTAAGCACCAAAACTTTCATTGTTTCTCACTTGACCTTTCATATGTAGTCTTTAATGACATTATAACACAACTTTTTTAAAATAGTAACACATTTTTTGAAATTTCATAATATAACATTGAAAAACGGTTTTGCAAAGGCAAAGCCCAAAAATTTTGGAGGTGTCTTTTATGGGAAAAGGTTGTTGTCTGTTCACAGGCTCTAACGACAGTATCTTGTTCTTTATTATCGTATTCTTACTATTATTCGGATGCTGCGATTGATATTTTCGCAGAGGATTTTAAAAAATAATATATGGAGGTAAAGACTTATGTTCAATTTCTTTGGCGGTTGCAACGAAGGCGGTTCAGGTAGCACACTTTTATGGTTCCTTATCCTAATCCTACTTCTTTTTTGTAACTCAAACGGATGTAACGACAACGGCTGTTGTCAGTGATGAAATTCAGGAGGTAAATATAGTATGAGTGATTGTTGCTGCAACAATAATAACGGTATCTTCGGCGACAATTCGTGGTGGATAATCCTTGGCATTATCATAGTTATTTGGCTACTGTTCTCTAACGACCACGATTGCTGTTGTTAAAATGAAAATCAGGCGGGCATAGAAACCCGCCTGTATATTTCTGTGAAACACAAACGGAACGAGCAAGCCCGTTCCCTACAACCGCACAAAACCAGTACATTTGGTATCGTAGGACAGGGGCTTGCTCCTGCCGAAAAAAGCCTTCCCGATTGGGAAGGCTTTTCTTTATAATAAATTCAAATTAGAATTCCAATTTTTCTTCAATGAAGGCTTCAAGCTCGTCTATCTTTAGAGTAATCTGCTCCATAGTATCTCTGTCACGAACTGTAACTGTGCCGTTTTCTTCTGAATCGAAGTCGTAAGTTACGCACCAAGGAGTACCGATTTCGTCCTGACGGCGATATCTCTTACCAATACTTCCTGCTTCGTCAAATTCGCACATAAATTTCTTTGAAAGCTTTTCATACACTTCGTACGCCTTGTCGCTAAGCTTTTTAGAAAGCGGAAGAACAGCAACCTTGATAGGTGCTAGTGCAGGGTGAAGTCGCATAACAACTCTTGTGTCATTTTCGCCAACCTGCTCCTCGTCATAAGCCTCGCAAAGGAATGCAAGTGCAACTCTGTCTGCGCCAAGTGACGGCTCTACAACGTATGGAACGTATTTTTCATTAGTAACAGGGTCAGTGTATTCCATATTTTCACCTGAATGGCTTATGTGCTGATTTAGGTCAAAATCTGTTCTGTCAGCTATACCCCAAAGCTCACCCCAACCAAACGGGAACATAAACTCGATATCGGTAGTAGCATTTGAATAGTGAGAAAGCTCTTCTTGGCTATGGTCACGAAGTTTAATGTTTTCTTCAGCTATACCAAGGCTTAGGAGCCAGTTTTTACAGTAGTCTTTCCAGTATGCAAACCATTCAAGGTCAGTACCTGGTGCGCAGAAGAATTCAAGCTCCATCTGTTCAAACTCTCTTGTTCTGAATGTAAAGTTACCAGGAGTGATTTCGTTTCTGAATGATTTACCAACCTGTGCGATACCGAAAGGAACTTTCTTTCTGGTAGTTCTCTGCACGTTTTTGAAGTTTACGAATATACCCTGTGCAGTTTCAGGACGAAGGTAAAGCTCTGCTTTAGCATCTTCTGTTACACCCTGAAATGTCTTAAACATAAGGTTGAATTTTCTTATGTCAGTATAGTTCATCTTGCCACACTTAGGGCAAACGATGTTGTTTTCTGTGATGTACTCAAGCATTTTTTCGTTTGACCAACCGTCAACAACGATAGTTTCGCCTTTTTCAAAATGCCAGTCTTCTATAAGCTTATCCGCTCTAAATCTGCTCTTACATTCCTTACAGTCCATTAGAGGGTCGCTGAAACCGCCTACGTGACCTGATGCAACCCAAGTCTGCGGGTTCATAAGGATAGCCGCGTCAAGACCTACGTTGTAAGGTGATTCCTGAACGAATTTTTTCCACCATGCTTTTTTAACGTTGTTTTTGAATTCAACACCTAAAGGGCCGTAATCCCAAGTGTTTGCTAGTCCGCCATATATTTCAGAACCCGGATAAACGTAACCTCTGCCTTTGCAAAGAGAAACGATTTTTTCCATAGTCTTTTCTGTGTTTAGCATATAAAAGTCCTCCTAAAAATAAACATATATAATATAGTTTAAAGTCGTGTCAAGTTTTTGTCAAGTTTTTCTTTGAAAATATTCGTAATTTTGGGGGATTTTATGGGAAATTCTATTAAAAATCCGTTTAAAGTTGCCCTGTGTATTATCGGCACGGTTGTTGGTGCGGGTTTTGCATCAGGTCAGGAGATAATGAGCTTTTTTATCATTTACGGCAAAAAAAGCATTTTTGGACTAATAATATTTGCGCTTTTACTACTTGTTTACCTATTCTGCCTGCTAGATACAATGCGAAGAAAAAATATATCCACATACAAAGGCTACCTTAACGAAATTCTTCCACAAAAGTTGTCGCCGTTTGTTGAGCTAGCCGTAGCGCTGTTTTCCCTTTCAACCTTTGTGATAATGCTGTCGGGCTTTGGCGAAGTGGTGCATCAAACTCACTCTGTGCCAAACATTGTAGGTGCGGTTTTGATGAGCGCAGTTTGTTTTTTTGTTTTTTCAAAAAAAGCGACAGGCATCGTAAATGCAGGTGCCATTCTTACGCCTGTAATAATAGTCTTTGTCGTAATAATAGGCATTTTATCGGCATATACCACACTTCCCACAGGAAGCTTTAATATGCTCAAAAAAATCACCGACAATTTTTTCTTTTCATCGCTTATATACATAAGCTACAACACTCTTTCACTTACACCTGTACTTGTAGGGCTGAAAGATTTTATAAAATCAAAAAAAGATATCTTCCTTATTTCGCTTTTTTCGGCGGCAATTCTCGGTATAATGGCATTTTTTATATGGTATAGCCTTGTAAAATTTGAAAAAAATATAGTGTACAACGAAATTCCAATGCTGGACGTGGCAACATATATCGGTAATGGCTTATCGCATACATACCCCGTTGTTCTTTTTGCCGCAATGCTTACAACTGCAATATCTTCAGGCTTTGCTTTTCTTGAAAGTGCAAATAAAATTTTTAAAATCTCTTATAGGAAATTAAGTGCGTTTTTATGCGTTATGTCAGCCTTGGCGTCGCAAATTGGCTTTTCCGCGCTTATATCAAGTCTTTACAGCTTTTTTGGATATATTGGAATAGCTGTATTTATTGCGGCAATTTTTAAATATTTTTTAAAAAAGTGAGATATTTCGAGTAAATCAAAGAATTAAAAAGATATTTATGGTTAATTTTAAATTTCACCCAATATTGAGAGTTGTTAAAGCGGAAAGTGTGTATTATAATAAATAAGCATTGTCAAAGACAAGCATCGGGGTTTAGCGCAGTTTGGTAGCGCGCGTGGTTTGGGACCATGAGGCCGGGGGTTCGAGTCCCTCAACCCCGACCACCATTTTTCTTAAAAAAGTATTGACAAGTGAAAATGCGTGTGTTAAAATGGTCATTGTTATGGGAGCATAGCTCAGCTGGGAGAGCATCTGCCTTACAAGCAGAGGGTCATAGGTTCGAGCCCTATTGTTCCCACCAAATGATTACCTAAAATTAAATATGCGATATGCTGGTGTAGCTCAATTGGCAGAGCAGCTGATTTGTAATCAGCAGGTTGTAGGTTCAAGTCCTATCACCAGCTCCAATCATTTATGGGGGGATTCCCGAGTGGCCAAAGGGGGCAGACTGTAAATCTGTTATCTATGATTTCGGTGGTTCGAATCCACCTCCCCCCACCAGAAAAAGCATCGACTATGTGTCGATGCTTTTTTCTTTGTTTTAAAATTATTTTTATGCTTTGTTATGGTTTATTGAGAATATCAATTTCACCTTATTTGATTTATAAACATTACAGAAGAAAAAACAACACATAACCCCTTTTACTTCCTAAAATGTATATTTGTGTTGACTTTAAAACCGACTCGTGATATAATTTAATAAATTATTTAGTTTAGTGGAGGGTTGCATTATGGAACATATCAAAACACTTAAAACACGCAATCTGTGTGACAGCGCGAAGAATGGCGGCTGCGGCGAATGCCAGACTTCTTGCCAGTCTGCTTGTAAAACAAGCTGCGGTATCGCAAATCAGCAGTGCGAAAATAAAAAAGAAGATAAATAATTATAAAAATGCCGTCGTAAGACGGCATTTTTTGTGTACATAAAACACACCCTGCGTAATAAGGCACGAAAAGTTAAAGACTTATCCGATTGCCTTTGATGATAAGGGTTCATTATTAAATACAGAGAGGTAAATTTATGATACATCAGTATAAGCTTGGCGGATACAATATCGTGCTTGACATTTCTTCAGGCTCTGTTCACGTGGTGGACGATGTGGCATATGACATTATAGAGATGTTTGAGGAAAACAAGAAAGATACTGTCATCACCGCTATGAGTGAAAAATACAAAAACACTAACGGCATTACCGAAAATGACATAGAAGAGTGCTACAATCAGGTAGCAGAGCTAAAAAACGAAGGTATGCTTTTTGCCGAGGATACATTTGAAGATAAGGCAGGCCACCTAAAGCAGAAAACGTCAGGCGTGGTAAAGGCTCTATGCCTTCACATTGCCCACACCTGCAACCTAAACTGTTCATACTGCTTTGCAAGTCAGGGAAACTATCACGGCGACAGGGCTGTAATGAGCTTTGAGGTAGGAAAGAGAGCGCTTGATTTTTTAATAGAAAATTCAGGCACAAGACGTAACCTTGAAGTTGACTTTTTTGGCGGTGAACCGCTGATGAACTTTGACGTGGTAAAGAAACTTGTTGCATACGCAAGAAGCATCGAAAAGGAAAAGAACAAAAACTTCCGTTTCACACTTACCACAAACGGCGTGCTTATTGACGACGATGTGATTGATTTTGCAAACAGGGAAATGAGCAATGTCGTACTAAGCCTTGACGGGCGAAAGGAAATCCACGACCGATTCAGAGTGGACTACGCAGGAAATGGTAGCTGGGAGAAGATTGTCCCTAAATTCCAAAAGCTTGTTAATGCGCGTGGCGGTAAAAACTACTATATGCGCGGAACTTTCACCCATGCAAATCCCGACTTTTTAGAGGATATAAAAACAATGCTCGACCTTGGATTTACCGAGCTAAGCATGGAGCCTGTTGTATGTGCGTCTGGCGACCCGTCGGAGCTTACCGAGGCGGATTTACCAATAGTACTCGACCAGTACGAAAAGCTCGCTGAGCTTATGATAGAGCGCGACAAGGATGGCAAACCATTTACATTCTACCATTATATGATAGATTTGGAAGACGGACCTTGCATATACAAGCGAATTTCAGGTTGCGGCTCGGGAACGGAATATATGGCGGTTACCCCTTGGGGGGACTTATACCCTTGCCATCAGTTTGTTGGTGACGACGCATTTAAGCTTGGTGATATATGGAAGGGTGTTACAAAACCTGACGTGCAAAACTGTTTTGCCGAGTGTAACGTATACGCTAGAGAAGAATGCCGTGACTGCTGGGCAAAGCTATACTGTTCGGGTGGTTGTGCGGCAAACGCATATCATTCTACAGGCTCTGTTAAGGGCGTGTATAAATACGGTTGCGAGCTATTTAAAAAACGTATGGAATGTGCCATAATGGTGGCAGTTTCCAGAGCTTATGGAGAATAATAGAGGTGATAATATGGATACCCCTATTTGTGATTTTGTGAGAAATTACGCAGAAAAAGGCGCGTTAAGACTTCATATGCCGGGTCACAAGGGAAACGGACCTCTTGGTGTAGAAAAGCTTGATATAACAGAAATTGACGGTGCTGACAGTCTTTATGAGGCTGACGGAATAATTAAAAAAAGCGAAGAAAATGCAAGTGCGCTCTTTGGCGCAAATACATTTTACTCTGCCGAAGGCTCGTCGCTGTGCATACGTGCAATGCTTTACCTTGCCGTGCTTTATACAAAGAAAGATGGCAAAAAACCGCTTATACTTGCGGGGAGAAACGCGCACAAGACGTTTATTAACACTGCATCTATGCTTGATTTTGAGGTGGAGTGGTTATTTGGAGAAAACAGTGAAAGCTATCTTTCTTGCGACATTTCTGCTAATAGTCTTAACGAAAAGATAAAGGCTATGGTTGAAAAACCAACTGCGGTTTACATAACATCCCCCGATTATCTTGGGAATATGGCAGATATTAAGGGCATAGCAGATGTGTGCCACAGACACGGCATATTATTTTTAGTGGATAATGCGCACGGAGCATATTTGAAATTTTTGAATAAATCATTACACCCAATGGATATGGGGGCAGATATGTGCTGTGATTCCGCACACAAAACACTTCCTGTCATAACAGGCGGTGCGTATTTACACATATCGAAAACTATCGATAAATGGTTTGCGGATAATGCCAAAACTGCCCTTTCGATGTTTGGCTCAACAAGTCCATCATACCTTATACTTCAGTCGCTTGACGCAGTAAACGCGTATATTAACGATGATTATCGATTTAAGCTGTCAAGATTTTGTATGGCAGTAGGAAAATGCAAAGAAAGGCTTGCAGAACATGGATATGATGTCATAGGGAATGAGCCGTTAAAAATTACAGTTGGCACAAAGCCATACGGCTATACGGGTTATGAGGTGAAAGAAAACCTTTCAAAGAAAAATATCGTATGCGAATTTTACGATAATGACTATGTGGTGCTGATGCTGACATCTGACGTAGGGATAGGTGGATTAAGACGTATTGAAGATGCATTTTTCTCTCTGCCAAAAAGAAAACCGCTAAAAACAAAACCGCCAAAAATGAGCATACCTGAAAAGGTAATGAGCATTCGAGATGCGGCGCTTTCTCCAAACGAAACGATATCGGTAAAGAAAAGCGAAGGGCGAATACTTGCGCTATCATCAGTTGGGTGTCCTCCTGCCGTACCGATAGTAGTTTGCGGAGAAAAAATTGACAAAACGGCGATAGAAAATTTCAAATACTACGGAATAAACAAGTGTATAGTGGTAAAATAAAAAGACGGGGTGTGTTTCCAAGTAAATACGGACAGGCGGATGGCAGACAAAAGAAAAATAATGTTGTTATTAAACGGAAGGAGCAAGCCCCTTCCCTACATTATGGTACCTTTTGGTGTCTGCCGCTGAACAAGTGCTACCAATGTCGAAAATGTAGCTTTGGTAGTATTTATCTTGGGAATACACACCGGCTTTTAATATTCATAAAAAAAGACAACTTATCAAAAGATAAGTTGTCTTTTTTTGGCGTCCCCAAGAGGAATCGAACCTCCGGCCTACCGCTTAGGAGGCGGTCGCTCTATCCTACTGAGCTATGGAGACAAGTACCTTATTATCTTACTTCAAATCCGCTCATAAGTCAAGAGAAGTTTTTATACTATTTTCGACAAATCCCCTATATGCACAGTTTATTTTTCAGGATAGCAAGCACGAATAACCGCGTCAGCAAGTATTTTCGCGCCTTCCTCGCTATAATGTACCCAGTCAGCATGAAGAGAGTTATCAAAATCCTTCGCAATACTGTAAAGGTCGTTTACCTCAACGCCAAGTTCGTTCATAACCTCTACGGCTTTTTTGTTGTACATCTCTATTTCGCGGTTGTAACGGCAAAATTCAGGATTTGACCATTCTTCAACTACAGGTGTAGACAAGGCAAAAATAACCTTTGCATTAGGGAACAGCATACGAATTCTCTTGTACACACGTTTTAGCATATCGCCGTAAACATCTATCGGTGTTAATGGGTCATCACCATACAAACGAAGCACGTCCCATAAGCCGTTATTCCAATGCACAACGTCTATATCTTCACACGGAACATCTTTTGTCCATACGTGAAGATATCTTAGCGTATACTGTGCAAAACGACAGTTTTCGTCAGGCGCATATACATTTGCAAATCGCTCAAGCTTTTCTTTCACATAAACTCCGTAACCCGGACTTAAGTTACTGTTTTTGGTAATGTTGTATGACCCAAATCTTATAGAATCACCAATTAAAAATAAATTTTTCATAGTAGTCTCCTTTTTTCACGCATTAGTTTCTTTCAAGATACTTAAGAACGCTTGTTATCATAACATTCATACCAATAGGGAAGCACTCAGTATCCACCACTAAATGCTCGTTGTGAGTAGAAAGTACCGGTGTTCCCACCTTGTGACAACCTGTACGGTAGTATACGCTTGGCACTTTTTCTGCAAAGAACGAGAAATCCTCACCGCCCATTGTAGATTCACTAGGAATATTTGCTTTTTCCTCGCCATACAGTTCCACTACAGTTTCTTCAACGATATCAACCATTTCAGGTGCATTTATAACAGGAGAATATCCCCTTATATAACGAAAATCACATTTTGCACCCATAGATTCCGCAATACTTTTAACTATGCTTTCCATTTTCTTTTCTATCATATCACGAGCAGCAGTATTGTGGTTACGGCATGTACCCTGCATTTCTGTGTGATTTGCAAGAACGTTATATCTTTCACCACCGTTAAATGTACCTATTGTAACAACTGAACTATCCATAGGATTTACGTTGCGTGAAACTAAAGTCTGAAGTGCAGAAACTATCTGTGCACCTACAACAATTGTATCAACTCCCATATGCGGTCTTGCAGCGTGACTGCCGTGTCCGTCAAGAGTGATAAAGAATCTGTCCGAAGAGGCAGATATTACGCCTGTTTTAGTAGAAACCATACCTGTATCCGACAAACAATCAATGTGCTGTCCTATCATTGCGTCAACGTGCGGATTTTCAAGTGCTCCATCGGCTATCATCTTCTTAGCACCGCAATCAATAGAATTTTCTTCAGCAGGCTGAAAAACCAGTTTTACACATCCGTTAAATTCGTCTTTAAGCTCGTTTAACACAAGCGCCGTACCTAGAAGCATCGCCGCATGTGCATCATGACCGCAAGCATGCATTACACCTGGATTCTGCGAGGAATATGGAAGACCTGTGCACTCCGTGATAGGTAGCGCGTCAAAGTCCGCACGAAGGCCTACGCATTTTCCGTTGCCTTTACCATTAATAACAGCAGTAACACCATATCCGCCTACATTTTCAGTAGGTTCTAAACCCATTTTCCTAAGCTCTGATGCTATATAAGCAGCGCTTTCCTTTTCCTGACCTGATAGCTCAGGGTGTGCGTGAAGCCACTGATAGTGCCTTATTACCTCTTGTTCGTAGTTTTTAATTAACTCATCTATACGTTTTTTCATTTTATACTACCTTCCTTTTTTATATTAAGAAAACAAAGCAACACAAATCGGCACAGTAACACATGCCAAAAGGCTTGTAATAAGGGTAAGCGAGGCCCCTGTACTGCAATCTTCCCCCACCAGACACGGAAATACAATGGTATTTAATCCGCACGGCATAGCATGCATCATAAGTGCAGTAAGCACCATCTCTTCAAAGCCAAAAAGTTTTAGGCATCCGGCAATGGTACAAGGTATTACCAAAAGTCTTAGTACAGCTACTATGTAATTCCTTTTTTTCTTAATCAGCGATACAAAGCTAAACTCCGACACTACCATACCTGCAAGAAGCATTCCAACAGGCGCCATACAAGCGGCAGATTTATCCACAAGACTGTCCAGTACAAATGGAAGCTTTATCCCTGTCAGTCCCATAACAGCACCGATGATGCTGGCAGTAATTGCAGGATTTAAAAATCGTTTAAAAGAAAATTTCGTTTTGGTAAGTGTCGCATAACCGACAGAGTGGGCATATAACGATAACGGGAGAGTAAAAACCATTGCATTTTGAAGCATCAGCTCACCAAACAACCCGCTTATAAGCGGATAACCGAAAAATCCATAATTTGACACTGAAAGGCTATAACGGTAAACCGACTGAAGATATGATTTCTTTGCCAGAAGTCCTGCCAAAACATATCCAACTATCATCATTATAATCGTTATTACCACCGAAACTATAAGCAGTGAGTACTTTTCGCTGATATAACTAACTGTAAAATTTGAAGAAAAAGTGTTAATTATAGTAGCTGGTAAAAATATGTACACCTGAAGCACCGATAAAAGTTTTGTGTGCTCGTGCTTTGCCTTTCCTGATTTGCAAAGGGTATATCCCACCGCCCCAAATAAAATCAGCAAAAGAACCTGTTGCATTACAATAAACATTATATATCCTCCTATGTTTAAATTCCAAATTAAATATTCCTGTCACACCAACTATACTCGCCCACACTATAATTGTAAATGGAAAAATTACAATTATATGGAATTTTTAAAACAGATATTGAAAAGAAAATCGGCTTATGATATGATATTTATGGTGATAATATGCTTGAAAATATAGAAAATTTAAAACTTATTAGCGTTATTAAAGGTGTTACAAACCCAAATACCACACATTCAACTTATCCGCACAGACTTATTTTGAGGCTTACCGGAACTATCCGTTACAACGTAGCAGGTGAAACACTTGTGCTGTCACCCGGGGATATTCTGTTTCTGCCAAACAGTCCCACATATTTTGCCGAGCAAATGACAGAGGAAACCGGAACTTATATCCTTATAAATTTTGAAGGAGACCTTCCTGACACCGAGGCTCGTCCCTACGCAATATACGGACAAACAGAGCTGCATCATATTTTTGAACGGATATACAAAAGCTGGTTAGTAAAAACTCCAGCCAGCCACTGCAGATGTATGTCACTTGTATATGAGCTTCTTTCGCACTTCGCAGAAATAAATAAAGATGAAATTATTTCAGCCACTTTATCATTAGAGCCGGCAATTGATTATCTTGAAAAACACATTTTTGACCCCGACCTTAAAATAGGCAAACTACATAAACTATGTGGAATTTCAGATACATACTTTCGCAGATTGTTTCTATCCAGATTTGGTATTGCACCCAAAAGATACGTACTAAGCCGCAGACTAGAACAGGCAAAAGCTATTTTGGATAACGGGGAATTTGACAGTATCGGCGAAGTAGCATTATTAACAGGCTTTGAAGATGCCTTGTATTTTAGCAAAGCATTTAAATTGAAATACGGATATCCGCCTTCTTTGTGGTAAACAAAAACCCGTAAGTTTTTAAACTTACGGGTTTTTTATATTTTCGACAATATATATTCCTGTGCACTGTATGCCGCTATTGCACCGTCGGAAACTGCCGTTATAATCTGCCTTAGCGGTTTTTGTACTATATCTCCTGCCGCAAACACACCCTCTATGTTTGTGCGCATCTTTTCATCTGTAAGTATATATTTATGCTCGTTTAATTCCACCTTGCCATAAGCAAGAGCCGAACTTGGAACAGTGCCCACTGCAACAAACACTCCACTCACATCGATATTTTTCGATGTATCACCCGTAAGTGTTACACTTTCTACTGCAGCTTCTCCGTTGATAGATGCAACCTGACTATTCCATAAAATCTTTATATTTTCTTTTGCAAATACCGCGTCGGCAAGCGCCTTTGATGCTCTTAAGCCGTCACGCCTGTGGATAAGATACACAGTACTACAAAGATTAGACAAAAATATTGCGTCTTCTGCGGCAGTATCTCCGCCGCCAATCACACATACATCTTTACCTCGGTAAAATGCTCCGTCGCAAGTAGCGCAGTAGGACACGCCCCTTCCTGAAAATTTCTCCTCGCTATCTATCCCAAGCTTTCTCGGTGTAGCTCCCATAGCGAGTATTACTGCCTTTGCCTTGTACTCGTTCTTTTTGGTTTTAACTGTTTTTACATCGCCTTTAAGCTCTAAGTCAAGCACTTCTTCATAGGAAATTTCCGCACCAAAAGCCTTTGCCTGCGACTCCATTTTCATAACCAAATCAGGTCCGCCAATTCCTGTGCCCACACCTATATAGTTATCCACAAATGCAGTCGTTGCAGCTTGACCGCCGACAAACATTTTTTCTATTAAGAGTGTATCAAGCCCCGCTCTTGATGCGTAAAGTGCCGCATTAAGACCTGCAGGCCCGCCTCCGATTATAATTACATCTTTCATATTTTATTCCTCCGCGTATCTTTCGCTTGTAATTTCAAAATTTATGTTTTCGCTTATATATACCTTGTGATTATTATCGGTAATTATGTATCCAACATCTTTGTATTTGTCGCTGTTTAAAAGTTCAATGCCTTTTTCCATTCCCAGTACATACACCGCAGTCGATAGCGCATCGGCTATTGCTCCGTCATCCGCTATAATGCTTACACTTGTGATGCCTGTATCTGCAGGATAACCTGTGCGTGGGTCAATTATGTGATGATATACCTTGCCATTTTTCTCAAAATATCTCTCGTATGCTCCGCTTGTAACAACGCATTTATCGGATATATCAAGCACGCCGAAATATTCTCCGCGCACTCCGTCGGGGTCTTGTATGCCAATTCTCCACACTTTTCCTTTTTTCTTTCCTATAGTACGCACATTTCCGCCAAGGTCGATAAGTCCCGACTTTATACCGTGACTTTTTAAAACTTCAGCTATCTTATCAGCACAGTAACCCTTTGCAATACCGCCTAAATCTATCTGCGTTTCTTCACCGACAAGCTTTACTAAATTATCATTTTTGCTCAAGTGTATATTTTTGTATGATATCGAATTTAATCGATATGTTATATCTTCCACACTTGGCACAGGACCACCGCCCTTTATGTTCCACAAGTCAACCAGCGGTTTTACAGTTATATCGAACGCTCCATTTGTATCGTTCGACACCTTCAATGCAGTTTTCATTATACCATACAAATTTTCTCCAAGCTCTGTACTCTTTTCGCGGTTAAGCTTTGAAACAGCTGAGTTTTCCCTGTGAACGCTAATCTCATTTTCGTGGTTTTTAAGAGTTTCTACAGACTCTAACACCGCATTTTTGGAATTAAAACCATACGCAGTAATGGTGCACATAGTATCAAGCGCATACTCGGTAGCCGTGTATGAAAACATATTTACAACAGCTGATGCACCCACCAACACCGCAACAATCACTATTAATACTATCACGCCTTTATTTTTCATACAACCACCTTCTTTCGTATATTATTTACTCTCATTAATCGGCGTTATGTAAACCTAATGTATTATACTCGCCGCCTCCAAAATCAATTTTGTATTGTCCTCTTTTACCTTGCAAAACTGTGAAAATGAAATTGGATTTTTGCCTTTTCCCACCTCGACTGTAAAAGCAGGTACCTCGTATTTGTCTATTACCCAATCCTTAAATCCTGAAACGGAACTTATCCCTCCTGCCTCGTCAAGCTCATATCCGCTTACTTCAGAGAGTTTTTTAGCCATATCAAAATATTTCGACTTATTGTAATAATCCCAATATATAACCTCGCCTTGTGAATGAAACGCAAGCGACAGATTAAACAATTCCTTTTCAAATAAATCACGCACCGATATCGTTTCCGGCTCAGAAAACGGCGTTCCCCCCGAAAAACGTGTAGGTCCAGCGCCAAACACACCGTTTTCTATCTCAAGTGTTTTACCCTTGTAAAACGACGCATCATAATTGTGGTTTAAATCCACTCCGTGTATATTTGCCTGCCAGATTTTTTTCACGTCTTTTCCGTTTAACATTTCTTTTATTAACCTATGGTACTCATTTGTACCATCAAGCCCGTTTAACACTACATTTACTCCGTCGGGATTTACCATAGGCATTATATAAAAGCTAACCTTTTTGTAAATTTTATTAAGGTCATAGCCATACAAACATTTTGCATTTTCAAGTGAATTTAAAAAATCAAACGAAAAACTCACAAGAAGTGACGATGTAATCCATTCAAGCGCGTGATGCGCTCCGTTTAAAAATATTTTTTTGTTGCCTCTCCCGAATTTTATGCACAAAAGCTCTCTGCCCTCTACGCTTTTGCCAACCGAATACACCTCGGTAAGTCTGTGCTTTTTTTGAAGTTTTAAAATGCAATTAATCATTTTTTCATAGTCAAGCTTATCAAAATTCATTTTTTCACCTCAATACAAATTTATGTATTAAGATAGCTTAATTATACTCTAAAAAATCACTCAAATCAAGAAATATTAAACACACGTTTTGGAAACACTAACTAAGAAAAATTTTTTGAGGTGAACAATATGAAAAAAATTATAGCAGGGATATTTGATTCATACGATTACGCATCAAACGCGTGTCAGGAAATACGAAATTCCGGGATAGCATCAGGCGAGATATCGCTTATAACAAGAAACGATTTTGATGAAAGCTCGGTAGGATATGCCAGCGGTATTTTAGAAAACGCAGGTGATATAGGGCAGTCGACAGGTTTTATGTTTGATTTAAAATCGATAGCCGTTCCGGGAATGGGTATAGTCGGCTCGGTAGGACCTGCATCATCGGTTATGACTGACCCTTCGTCGGGGTCGATAATAAGCGCGGTAATGGATTTAGGCATTCACGAGCCTTCGGCATACCGATACGAAAAACAGCTAAGGGAAGGGCGCGTACTATTTTCAATGCCCGTAAATGCCGACACATCAGGAAAGGTAGCAAAAATACTTCGCACCGGCGGAGCAAAGCATATAGAAATTCATAATAGTTAAAAATTGTTTTGGATTGCAGGAAAGAGCACAACATTAGTTTGACACGATGGTGTGTGTTTCCGTGTAAAAACGGACAGCGGACGGCAGACCTTCAATCCCTCAGTCACCTTCGGTGCCAGCTCCCTTTACACAAGGGAGCCTTTGATATGCTATTGCTCGGTGTCTGCCAACTCACGAAAATTCCGTTTTAGCAAATGTAGCATTGGGAGTTTTATCACGGGAATACACATCGGCGTGGACAAACAAAATTCGAGCTAAGTTGGAAACACACCCTGTCTTACTCCACGTTTCGTCATAGACACAAAAAAGGATGCGATATATACAACGCATCCTTTTTTATTTATCTTATTACAACCTTATCGTCTTCCACGTCAAGCGTGATATCCTTGCCGGTTAAATCGTTTGACAGCATTTCGTCTGCGAGAAAGTCCTCAACCTTTGACTGAATAGCACGTCTTAGCGGTCTTGCACCATAGGCTATGTCAAAGCCCTCTTTCGCAAGATATTTCACAAGCGCATCGGTAAACTCAACATTTATATCAAGCGCCTTCATTCGCTTTTTAAGGTTAGAAAGCATTAGATTTGTGATGCTTTCGATATTTTCCTCCGATAGCTGGCTAAACACTATTATCTCGTCTATTCGGTTTAAAAGCTCTGGTCTGAACATCTTCTTAAGCTCACCGACAACGTTTCCCTTAACCTGTTCATAGCTTGTGTCATTCTCTTTTTCAACTGAGCCAAAACCCAGCTTTCGCTCTTTTTCGGTTATAAGTCTTGCACCAATGTTTGACGTCATAATGATAACCGTGTTTTTAAAATCAACCCTTCTGCCCTGTGAATCGGTTAATATACCGTCCTCAAGTATCTGGAGTAGGATATTAAACACATCGGGATGCGCCTTTTCTATCTCGTCAAAAAGCACTACCGAATACGGCTTTCTGCGTACCTTTTCGGTAAGCTGTCCACCTTCCTCGTAACCAACAAATCCCGGAGGCGAGCCAACAAGACGTGACACGTTGTGCTTATCCATATATTCCGACATATCCACTCTTATGATTGCATTTTCATCGCCAAACATTGCCTCGGCAAGCGCCTTACAAAGCTCTGTCTTACCCACGCCTGTAGGGCCTAGGAATATAAACGAGCCTGTAGGACGTTTAGGGTCTTTTAATCCAACTCTTCCTCGTCTTACCGCCTTTGCAACCGCATTTACAGCCTCGTCCTGACCGATAACGCGCTGGTGAAGAATGTTTTCCATATTTTTAAGACGCTCTGCGTCCTCCTGTGCAAGCTTTTTCACGGGGATACCTGTCCACTGCGATATAACGTCGCATATCTCGTCTTCGCCTATCTGCACATTTGTATCACCGCTTGCCGATTTCCAACCTGACTTTTTCTCCTCAAGCTCTTTTTTTACAGCTTCTTCTTCGTCGCGAAGCTTAGCCGCCTTTTCAAATTCTTCGGCTTTTATGCTTTCCTGTTTCTTTGCGGCTATTTCCTCAAGGCGTTTTTCAAGCTCCTTTACATCAGGCGGTGCGGTAAAGGTTTTTAGCCTCATCTTTGATGCCGCCTCGTCTATCAAGTCTATCGCCTTGTCAGGTAAAAATCTATCGGTAATGTATCTTGCAGAGAGCTTTGCCGCCGCATCGATAGCCTCGTCTGTAATGCCCACCTTGTGATGAGCCTCGTACTTGTCACGAATACCCTTTAGTATCTGTATAGTTTCGTCGACTGTAGGCTCGCCAACGGTTATCGGCTGAAAACGTCTTTCAAGCGCTGAGTCCTTTTCGATGTTTTTTCTGTACTCATTAAGCGTTGTAGCACCTATTATCTGCAGTTCACCTCGTGCAAGCAGAGGTTTTAAAATGTTTGCCGCGTCCATTGCACCTTCTGCCGCGCCTGCACCGACTAATGTGTGCACCTCGTCGATAAATAAAATTATATCCGAATTTTCCTTCGCCTCGTCAAGTGCTTTTTTTATTCTTTCCTCAAACTCGCCTCGGTATTTTGTACCTGCTATCATACCCGACAAATCAAGCGAGAATATTCTCTTATCCTTTAATATATCAGGAATTTTTCCTGATGCAATCTTCTGCGCAAGACCTTCTGCAATAGCGGTTTTACCAACACCCGGCTCACCTATTAAGCAAGGATTGTTTTTAGTTCGACGGCTAAGTATCTGTACCACCCTGTCAATTTCCATATCTCTGCCTATAACGGGGTCAAACTTGCCCTCACGAGCAAGTGCGGTTAAATCTGTACCAAACTGAGAGAGGTTTTCGAGTTTTGCGTCCTTCTGTCCGCCCTTTTTACTGTTTCCGCCTGCCGCACCTGAAAACATATACGACACCGCATCGTTTATGTTAAGCCCTAGCTCGTAAAGAACTTTAAGCGCCATATTTTCGCCTTCTCTGAATATCGCAAGGAGTATGTGCTCCGGACCAATGTACGCCGACTGCGTGCGTCTTGACTCGTTAAAGCTTAATTCTATAATAGTCTTTGTTCTTGGAGTTAACGGAAGATTTGCCTGCATAAAGCCGATAGTGTCAGCAGGGTTTGAATATTCCTTAACCTTTTCTTTAACCTTTTCTTCTGTGATATCCTGTTCAAAAAGTGCCTTTGCCGCTATGGAAGTACCCTCTTTTATAATACCTAAAAGGATATGCTCACTTCCTACAAAACTGCTCGAAAGTTCAGTGGCAGCCTCGTGCGCACAGGAAAGTGCAGCTTTTGATTTTTCGCTGAATCTGTTATCCATAAACTATTCCTCCTTTAAGTAATCGCTTTTAAAATCATACAAGCAAATTATTTAAGTATCTCTTTTATAAGTTTAGCCCTTTTTACGTCGCGTTCAAACGCAGACAAAACATTTTCTTCGCCGCTCATTATGTGCGCGGGACGTGATGAAATCATTATATTTGTAATGTCTGACAGCTTTACACCTTCTATCATGCCCATTGATATTCCAAGTCTTACCTTTGAAAGAAGTTCCAAAAGCTCGCTTGTACTCATTACCGATGCGTACTTTAAAACGCCGTATGAACGCATTATCTTGTCGGCAAATGCTATGCCGTTTTCTTTTGAAATCTTATTTCTAAGCTCCTTTTCCTGAGTGATAATTCTGTTTACCACCTCGGTAAGCTTTTCTATAATCTCTTCCTCTGCAAGTCCCAGCGTAACCTGATTGGAAATCTGGTAAATATGCCCTGTAGATTTACTTCCCTCGCCATACACACCGCGCACCGCTATACCAAGCTTTCCTATAGCGGCAAACAGTTCGTCAATGTGTCCCGTCATAGACAGTGCAGGAAGGTGAAGCATAAACGATACCCTCATACCTGTGCCGACATTTGTAGGGCAAGTGGTAAGGTACCCGTATTTTTCGGAAAATGCATACGAAAGCTTTCCGCTAATTAAGTTATCCACCTTGTTTATAAGGTCGTATGCTTTGTCAGGCTCAAATCCTGCATAAATGCACTGAAGTCTTAGATGGTCCTCTTCGTTTAGCATAATGCTCACGTGACCATCATTTCCGGTAAACACCTTTCTTGAAAGCTGTCCGTCAAACAGGTTTTTGCTTATGGTGTACTCTTCTAAAAGAAAGTTTTTCTGAATTTCCGAAAGAGATGCAATATCCGTTTCTTCAAAGCCATAACCTGTTTCTTTTAAAACTGCCGACACCTTTTCAGCAAGACTTTTGCTATCAGCCTCGCTCATTCGTCTTGGAAATGCAAAGCCCTCGACGTTTCTTGCAAGACGCACCCTTGTGCTTATAACCACATCATCGCGAAAACCCTCTTTTTCAAACCATTTTACTGCCATCACTCATCGCCTCCTGACTCCATTTTCTTTATAATATCACGAAGCTCTGCAGCCTTTTCGTATTTTTCTTCAAGTATGCATTTTCTTAGCTCGTCTTTTAGTGAATTTATCTTCTTTGTTTTTGCTATTTCCTCGCCTCTGTCACCGGGGATTTTACCCTTATGAGAAAGGGAAGTCTGTATGTTCCCGAGAACTGAATCAAGTGTGTCATTAAACGTTTCGTAGCATTTTTCACAACCAAGCTTGCCTGTCTTTTTAAATTCCTCATACGTTTCACCGCATTTTTCACATTTAATGATTGGAACTGCTTTGGTTTTTAGCGCAGGGAAGGTGAAAAAGTTTGACAGCATATCAGTAAAGTCTATAGAATGACTGTCACTCCCGATATACCCAAGCTTTTTCGCACACTCTTCGCAGAGGTGCAGCTCTACTGTTTCATTCCCGTGCTTGTATTTATAGTAGAAATTTGCCGTGTTCTTTTTACAGTTTGAGCATAACATATATATCATCTCCTTTGACCTACACCAGATTAATAAGTATATTTTTAATTATTACCGATCTTAAGATGTTTCTTGCATCGCTGTTTGAAATTACTGTGCGTAGTGTGTTGTCACTACACGAGGCAAGTATAATCTTTGCGTTTTTTTCATCGATTATATTGTTTGACAAAAGATTTGCCACTATCGCCTCACAAGTCCCCGTGTCCATACGGTCACCTAGGCTTTCAAGCATATGTCTTATAAGATTTTGCGTATCCATTTTGACCTTGGTAATCTTTATATATCCGCCTCCGCCTCGTCTGCTTTCAACTATATATCCTCTCTCGGTTGTGAAACGCGTCTGTATTACATAGTTTATCTGCGACGGCACACACCCTATATATGATGCAAGCTCATTTCTTTTTAATTCTATGCTATCGTCCGATGAAAACATTTCACCAATAAAGCTTTCTATTACATCACTAATTTTCATTTTAAGACACCTCTTTTTGACTTTGACTATCTTTGACCTTCTACTTTGATTATACTCATATTTTTATCTTTGTCAAGTGAATAATTAAATTTTTTTGCATAAAATTTCGATAAAATCCGACATAAATTTTACAGAAAATGTATTTAAGCTTTCCATAACACCTATTATGTAACCCTATTTTTATTTTTTTTGTAACTAACGCATAATCCACCGGGAATTTCAGCCAAACCTGTGGATAACTCTAAAAAATGGCAGTTATTTAACTAAAAACTTGTGGATAAGGGTGTTGATATGTGGATATTTTTTTAAAAAAATAAACAATTTGATAAAATCTTATGTAAACCTGGTTGAAAATATAATGCGTTTTGGTGTGCGTTTTTGCTGTTATTCAGGATTTTTGATTTACTATGAATAAAAACAAACATTTTGGAAGGATTTTTTGTTTTAAAATAGAAAACATAAAATTGTATAATGGTTTACACTAATTATTTTTATTTTAAATTCAACAAAAAAGATATGCGGATTTTTGTCTTTTACAATTTGTACTCTCCGCAAAAATTTTTAAAGGTGATAAAATGAGACTGGATAAAATGCTCTCCGACTGTCAGGTGGCGTCGAGAAGAGAATTAAAGCTTATATTAAAAAAGGGCGAGGTAACTGTAAACGGTGAGGTTATAAAAAATGGGGCTGTACACATATCTCCTGAAAGCGACGAGGTGTGTTATAAAGGCAAAAAAGTAACCTATGAAAAATACATTTATATAATGATGAACAAGCCGTCAGGCTATATCAGTGCAACAGAGGACAGATATCAAAAAACCGTACTTGATATTATCCCCAACGAGTTTTCGGGGTATGGATTGTTCCCTGCGGGAAGGCTTGATATCGACACAGAAGGTATGCTTATCCTTACTAACGACGGCGATACCGCACACAAGATGCTTTCACCAAAAAAGCACGTTGAAAAGGAGTATTACGCGCGCGTGGAAGGAAAACTCACAGATGACGACATTTCAGCCTTTAAAAACGGCCTTGACCTTGGCGACTTTACATCACTTCCGTCAAAGCTCTGCATAGTATCGTCAGGTGATATATCCGAGGCGAAAATCACCATATGCGAGGGGAAATTTCATCAGGTAAAGCGTATGTTTGAAAAGGTAGGCAAAACCGTTGTATATCTAAAGCGCATTCGTATGGGAAGCCTGTATTTAGATGACTCCCTTTTGCTTGGCGAGTGCAGAAAGCTTACAACCGAAGAAATATCCAAACTTTTAAAAAACCCAAATTTGTAATTTAAGTTGTAAAAACCGCCAAAAAATACGGCGGTTTTTTTGCAAATTCACTAAAAATATTGAAACCATTATCTTTTTTGAATTTTTACACACAATAATGAAGAAAAAACGCACAAAAAATCATAAATTAATTGTGCAAAACCTACTAATTATATGAATATTTTTTGAATGAAGCACAATATGATGTTTTCTTTTATGCAAAATTGCTAAATAACCATAGTTTTTTTTGGTTATTTGACCATTACATTAAAGAAGATTTTGTGGTATCATATATGTATGTAAAAATATTTTAATTACAAAGTCTTAAAACTAAAAAATACAAAAACGGAGGTACTTAAATATGGCTGGATTAAAATTAGATCACATTTACAAAAAATATGCAGGCGGAGTTGTTGCCGTATCTGACTTCTGCTTGGATATAGAAGACAAAGAATTTATCGTACTTGTTGGTCCTTCTGGTTGTGGTAAATCTACTACACTTAGAATGATTGCAGGTCTTGAAGAGATTTCTGAAGGCGAGCTTTACATCGACGGCAAGCTTGTTAACGATATGGCACCAAAGGACAGAGATATCGCGATGGTTTTCCAGAACTACGCTCTATATCCTCATATGTCAGTTTTTGAAAATATGGCATTCGGTCTTAAAATCAGAAAAACTCCTAAGGATGAAATAAAAAGACGTGTTGAAGAAGCTGCTAAGATTCTTGACATCTCTCACCTTCTTGACAGAAAGCCTGCTGCACTATCAGGCGGTCAGAGACAGCGTGTTGCTCTAGGTCGTGCTATCGTTCGTGAACCAAAGGTATTCCTTATGGACGAACCTCTATCAAACCTTGATGCTAAGCTTCGTGTTCAGATGAGAACAGAAATCAACAAGCTTCATAAAAAACTAGAAACTACCTTCATCTACGTTACACATGACCAGACAGAGGCTCTTACAATGGGTTCTAGAATCATCGTTATGAAAGACGGTTTCGTACAGCAGGTAGCAAGCCCTATCGAGCTTTACTCAAAACCAGCTAATATGTTCGTTGCAGGCTTTATCGGAAGCCCACAGATGAACTTCATAAACGCAGTTGTTAATAAAAAAGAAGACGGCGTATACCTAACATTTGGTAACAGCAAAGTTAAGCTTCCAGAAGGCAAGGCTGCTAAGCTTGAAGGTATCGACATCGACGGCAAAGAAGTTGTTATCGGTATCAGACCTGAAGATATCCACGATGAAGAAGCGTTTATCGCTGCTAACCCAGATATGGTTGTTAAAGCTGACGTTGACGTTACAGAACTTCTTGGTGCTGAAACTTACCTATATCTAAAGATTGAAGGCAACGCAATTACAGCAAGAGTTAACCCTAGAACTACTGCTAAGATGAACGATGTTATCGATGTAGCATTTGATGCTAACAAGATTCATATCTTCGATAAAGAAACTGAAATGACAATCATTAACTGATTGAATAATTAGTAAAAAGATTAACCCCTATCTCGTGTGAGATAGGGGTTTTTGTTTGCTTAATATTTATTTATATTTCAAGTAGTTTTTCTGCGTTTTTATAAAGTATCTTGTCCTTGTCACCGTCTGCTAATTCTAGCGTATCTACAAACCTTAAATCTCTTGCAGGGTCGCTCCACGGAAGGTCAGAGCCAAATAAGAATTTATCCGCGCCGTGCATTTCTATCATACGCATAGCCATCTTCCTTGGTATGCTTCCGCATCCCCAAGATATATCCATATAGATGTCTTTGCCTACCAAATGCTTAAACACGTCCTCGTAAAATCTTATACCTCCCCAATGCGCTGCAACTACAGGTGTGTCAAACCATTTTAATGCCTTTGCAATTCCACCCGGCATCGCCTTAAACGGCGCATCAAAGCCAAGGTCGCTGCCTGCGTGAAAAATGGTTATAAGACCAAGCTCTGAAATCTTCTTATATATAGGCTTCATTTTTTCGTCGTCAACAAAAAATTCCTGATACTCAGGGTGAAGCTTTACTCCCTTTAGTCCTAACGCCTTAATGCGTTCAAGCTCGTCAATCGCATCAGGTGCATCAGGGTGTACCGAGCCAAAGCATATCAGGTTATCTGAATTTAGCATTGCTGCGTGGTCGTTAACGTTTTTTTGCTGTGTGGGATTGGTAGCTATGCTTAAAACCACACTTTTATCCACACCGCTTTTTTTCATTATATTAAGAAGACCCTCTGCCGTTCCATCTGTGTAATTTTCTATTCCTCCTGCCGAATACTGAAGGTTTTTAATAGCCCTCTGGGCAATCTTTTCAGGAAAACAATGTGTATGAAAATCTATTACCTTGCTCATCTTTTGCGCTCCCTGTTAAATGATAATATTTACATTGCAGACCTTCAATGACGCCGGTCCTACAAATAACATATAATTAATTTATTTTACCATATTTTAACCAAAAACTCAATAATTTATTTATAAATCACTCTACATCACATACCCTCTCCGTTTTCCTTTCGCACGCCAAGGATGTGTATGCACCTTCTCATAGCATAATCATACGTGTTTAGATTTCTTTGGTACGAGTCTTCCGAGTGCGCGCAGATGTAGTATCTTCTGCCGAAAATATCACGTCTTATAGCGGTTAATATAAGAGTATGGTAAAAGTCGCCTGACTCTCTGCCAAGCTGAATTACATCACCTGGAACGAGATTTGTAATATCGGTTTCTATGCCAAAAGGCCCAATCCCCTCATTGGTAGTCATAAAGTTATAAAAATATTCAACGCCCGTCCACGATGGAGATTTGTCATTTGCATCTATATAATACCAGCCAAAGTCAGGCGTATAATTCATTACACCCGCCCCGGCATATACACACTGTGACACGAAGTTTGTACAGTCACCGCCTAACCCTGAATAGCTGTAATATTCAGGGTTTCTCGAAAGCGCCCAGCGAAGTGCGTACCTAACTGCACTTTGCCTGTCATACGGAACTGTTATCATATAATCACCCCCAATAGATTATATGATTTTTCGACAAAAATAGTGAAAAAGTTTATATATCTCAGTAACATCTGTCCGCCAATGTTTATTCCCGAGATAAAAACTCCCAATGCTACTATTATTAAAAATTAAAATCTTACACATTGGCAGACGCAGAATAAAATGACTTCGTAGGGAAGAGGTTTGCTCCTTCCGAAGTGAATAACAATATTATACCTTTGTCTGCCGTCCGCTGTACGTTTTTACTCGGAAACACACATTGTCGCACAATACTGATGGTAGCGGTTTTGTTTCGTTTCTATGTTTTGGGGTTTGGGGTGTCCCAGACCGTTTTAGGGGGCCGGGGGAATCGGAACCCCCGGCGGGTTTCGGCATTTTGCCGCCCAAAATGCCCCGTCGGAGACATAAAATTATAACTGGATACACGATGGCTTCACACAAAACAAAAAAGGACGCGCTTTAGTGCACGTCCTTTAAAGTTTTATTTTATTCTTCTGTTGTTTCCTCTGCGCCTTCCTCGTCTTCCTTCGACGCAGGAGCGATAGAAACCACGTTTACTCCGTCGGCAAGCTTCATAAGTCTTACGCCCTGAGTAACTCTGCCAAACTCACTTATCTCGTCAGTTGCCATTCTTATGATAACACCTTCCGATGTGATAAGCATTATATCTATAGAATTGTCAACTATGCTGATGCCCGCAACCTTACCTGTCTTGTCAGTAAGTTTGTAGCCTGTTACACCCTGACCGCCACGGTTCTGAACCTTAAATTCAGAAATCTTTGTCTTTTTGCCGTAGCCATTTTCAGTAACAGTTAGGATTGTCTTGTCGTCCTCGCAAACAGATGCACCTACAACGTAGTCATCTGCATATTTTAACCTTACGCCGATAACGCCTGTAGCGCCACGTCCCATAGGACGAACATCTTGCTCGTTAAAGCGGATACACATACCCTCTTTTGTACCGATAATGATGTTTGAATTTCCGTCGGTGATGTCAACGCTTATAAGCTCGTCATCTTCTCTAAGGCCAATTGCAATAATACCGCCCTTACGGTTGTTTGAGTAATCCATAAGGTTAGTTTTCTTCACAAAGCCCTGCTTTGTAACCATTGTTAAGTACTTGCCCTCTTCAAACTCAGGTACAGGGATAATAGCAGTAACCTTTTCGTCAGACTCTATAGGGATAAGGTTAACTATAGCAGTACCCTTTGCCTGACGGCTAGCCTCGGCTATTCTGTAGGCTTTTATCTTGTACATTCTGCCCTTGTTTGTGAAGAATAGTAAAAAGTCGTGCGATGATGCAGTAAATATCTTCTCTACAAAATCTTCCTCACGTGTAGAAAGTCCCGATATGCCTCGGCCTCCTCTGTGCTGTGCCTTGTAAGTAGCAGTAGGAAGACGTTTTACATAACCGAAATGAGTCATAGTGATAACACAATCCTCACGTTCGATTAAGTCCTCATCTTCTATAAAATCAATAGCAGGCTCGATAGATGTAAGTCTTTCGTCGCCGTATTTGTCGCGAATCTGCAATAGTTCTTCCTTGATTTTTTCCATAAGGATATTTCTGTCGCCAAGAAGTGCTTTGTATTCATCAGTAAGAGCTTTTAGCATATCAAACTCTTCGTCAATCTTCTCGCCGTTTAGTTTCTGGAGCTGTGCAAGACGCATATCAAGTACGCTCTGTGCCTGAATTTCCGAGAAACCAAATCTCTCCATCAGTCTTTCCTTCGCATCGTCGTACGAATTTCTGATGGTTTCGATAACCGCATCGATATTTGCAAGGGCAATACGTAAGCCCTCCAATATGTGCATTCTCGCCTCGGCTTTTTCAAGGTCGTATTTTGTACGGCGGGTAACTATTTCTTCCTGGAATGAGATAAATTTTGCAAGTATTTCTTTTAGACCAAGAGTCTGAGGTTTACCGTCGTTTATGGCAATCATATTTATAGAGAAGCTGTCCTGAAGGCGAGTGTATTTGTAAAGCTGATTTAACACTACCTGTGGGTTTGCATCTCTTTTTAGGAATATTTCAAGTCTAATTCCAACACGGTCAGATGAATGGTCGTCGATGTCGGATAGTCCTTCTATTTTCTTATCTTTAACTAAATCGGCAATAGACTCAACAAGCATTTTCTTGTTTACCTGATATGGAAGCTCAGTAACGATGATAGATGCTGTGCCGTCTTTGTGCTCCTCTATCTCACATTTTGCACGAACGATAATCTTTCCCTTACCTGTCTGGTACGCGCTTCTTATACCGCTAAGTCCCATTATTGATGCTTTTGTTGGGAAGTCCGGACCCTTTATGTACTCCATAAGTCCTTCCACGTCTATATCAGGGTTGTCTATCTGTGCTATAACGCCGTCTAGAACTTCTGTTAAGTTGTGCGGAGGAATGTTTGTAGCCATACCAACCGCTATACCCGAGCTACCATTTATAAGTAGTGTAGGAATACGTGTAGGAAGAACAAGCGGTTCTTTTCTCTTTTCATCGAAGTTCGGTGCAAAGTCAACTGTGTTTTTCTCGATGTTTTCAAGCATAGTGTTTGAAAGTTTGCTCATACGCGCTTCTGTATAACGGTATGCAGCAGGAGGGTCACCGTCCACCGAACCAAAGTTTCCGTGACCGTCAACTAATGGATATCTCATAGAGAAATCCTGCGCCATTCTAACCATAGCATCATAAACCGATGCGTCACCGTGCGGATGATATCTACCGATTACGTTACCGACAGTAGTCGCCGATTTAAAGAACGGCTTGTCGTGAGTTAGATGCTCTTCGTACATAGAATAAAGTATTCTTCTGTGAACTGGCTTTAAACCGTCACGAACGTCAGGAAGCGCACGGCTTACGATAACGCTCATAGCGTAGTCGATAAACGCCTCTTTCATTCTCTGTTCTATGTCTACATCAACTATCGTCTGTGTATCAAAATACTCTTCAAAATGTGAGTCTTCATAATTTTTATGTTTCGCCATTTTAAATATTTCCTTTCTTCAGTGCTCCATTGCATGATATATTTATATAAGCCACTGTGTATTCCCGTGATAAAAATTACCAATGCTACTATATTCAAATAAGCAGTTTTGTGTATTGGCAGACACAAACTCTAATCACGTTGTAGGGGTCGGCGCTTGTCGACGACCCGAAACTATAACCATCATTACTTTCACGTCTGCCTTCCGCTGTCCATTTTTACACGTAAACACACACTGTCTTTATTTATTTACTATACATCAAGATTAGTTACATACTGGGCATTTTCTTCTATGAAAATTCTTCGAGGCTCAACCTCGTCGCCCATAAGTACACTGAATATCTGGTCTGCTCTTTCGGCATCTTCAAGTGTTACCTTAAGTAAAACTCTGTTTTTAGGGTCCATAGTGGTTTCCCAAAGTTCCTCTGGGTTCATCTCACCAAGACCTTTGTAACGGCTTATGTCAACCTTTGCATTTGCATCGCCGTCTTTTAATTCTTCACTTATAGCATCTCTTTCTTCGTCAGAAAATGCCACTCTCTGCTTTTTACCCCTAGTTAATTTGTATAGAGGCGGTTTTGCAAGGTATATATGACCTGTTTCGATAAGCGGTGTCATAAATCTAAAGAAGAAGGTTAAAAGCAGTGTTTGTATATGAGCACCGTCAACGTCGGCATCGGCCATTATTATTACTTTATCATATCTTAGTTTTTCGATATTGAATTCTCCTGCTATACCTGTGCCAAGTGCCTGAATAACAGGGGTTAATTTATCGTTTCCATAAACCTTGTCGGCACGCGCTTTTTCAACGTTTAGCATCTTACCCCAAAGCGGTAGTATCGCCTGATACTTACTGTCACGGCCGTTTTTTGCCGAGCCTCCCGCCGAATCTCCCTCGACGATGTATATTTCTGTCTTTGTAGGGTCTTTTACTATACAGTCTGTTAATTTTCCAGGTAATGTGCTTGAGCCAAGAGGAGTTTTTCTTGTTGCCTCTCTTGCTTTTCTTGCAGCAAGTCTTGCACGCGATGCAAGAAGTGCTTTTTCAAGTATAGCACGTGCTACAGGAGGGTTTTCTTCTAAGAAATCTGCAAGCTTTTCTTTTACCATAGACTCTACAAGAGAACGCATTTCAGAGTTTCCAAGCTTTGTCTTGGTCTGTCCTTCAAACTGTGGTTCTTCAAGCTTAACAGATATAACCGCTATCATACCTTCACGTACATCTTCACCTGTTAATTCCTCGTTGTCTTTAAGTATTTTATATTTTCTTGCATAATCTACTAAAACCTTTGTAAGTGCGGATTTAAAGCCTGTTTCGTGAGTACCGCCTTCAGTTGTGGAAATGTTATTTGCAAACGACTCAATTACTTCGTCATAACCGTTGTTCCACTGAAGAGCAACCTCCGCCATTGAACCTTCTCTCTCACCGCTAACGTAAATTACGTTTTCGTGAGTCATTTCAAGAGAGTCTTTACGTGACTTTTTATCATTAAAAAGGTAAGAAACAAAGTTCTTTATACCACCTTCGTAGTGAAGTTCTTCCGATACTTTGTTCTCACCTCGAAGGTCCTCAAATACTATTCTAATACCACCATTTAGAAATGCCTGTTCTCTAAGTCTTTTTAATAAAACATCATATTCATATTCTGTAGTTTCAAATATATCTCCGTCTGCCCAGAAAGTAACCTCTGTTCCTGTATGGTCGGTTTTACCAACCTTACTTACTTCACCCTGAGGCACACCTCTTTTATACGACTGATACCAAATGTTTTCTCCGTCGTGAACGTGTACTTCAAGCTTAGTCGAAAGTGCATTAACAACCGACGCACCAACGCCGTGAAGACCTCCTGATACCTTATATCCTCCACCGCCGAATTTACCGCCCGCATGAAGAACTGTAAATATTACATCGATAGTAGATATGCCCATCTTTGGATGAATACCGTGAGGCATACCACGTCCGTTATCGGCTACAGTAACCGAGCCGTCTTTATTTAGTGAAACTGTTATCTTTGTACAGTATCCTGCAAGCGCCTCGTCTATAGAGTTGTCCACAATCTCATAAACAAGGTGGTGAAGACCCCTTGCCGATGTAGAACCTATGTACATACCTGGTCTTTTACGAACCGCTTCCAGACCTTCTAATACCTGTATTTGACTTTCATCATAATTTGTGTTGTTTGGCATAATTATCCTCCCAATTTCTTTATGGTGTTTTATACAAAAATTATTTTATATCTAACTATATCAATTTATTAAAATCATTATTTTTTCTCTTAAGTAGAGTTGAAGATGATATAGGCGAAATATAAACTGTGGTTTTTCCATTTTCCTCACATACTATATACGATTTTGGCAAGTCCTCGTCGGACACGTTAATAACCTCATTTTCCCTTTGCACCCTATCCAAAAACTCTCTCGAAATTTTTGACACAGTAGATGTATCAAGGTCCATAATGGCTATTATATTTTTTGTGTGAATGGTATAATCTCCGCCTATGTGCAAAAACAAATATATTTCTCCTTTTTTCCCCTTCGGGGGTTTTATTAAAAATTTTTTAGAACTAAAAATTTTTAATTTGTTTCACAAATTGCCTTACCCTTGTTTATCCTGTAAACCTTCATATTATCAGCCTGCACACTGTCACTGTTTGTACAGGTAATTATCACCTGAAAATTTTTTATTTTTTCTAAAAGATACTTTCTTCTGTTTATATCAAGTTCGCTCATTATATCATCTAAAAGTAGTACAGGATATTCGTTTTTTATTTCTTTTATAATTTCACATTCAGCCATTTTCACAGCTAATACTGCTGTTCTTTGCTGTCCCTGTGACCCATATAATTTTAAATTTTTTTCATTTATCAAAAATTCAAAATCATCTCTGTGAGGTCCTATGAGAGCCATTTTATATTCTAATTCTCTCTGTCTGTTTTTTATAAGCTGATTTAAAAAATTTTCTTTATCTAAATAATCACCTTTTACACTCGTTACAAAATTTATCTTTATATCTTCTTTTTTCTCGGTAATATCTGCTTGAATAACTGAAAGATAATCAGATAGCTTTTCTAAAAAGTATTTTCTGTATTTATAAATCTGTGTTCCGTATTCAGATAGCTTTTCATCCCAAATATCTAGTGTTTCTATCATCAACTTATCATTTGATTTTAGTATAATATTTTTTTGTTTTATCACCTTGTAATAATCCACAAGTGTTTTAAAATACACAGGCTTTAGCTGACTTATGAAAGTGTCTAAAAACTTTCTTCTTTCATTCGGTCCTGATTTTATAAGGTTTAAATGCTCAGGAGTAAATATAACTATATTTAAAAAACCAAGTATCTCAGAAAGTTTTTTTATAGGAATGTCGTTTAATTTTATATTTTTCTTATCAAAAATATAAATTTCACCTTTGTTTTCTCTTCCAAAAGCATCAAATTCTATTTTTATTCTGCTTTTTTCTTCTCCAAACTTTACAACCTCTTTATCTTTAAGAGCACGAAACGACTTTCCGTTACAAAAGTAATATACAGCCTCAATAATATTTGTCTTTCCCTGTCCGTTTAGCCCATATAAAACATTTACTCCGTCTGTAAATTTAAGCGATTGATTTTCAAGATTTCTAAAATTTTCAACATAGATATTTTTTATATTCATTACTATTCAACTTCCAATGAAAACTGCTGTCCCTCAAAATCTATAAACACCTTGTCTCCTGAAACGAGTTTTTTTCCGCGTCTTGTTTCAGTTTCTCCGTTTACCTTTACGTAACCTTCCTGAACTAAAATTTTCGCATCAGCTCCCATTTCTACAATTCCTGCGAACTTTAAAAACTGGTCAAGCTTTATAAAAGGTGTGGTTATTTTTATTTTCTCTACCATATTTTTCCCTCTTTTTTATCCTCTTAATCTTACAGGAAGCACCATATACAAAAATCCTTTTCCTTCTACAGGCTTAAGTACACAAGGTCCAAGGTCTGATGTAAGCTCCATAATAACCTCATTATCATCAATAGATTTAAGTGCATCTAAAAGCAGTTTACTTCTTATACCTATCTTTATCTCCCCTGATTCTTGTATTTCTATTTCCTCGTGAAAATCACCGAATTTTGAAAAACAATCTACATTTATACAAGAATTTTTTATATCAAATATCACAGGAATTTTCTTAGGGTCATCAAAATTTATTATAATAGATGCTCTCTCTACCGTGTCAGTAAGCTCTTTTGTATTAAGCTTTAATTTTATCCTGCAGTCTGTTGGGATAGTTTTTGTATAATCCAAAAACTCTCCTTCAAGAAGTCTTGAAGTAAGTACATAATTTTCAAACTGGAACATTACATTGTTTTCAAGTATAATTATGTTTACCTCTGTTTCGTCATCCTTTAATACCTTTAAAAGCTCATTTAGAGTTCTTCCTGGAATTATAAATTCCAGACCAGATAAACCTGTTTCCGGAATTATTTCTGATTTTACCGCAAGTCTTGTTCCGTCAAGAGCTATCATAGATATTAAGCTTCCTGATACCTCAACTTTTGCACCTGATAGGACAGGTCTTGCCTCATTTATACAAGTAGCAAAAATTGTTTTCTTTATTATATCCTTAAGAGATTTAGAATGAATTTTTATTTTATTTCCATCTTCTATCTTTCTTACCTCTGGATAACCTTCTGATGAAATTCCCTGAATAGAAAATTTCATAGATTTAGAAAGTATATCAACACTATTTCCATTTGAAACAAATGTCATTATTCCGTCTGGCAGCTTTCTTATAATTTCAGGAAATATTCTTGAATCCAAAACTATACTTCCTTTATCAAGGACCTGAGCATTTATCATGCTCTGTATAGAAATCTCAAGGTCTGTACCTGTAAGACATAGATTTTCATTTGCTTCTATCTTTATACCCTTTAGAAGTTCAAGGTTAGAATTCTGGCTTGCTGCTTTGCAAACAATGTTTAAAGATTCTAAAAGAACATTTTTATCACAAGTAAATTTCATTTAACTTTCCTCCGAACTTAAAAATTTATTTTATATATAAATAAATATATAATTAAATTATTTAGTAGTTATTATTATAGGGCT
>JAZQHY010000042.1:0-5802 GCA_045540815.1 Clostridia bacterium | reverse complement strand
TATATTTTATTTAAATGCTATATTATTATAGTTTATCAGCAAATTCCTGCAATTTTCTAAGCCTATGATTTACACCGGATTTGCTAATTGGCGGAGTAAGCATTTCCCCAAGTTCTTTAAGTGAACATTCACTGTTTTCGAGCCTTAACAACGCTATCTCTCTAAGTAACGGCGGCAATTCATCCATTTTGCCTGCTTCATTTATTTTTTCTATACACATACGCTGCTTTGTTGATGCATCAATTGTTTTGTTCATATTTGCATCTTCAAAATTGTACACTCTATTTGAATTATTTCTAATTTCCTTTACAATCTTAATATTTTGTATCTCCCACACAGCGTTAACTGCGCCAAGAATCGTTAAAACATCACTTATCATTTCGCTGCTTTTAAAATACAACACATAATTTGATTTTCTTACTATCGACTTTGGAACAAGGTCCATATCACTTAATATTTTTATAAAATCATTACTTATGTTAAAACGATGTGTAACGAATTCGAGATGATAATTTTTTTCAGGATTACTAAGCGATCCACTCATCAAAAAAGCGCCTCGGATAAATGATTTTTTACAACAAATTCTATCTACAATTCCGTCATATATTTTAAAGCTTAAAAAACTATCAAGCAAATCGTCTTCGTCTAGAAGCTTAAAAGTTTTGAGAATTTCTTTTATATGTAAATCGTCATCAACCAATACAGAGTAACTAGTAGTTTTAATGGTTTTTTTATAAACATTTATCTTCGCATTTATATTAAATATAAATTTTATTAAATTGTAAATTCTGCGTGCTATTTTGGCATTTTCAGTGTTAATCTGCAAAACATAACCTGTTTCTTTTTTTATTACAGCTCCGCCAAAACACACGATAGCTAGAAGTTCTGCAGTTGCACAGCATTTCTTAGTTGTTTCATTTTTTATAATCTCCAGTTTTGTATCAGAAGAAAATGACATACCATCTCCCCCTCTATATATCATTTAAATTATATAATCAGCCTAAAAACCTAACTTCAGCTTCAAGTTCTACCCCATATTTTTGCATAACAACATTTTTTATATGTTCCATTAATTTAAGAACATCATCGCAAGTTGCATTATCTGCATTGATGACAAAACCACAATGCTTTTCAGAAACCATTGCACCGCCGATTTTATGCCCCCTAAGTCCACAATCATCAATGAGCTTTGCAGCGAAATATCCATTAGGTCTTTTAAATGTACTGCCTGCACTAGGATACTCTAGAGGTTGTTTTTCTTTTCTTCTGGAGTTCAACTCTCGCATATAGGCGCCAATATCTTCCTTTTCACCCTGTTTAAGTTTCATAGTACATTCTAAAATAATATCATTTTCGCCAAAAGTACTGTGCCTATATGAAAATTTATGCTCATCATCATAAACTGTACAAATTGTACCATTTTTGTCTATATACTTCGTGGAAACAACTACATCTTTCATTTCACCATCATAAGCACCGGCATTCATATATACCGCGCCTCCAAGCGAACCCGGAATTCCTGACGCAAATTCCAAACCTGTCAAAGAATTATTCATAGCAATATTCGCAAGTTTCGATAATAATATACCCGATTGCGCTGTAATAATATTGTTATCAATGGTGCAGTCAGAAAAATTTTTACTTAATTTCATTACAACTCCACGAAGTCCGTTATCGCTTATAAGGAGATTTGAGCCATTACCAATCACGTACAATGGCACATCATTTTCAACACAAAAATTC
The DNA here is from genome assembly GCA_045540815.1 of Clostridia bacterium. Lineage (GTDB taxonomy): Bacteria > Bacillota > Clostridia > UMGS1810 > UMGS1810 > JAZQHR01. The sequence goes on along the minus strand of JAZQHY010000042.1, from coordinate 4,059 downwards.
CGTATATTCAGTATTTGCTCGTTAGTGTTTGGCAAAACAAGATAATCTGCCTTGCCACCAATTTTAAATGATGTGTGATTTTTCATAGGTTCATTTATCAAAATTAATTCGCTTGCAATAAATTCACATAGGCATTTATTAATATCCAAACCTTATACCCCCATATATTATTTACCAAGAAAAGCTGCTCCAATAATACCCGCATCATTTCTGAGTTTTGCTATACGAATGTCTGTTTTTTCAGTACATTCCTTCGCATATACCTGATCATAAACATAGTCTTTAATCGGTTGTAAAATATATTCTCCTTCATATGATATTCCACCGCCTATAACAATTATTTCCGGACGAAGAATATTAATAACATTAACAAGTCCAATAGAAATGTTTTCGATATAATCATTTACAACTTTCACACCTGTTTTATCACCCGATTTAGCTGCATCAAACGGTATTTTTCCATTTGATTTTCCTCCGTTAGCAGAAATAAATTTAGCTAGAAGTGAATCAGGATGCTCGCTTGCACTTTTTTCGCTTTCCCTGATAAGGCCAGTAGCTGATGCATAATTTTCCCAACAACCTTTTCTACCGCATTTGCATTCTATTCCATTTTTATCAATCGATGTGTGACCAAATTCGCCTGCAACCCCATTAAAACCGGTATATATTTTTTTGTTAATAATAATGCCGCTTCCCACGCCTGTTCCTAAAGTGATAGCAACAAAGCATTGAATTTCTTTATCGTCTAACGCATAAAATTCACCTAGCGCAGCGCAATTTGCGTCATTATCTATATAAACAGGTACATCAAAATACTTGTTCATTTCATTACGAACAGGTGCATTCCTCATAGGAATATTTTCCAAGTGCTTTACAATACCGTTTTTATTGTCAACAGCTCCCGGTGCACCTATACCTATAGATTTTATTTCATTTATTGTTATATTGCTATCTGTAAGGAGAGTGCAAATAAGCTCAGACATATCTTTTACAATAGCCTCGTAGCCTTCTTTAGCCCTTGTTGGAACACTGCCTTTTACAACAATGTTTCCCTCTTCATCAACTATACCAATCTTAATTGCTGTTCCGCCTAAATCCACTCCAATATACATATCAAATCTCCTTGTTTTTATTAGATGTTTAGCTTTCTTCTATCTTTTCTTTGATTTATATATTCTATAACACGATTAGCATTTAAATTTACAATCAACTCTTCCGGAAACTTTATTTCATCTAGCATTTTTAAAGAATTAGGATAATATCCCAGACTCGATGTAAAATGCGAATCCGAATCAACTGTTATCTTCACACCATATTTTTTACATAACTTTGCTATTTTAACGCAATTCTCAATACTTTCTTTTCGAGTCGAAAAAGTTTTTTCGTTAATTTCTATAATCTTATTATATTCAGCGGCCTTTTTAATGACTTTTTCATAATCAAAAACATAATCTGTTGACCCACTATGTCCAATAACATCAACATATTTATTTTCCATAATGTTAAGATATGCGTTTGTGTGTTCTTCCAAAGATGCAGGCTCAATACAATGGATATGATAACTCGCTATAACCCAGTTAAGTGATTTTAAAATTTTTTCGCTAATATCAATCTTGCCATCGTGCGACATAATATTTGCTTCAACGCCATGAAGAACATATACATCATCGATAATATTTGGCACAATTGAATGCATTTCACTAAAATGCCATCTATGCGGAGAATCTTCTATTCCATACCCGTGGTCGGTAATCGCAATCATTTCAAGCCCTAACTTATTCGCTTTATCTACATACTCCTGTATGGTGCTGTATGCATGTGTACTGACAAGCGTGTGGCAATGCAAATCTGTCTTTATATTCAAATTTCGCTTCCCCCGTTTTCCATTTCGTCCATTAGTCTGTTGTTGAGCGCTTCTGCTGCATTATATCCCATTCTTTTTTGACGGTTATTCATAGCAGCAACCTCAACAATCATTGCAAGATTTCGGCCCGGCTTAACCGGAATGGTAAGCGTAGGAACATCTATTCCTAATATTTCCTCGTATTCGGTAGTTATACCAAGACGGTCATACTGTTTATGTTCCTCCCAAGGCTCTAAATGAATAACCATATCTACCTTTTCTGTATCTTTTACAGCACCCATACCAAATATACGTTTTACATCAACAATTCCTATACCGCGAAGCTCTATAAAATGTCTTATAATAGCAGGTGCGCTACCAACAAGCGCCTTATTCGATGCTTTTTTAACCTCAACAGCATCATCAGCAACAAGTCTGTGACCGCGTTTAACAAGCTCGATAGCTGTTTCACTCTTTCCTACGCCGCTATCACCAAGAATTAATATTCCTTCACCATATACTTCTACCAGAACACCGTGCATAGTTACACGTTCAGCAAGCATTAGATTAAGATACGCTATAAGACCACTGACAAATCTCGATGTAGACTCGTTTGTCTGCAGTACAGGCGTGTTATACTTTGTAGCAAGCTCAACAAGCTCTGCAGAAGGAGTAATACCACGAGATACTATAATAGCAGGTATTTTCCTCTCAAAAAGCGCTTCAAGTGCTTCACTGCGTTTTTCTGGTGTCATTCTCTGCAGGTATGTTGTTTCAACCATACCTATTATCTGAAGTCTTGTATTATCAAAATAATCAAAAAAACCTGCAATTTGCAGACTTGGTCTGTTTATTTCATTATTTACAACTTTAATTTTTTCATAATCTTCAATCTCATTTAAAACATTCAAATGAAATTCCTTTATTATTTCACTTAGATTTACACTAAAGTTATGCTTTTTCATAGCATACCTCCTCAAAAATGACATACTTAAATTTATTATACTACTTTTTCAGGAAAAATTAAAGACTTTTATAAAATTTTTTGGATTTTATTTGTAAAAAAATATCCACTCATATAGCGAGTGGATTTTTTTAAAATTTTATAACAATCTCTTTCTTAAATCTTCACCCGAATTTGGTGAAAGATATGCAGGAGCTACATCAAAAACTGTTTTACAGCCGTACATTCCCTCTGAATTCATCTTATATACAGCACGAGCATATGCAACAAGAACAGACGATGTAAACTCTGGGTTAGAATCAAGCTTTAAGCTATATTCAATAATGTGATTGTGTTCACCATTCAAGCCTGTCTTACCGCTTCTTATTACAAATCCACCATGAGGAATACCGCTGTGGTCACGTTTTAATTCTTCCAAAGAAATAAAATGCACTGTGGTATCATAATCAGCAAAATAGTTTGGCATTGTTTTAATTTCATTTTCAATTTTTGCTTTGTCAGCGCCTTCATCTGCAACAACAAAACATTCTCTTATGTGTTTTTGACGTGTAGTAAGCTCAGGGTTTGCACCGCTTCTTACAGCATCAAGTGCTTCATCAACGGGTATAGTATACTGTCTTGCATCTACAACACCTTCAATTCTTCTGATAGCATCTGAATGCCCCTGACTTACACCCTTACCCCAGAAAGTATAGTCCTTTCCGTCAGGAAGTACTACTTCGCTATAAAGTCTGTTAAGTGAAAACATACCAGGGTCCCATCCAACTGAAATCATAGCCGTTTTACCTGATTTTTTTGCTTTAGCATCAACGTTTTCGAAATGCTCAGGAATTTTAGCATGTGTATCAAAACTATCTATTACATTAAAATTTTTCGCAAGTTCAGGAGTCTGTACAGGTAAATCGGTTGCGCTTCCACCGCATATTACAAGCACATCAACTTTATCTTTATGATTTAATATATCATCAAGCGAATATACATCTGCTCCTGTAAGAGTTTTAAGGTCAGCTGGATTTCTTCTTGTAAAAACACCGTATAGTGACATATCTTTATTTTGAAGTATTGCACTTTCAACACCTCTGCCAAGATTTCCATACCCAACTATTCCAATTTTTATATTCATATAAATCCTCTTTTCGCCAGTTAGTTTTTCCAAACTTTATTATACAAATAATGTATTGTAAAGTCAATATTTTATACTTATTCAAAATAAAATTTTTAACGTAAAATTAAAAAAGTTATCTCAAAAGAT
>JAZQHY010000041.1:0-6142 GCA_045540815.1 Clostridia bacterium | reverse complement strand
GCTGCATCATTCCAGGAGACAACCAGAGTTCTTACTGATGCTGCTATCAAGGGTAAGGTTGACCCACTCATCGGTCTTAAAGAAAATGTTCTTATCGGTAAACTTGTTCCTGCAGGTACAGGTATGGCTAGATATAACAACGTTGAGCTTGAAGAGAATTTTATTCCACAGGCTCCAACAGCTCCGATTGAGTAAAACTTAATAATAAATTAGGGAGAGCGAAATGCTCTCCCTTTTTTGTGTTATTATTGACTTCAAGTAAACAGTAGTTTAAAATTAAATCATACCTTTGATGAGGTGATAAAATGAAAAAGATTTTATGTATGCTACTTGCTATATTAACAGTGGTTTTAACGGGTTGTGAATTGCCTTTTGTTTTTGATGATGATATCGAAAACGAAGGCATAAAAGAGATTGTATCGCAACTTTCTAAAAAGATTAATATGGAGCAGTATAATCCGCAGGATATGGGTGAACATGTAGCTCGTTATTACTACACAGGTTCACATATCGGGTTGCCTGAATTTGATAATAAAGTTATCCTTGAAGACGGAACTGTAATAGAGTTGGGCAAAACCACGATAGGAGACCTCATAAAAAACGGCTTTGATGTTGTAGATAGTGAAGATTACGATTCTATATTGCTGTCTTATAATGATAAAAAACTATGTGTGCATAGAGAGAATCACAAAGACAAGGAAGAAGATCTTGTGATTAAAAGTGTAAGCTTAGAAACTACTGATGATTACATAGGTTATGACTATCACGGTGTTACAAAGGATTCAACACTCGAGTCGATTGTAGAAATATGGGGTCAGCCTACTTATGAGATGTGGATTACAGCTGAGGAAGGCTTAGACGGAGCTTTTGTTGAATTTTCTTATTTTTCCCTAGATTATTCTATATACGTGTATTTTGAATATGACGAAGAGAATGACCAATTTGTATATAATGGATTATCTGTAATGGATTAAAAGTAAAACGGCTCAGGAGTTACCCTGAGCCGTTTTTGTGTATATTGACTTATAATTTTAGGGGTGTTATCACGCAAATGAGCGATGCTCGCCCCTACGATAGTGACAGATATATTACAACTTCTCAAACGCGTCTACACCGTGCTTACACAGTGGGCAGATGAAATCACTAGGGAGTTCTCCGCCCTCGTAAACATAACCGCAAATGGTGCAGACCCAGCCTTTTGATTTCTTTTCAGGCTTTGGTTTTACGTTTTTGTGGTAGTAGGTGTAGGTTATGGTAGGCTTGTCCGATAAAACTTTAGCCTCTGTCACTTCGCAGATGAAGAGGGTGTGGGAGTCTAAGTCCACTTCACTTTCGACTTTTAATGAGAAGAATGAGTTTGAATAGTTTGGCTGAATTACAAGACCGTTTTCGCTACGGTGAAGATTAGGTGAGACGAATTTTTCGACGTCTTTACCGCTTTGGAATCCGAAGTACTGGAAAATTTCGAACGGAGTTTCTTCAGTAAGGCAGTTTACGTTCATAACACCTGTGTTTTTTACCATATCGTGGGTGAGGTTCTGTTTGTTGATAGTAACAGCGACTCTTAGTTTTTTGTCAGTGAGCTGGGTGACAGCGTTTACGATACAGCCGTTATCTTTTTCGCCCTCTCTTGCGGTGACAATATAAAGACCGTAGCCGATGTTGAATAGTGCGGTAGGGTTGATTTTATCGTTCATAGGGGACCTCCTGAGATTGTTCGTATTTATATATATAATTGTATAGAATTGGTGTGTTTTAGTCAATAATATTGTGTCGGATTTTTTGGTGTACAAACTCTAAAAAAAGATTGACAAACGCTCTACCTTTGTGGTATCATCGATAATTGTGGGATAGGGCGCATTTTGGGGTTTTTACCTTGGTTAAAACTCTCAAAAAACGTAGGTTTTATCTACAGTTTTAGTGCAATTCCTACAATTTTGTAACAAGTGTGTTTTTCGGATATGCTACGGTTTATCCGATGACATATAGCAAAAGGAAACTTTTGCGGTTAATTTTCTTATAACTTTGGAAAGGAGGAAGAATTAATGCCAACCTTTAATCAGTTAGTTCGTAAGGGCAGAGAGGTAAGTGAGAAGAAGTCAACCGCTCCTGCACTTTTGAAGGGCTGGAACTCTCAGAAAAACAGAGCTATCGACCAGAAGTCCCCTCAGAAGCGTGGCGTTTGTACTGCAGTTAAGACTGCTACCCCTAAAAAGCCTAACTCAGCGCTTCGAAAGATCGCCAGAGTAAGACTTTCAAACGGTATCGAAGTCAGTTCCTACATCCCAGGCGTTGGTCACAACCTTCAGGAACACTCAGTTGTTCTTATTCGTGGCGGACGTGTTAAGGACTTACCTGGTGTACGTTACCATATTATCCGTGGTACACTTGATACACAGGGTGTTAACGGCCGTAATCAGGCTAGATCAAAGTATGGCGCTAAGCGTCCAAAGAAGTAAGGAATTGACGACTCACAGTTAATATTAACTGAAACTGTATAGCTACAGTGGTTTATATATAGACCTCTGTGTGCATATACGGGGGTTAGTCACTTTCGAGTACCTAAGATTTCTCAATATTTGTGAAGGAGGGAAGTAAAGATGCCAAGAAGAGGTCAGATCGCAAAACGTGATGTTTTGCCAGATCCGGTTTATAACTCAAAGCTCGTTACTCGTCTTATCAACAACATCATGCTCGACGGCAAAAAGGGTGTTGCTCAGAAAATTGTATATGGTGCATTCGACATCATCGTAGATAAGACAGGTAAGGATGCTCTCGAAGTTTTCGAGCAGGCTATGGAAAACGTAATGCCTGAACTCGAAGTTAAGGCTAGACGTGTCGGCGGTGCTACTTATCAGGTTCCAATCAAGGTAAGAGACGCTAGAAAGCAGACACTGGGTCTTAGATGGCTCACAACATATTCAAGAGCTAGAAGCGAGAGAACAATGAAAGAGAGACTTGCCGGTGAGATCCTTGATGCAGTCAACGGTGCTGGTGGCGCGTTCAAGAAACGCGAAGACACACACAAGATGGCTGAGGCTAACAAGGCTTTTGCTCACTACAGTTGGTAATATAGTCTCTAAGCTAAGACATGAAGGAGGATATTATGCCAAGGCAGGTATCGCTTGAAAATACTAGAAACATCGGTATCATGGCGCACATCGATGCCGGTAAGACAACTACTACAGAAAGAATTCTGTACTACACAGGTGTTAACCACAAGATCGGTGAAACACACGAAGGCGCTGCTACCATGGACTGGATGGAGCAGGAGCAGGAGCGTGGTATCACTATCACATCTGCGGCTACAACCTGTTTCTGGAAAAATAACAGAATCAACATCATCGACACTCCTGGACACGTTGACTTCACAGTAGAGGTTGAGCGTTCACTTCGTGTACTTGACGGTTCTGTTACAGTACTTTGTGCTAAGGGCGGCGTTGAGCCACAGTCTGAGACTGTATGGCGTCAGGCTGACAACTACAAAGTTCCTAGAATGGTATACGTTAATAAGATGGATATCATGGGTGCTGATTTCTACCACGTTGTACAGATGATGAAGGACAGACTTAAGTGTAATGCTGTTCCGATTCAGCTTCCAATCGGCGTAGAAGATACATTCAACGGTATCATCGACCTCGTTACTATGACTGCTGAGTCATACGGCGGTAAGAACGGCGAGGAGAGAATTGCTATCGATATCCCTGAGGATATGATGGACAAGGCAACTGAGTACCATGAGGCTCTTATCGAGGCTGTTGCTGAGACTTCTGAAGAGCTTATGGAAAAATACTTCGGTGGCGAAGAGATCACAGTTGATGAGATCAAAACTGCTATCCGTAAGGCTACAATCGCTAACGAGATGGTTCCTGTATGCTGCGGTACTTCTTACCGTAACAAGGGCGTACAGAAGCTTCTTGACGCTGTAATCGACTATATGCCAGCTCCAACAGACATTCCTGCTATCAAGGGTGTTGACTGTGAGACAGGCGAAGAGGTTGAAAGACACTCTTCAGACACAGAGCCATTTGCTGCTCTTGCGTTCAAGATTGCTACAGACCCATACGTTGGTAAGCTCTGCTTCTTCAGAGTTTATTCAGGTAAAGTTGATAAGGGTACAGCCGTTTACAACTCTACTAAAGATAGAACAGAAAGAGTTGGCCGTATCTTACAGATGCACGCTAACGACAGAAAAGATATCGACTGCTGCTACGCAGGTGATATCGCTGCTGCAGTAGGCTTAAAGCACACTACAACAGGTGACACTCTCTGTGACGAGGATCACGCAGTTATCCTTGAGTCTATGGAGTTCCCAGAGCCAGTTATTAAGGTTGCTATCGAGCCAAAGACTAAGGCAGGTCAGGAGAAGATGGGTATTGCTCTTGCAAAGCTTGCAGAAGAAGACCCAACTTTCAAGGCTTATACTGACGAAGAAACAGGACAGACTATCATCGCCGGTATGGGTGAGCTTCACCTCGAGATCATCGTTGACAGATTGCTTCGTGAGTTCAAGGTAGAAGCTAACATCGGTAAGCCACAGGTTGCTTACAAAGAGACTATCCGCACTGAAGCTGACGTTGATCAGAAATATGCTCGTCAGTCAGGTGGTAAGGGTCAGTACGGTCACGTTAAGATGAGAATTTCTCCTAACCCAACTAAGGGTTATGAGTTCGTTAACTCAGTAGTCGGCGGTGCTATCCCTAAGGAATATATCCCTGCTGTTGACGCAGGTGTACAGGGCGCTATGCTCTCAGGTATCTTAGCTGGCTACAACGTAGTTGACGTTAAGGTAGAAGTATACGACGGTTCATACCACGAGGTCGACTCTTCAGAAATGGCGTTTAAGATTGCCGGTTCTATGGCATTCAAAGAGGCTATGAGAAAAGCTGATCCTGTCCTTCTTGAGCCTATCATGAAGGTTTCTGTCGTTGTTCCTGAGGAATACGCTGGTACAGTATTCGGCGATTTCAACTCACGTCGTGGCGCTGTAACAGGTCAGGAAATTGATAACGGTACAGCTAGAATCACAGCTAACGTTCCACTTTCTAACATGTTCGGCTACGCTACAGACCTTCGTTCAAAGACTCAGGGTCGTGGCCAGTACGTAATGGAGCCTTCACATCACGATGAAGTTCCAAAGTCAGTCGGCGAAGAAATTATGTCCGAGCGTGCAAAGAAGGACTAATAAATATTTGCACAATTTCACAAAAGCTATTGCAATTCTTATTTAGAATTGTTAAAATATGCTTAACTTAGGTTATTTAATTTAACAAATAAAGGGAGGAAATTCCAATGGCAAGAGAAAAGTTTGAAAGAAGTAAGCCGCATGTTAACATCGGTACTATCGGTCACGTTGACCACGGTAAGACAACACTTACAGCTGCTATCACAAAGGTTTTAAACCTCGGTGGCGACGCTGAATTCGTTGATTATGCAAACATCGATAAGGCTCCAGAAGAGAGAGAGCGTGGTATCACAATCAATACAGCTCACGTTGAGTATCAGACAGAGACACGTCACTATGCTCACGTTGACTGCCCAGGACATGCTGACTACGTTAAGAACATGATCACTGGTGCTGCTCAGATGGACGGCGCTATCCTCGTTGTTTCTGCTGCTGACGGCCCAATGCCACAGACAAGAGAGCATATCCTTCTTTCTCGTCAGGTAGGCGTTCCATACATCGTTGTATTCATGAACAAGTGTGACCAGGTTGACGACCAAGAGCTCCTCGAGCTCGTTGAGATGTAAATCCGTGACCTCTTAAATGAGTACGAGTTCCCAGGCGACGACACACCAATCATCAAGGGTTCTGCTTATGTAGCTCTTACAAGTGCTGCTACTAACGGCGACGCTCCTGAGTACGCTTGCATCCACGAGCTTATGGCTGCAGTTGACGAGTTCATCCCAACACCAGAGAGAAAGGCTGACCAGCCATTCCTTATGCCTGTTGAGGACGTATTCACAATCACAGGTCGTGGTACAGTTGCTACTGGTAGAGTTGAGAGAGGCCAGATCAACACTTCTGAGGAAGTTGAAATCGTTGGTCTTACAGACGAGAAGAGAAAAGTTGTTGTTACAGGTCTTGAGATGTTCAGAAAGACTCTTGACTATGCTGAGGCAGGCGACAGCGTAGGTGTAC
>JAZQHY010000040.1:0-113168 GCA_045540815.1 Clostridia bacterium | reverse complement strand
AGTTAATTTGTTAGCTCAAAATTACTTTACTAGCTTAAAAAGCTTGTTACTCAAAGTTCTCTTAACAGAGAACACACTTTATGCTGTTTATTTTTCAAAGACCAACTGTCGCACACGCGACTTGTTTATATTATCACTTTTCCCGCCCAATGTCAACACTTTTTTTAAACTTTTTTAAAATTTTTTTAAACTTGTGCAAACGTCACAAAAGAGAATGAAATGTTCCTTGCTTTTCTATATAAAAATCCCTTTGCCTGCACACTTTGCACAGACAAAGGGATAATGTTTACATATTATATTAGCAGCTGTTTCTCTACCAATAATTCATTATATATTATAGAAGGAATTTATTCCGTAATATCTCGAGGAATCTGCAAGCTGTTCTTCAATACGGAGAAGTCTGTTATATTTCGCCACTCTGTCGCTTCTCGACGGAGCACCTGTTTTAATTTGACCAGCATTTACAGCAACTGCAATATCCGCGATGGTGGTATCCTCCGTTTCACCAGAGCGGTGCGATATAACGGCGGTATACCCCGATCTTTTGGCTATCATAATTGCATCAAGAGTTTCGGTAAGTGTACCTATCTGATTAAACTTAATTAGTATTGAGTTTGCAACCTCGCTGTCGATGCCGTCCGAAAGTCGCTCGATATTTGTAACGAATAAATCGTCACCAACAAGCTGAACTCTGTCGCCAAGCTCATTGGTAAGCATCTTCCACGCCTCCCAGTCGTCCTCGCCAACGCCATCCTCTATAGATATAATAGGATATCTGTCGCAAAGGTCCTTCCAGTAATCAACCATTTCACGCTTAGTTTTTCTGATGCCAGACTTTGGCATAACGTAATCACCTTTATCTGTCGCCCATTCAGAAGCCGCAGCGTCAATGGCTATTTTAAAATCAAAATTGGTGTTGTACCCTGCCTTTTCAATAGCCTGAACAATGACTTTAAGTGCGTCTTCGTCTTTTTCAAGCATTGGCGCAAATCCACCTTCATCGCCTACAGACGTAGTATTTCCCATATCTGCGAGTAAGCCTTTAAGTGTGTGAAAAACCTCTGTACACATTCTAAGCGCATCAGCAAAGCTTTGAGCACCGACCGGCATAATCATAAACTCTTGTATATCCACGTTGTTGTTTGCGTGCGCTCCACCGTTTAAAATGTTCATCATCGGTGTAGGTAACACGTGGGCGTGCGCGCCGCCGATGTACTGATAAAGTTCAATACCAAGCGCATTTGAGGCAGCTTTAGCACAAGCGAGAGATACACCAAGAATAGCGTTTGCGCCAAGGTTTTCTTTGTTTTGAGTTCCGTCAAGTTTTCGCATTGTACCATCAATTTTTCTTTGGTCAAGTGCATTTTCACCTGTAAGTCTGGGAGCGATAATGTTATTTACGTTGGCAACAGCTTTTTGGACACCTCTGCCAAGGTATCTCGATTTGTCACCGTCGCGAAGTTCAACTGCCTCGTAAACACCTGTGGAAGCACCCGAAGGAACAGCAGCAGTTCCTACTGAACCGTCGTTTAGCGTGACGTCCACCTCAACGGTGGGGTTACCTCTTGAGTCAAGAATTTCTCTTGCAAACACTTTTGCTATAGTAAAACATTTTTTCATTTTCATTACCTCCATACTAGAAATATACAGGTAGTATTTCCATATTTTTATAATATATAATATTTTATCATATATATTTAAGCATTGCAATACTTTTGTTATGCATACTATAAGGATGTATTTATATATAATTGTATTGCAGAGGTGATAATATGAAAAAATTTAAAATACCATCAATTCCACCAACAACAAATAAGTGCATCAGATTTCCTAATAACATAATAGAAGATGTAGAAAAAGCTATCGAGGGCAAAAATTGTACATTTACAGCATTTGTAGTTGAGGCTGTCAAAGTTGCCTTAGAAAATATAAACGAAGAAAAATAACAAAAAAATGCGCGGTCACTTTTGCCGCGCATTTTTCAAAACATATTTATAAATTTGTTAACTTATACGAAAGTGTCATTAAAGAATCACTTAAATGAACATTTTCCACTGCTACGTCTTCAGGAACTTTTAATTCTCCATAGGAGAAATTCCATATTCCTTTTATCCCGAGTCCTATCACGTCAGAAGCTACCCTGTCGACTGCATTTTTGGGAATAGCAAGTATCGCAACGTCGGGTTTTTCTGTCTTCACAAACTCAGGCAAATCATCATAATTTTTCACTGACATATTTCCAACCATAGTTCCCGTAAGCTTTGGATTAGAATCAAATATTCCCACCATTTTAAAGCCTCGTTTTTCAAAATTAGAATGATTTGCAAGTGCGTGACCAAGATGTCCTGCACCTATAATAATTGTTTTAAATCCCCTGTCAAGACCAAGGATTGCTCCAATTTTCTTATGTAGTAGTTCGACATTATAACCGTATCCCTGCTGACCAAATCCGCCAAAGCAGTTTAAATCCTGTCTTATCTGAGAATCTGTAACCTCCATTTTTTGACTCAAACTTTTTGAGGATATTTTATAAACACCTTTTTCCAAAAGCTCTCCTAAATATCTATAGTATCTAGGTAACCTTTTGATGACTGCCTGTGAAACTACTTTTTCAGGCATTCCCTATCCACCTCCAGCATATGAAGATAATTATTCTTCGCGTGTTCGACGTGTTCGACAGAAAGCTTCATTGCAAGCTCGGAGTCGTGATTGCAAATTGCATCAAATATCGCCTTATGCTCTGAAATTGTCGCCATAGCACGGTTAGGGCCTTTAAATGACCTTGTTCTCGCCATTTTTGTATAATGATGAAAATTGTGAAGAATTGTTCTAAGCGGACTTGATTTTGAAGCCCTGTATATAACATCGTGAAACTTTGTGTCAATACTTCCTATATTTTCAAAATTACCTTCTTCAATATGCGACGAGAGTATATCAAGGCTCTCTTTTAAATCATCGATTTCCTTATCATCGATATTTTTTGCAGCCTTAGCCGCCGCAAGGCCTTCAAGCCTTATTCTAATATCAAAAATATCGATAATATCTTCATCGGAGATGCCCACAACAACCGCACTTTTGTTTGGAACAACGCTAATTAGTCCCTCCTGTTCGAGCTGTTTTAAAGCTTCACGAACTGGAGTTCTGCTTACATTATACTTCATACACAAAGAATTTTCAACTAGTGTATCACCACTTAAATAATTTAAATTCAGGATATCGTTTTTGAGTTCTTCAAAAACCTTGACACCCAAAGAGTGTCTATCACCCTCACATTTCATATTAAATCCTCTTTCTTTCTACATTATAACGACTTTACTGTGTCCATTACATAGTCTGCAAACTGGGCGCAGGTAGCACCTGTATCTCTGCCTGTCATAACAAGCTTCTTTTCCTCATACATACATATATCAAGTGCTCTTTCGAGCTTTTTCGCTTTATCAACAAAACCGATATGTTCAAGAAGCATTACGGCAGCACGGATAATACTGCAAGGGTCTGCGTATTTATCTCTGCCTTCCTGTACCATTCTAGGCGCTGAGCCGTGAATAGCCTCAAACATAGCATATTTCTTACCGATATTTGAGCTTCCTGCAGTACCTACACCGCCCTGGAATTCTGCTGCTTCGTCGGTTAGGATATCACCGTAAAGGTTTGGAAGAACTAACACCTGGAACTGTGTTCTTCTCTTTTCATCGACAAGCTTTGCAGTCATAATGTCGATATACCAGTCGTCAAGCTCAATACCAGGATAATCCTTTGCAACCTCCTGACAGATGTTCAAGAATTTTCCGTCGGTAGTTTTAACAACGTTTGCCTTTGTAACAGCAGTAACGCGAGTTTTTCCTGTCTTTTTCGCATATTCAAAAGCTGCTCTTGCTATTCTTTCACTGCCTTCAGTAGTAGTTACGCAAAAGTCGAATGCTAAATCGTCATTCACGTGAACACCATTTGAGCCAAGTGCATATGAGCCTTCTGTGTTTTCCCTGTAGAATGTCCAGTCGATACCTTTTTCAGGCACCTTTACAGGACGAACGTTTGCAAAAAGGTCAAGCTCTTTTCTCATAGCAACGTTTGCACTTTCGATGTTTGGCCATGGGTCGCCTGCTCTAGGAGTGGTAGTAGGTCCTTTTAGAAGAACGTGACATTTTTTGATTTCAGCTAGAACATCGTCAGGAATAGCCTTACCCGCTTTAACACGATTTTCAATAGTACATCCGTCTATCACACGAAATTCAATCTTGCCAGCGTCAACCTGGTCTTTTAGTAAAAACTCAAGTATTCTATGTGCCTCGTTTGTAATGGCAGGGCCGATACCGTCGCCGCCTACAACACCTATGATAATTGTGTCTAGCTTATCATAATCAATAAAATCCTTGTCAGCTTTCATTCTCTCTACTCTTTCAAGCTGATTTCTAACAAGTGCTTCAAATTTTTCTACTGATGCTTTTATTTTCTGTTCCATAATTACATACCTGCCTTTTCTCTGGTGTAGTTAAGTAGTCCGCCTGCTACTATCATATCCTTCTGACGTTCAGAAAGCGTAACCTTAACTGTATATTCTTTATCTTTAGTGATGTTTTTAACCTTCATAATGCCGTCGCCCTTAACCTGAGTGATTGCATCATCTATCACGATTTCATCGTACATATCGATATCGTCATAATCTGCCTCATTTTCAAAGGTCATAGGAATGATGCCTGAATTTATAAGGTTTGCCATATGAATTCTGGCAAATGATTTTGCGATAACACCCTTTATACCAAGATACAATGGTGCAAGCGCCGCATGCTCACGACTTGAACCCTGACCGTAGTTTGAGCCTGCGATGATAAAACCACCTCCGTTTTCCTTTGCTCTCTTTGGAAATTCTGCGTCGCAAGGTACCAAGCAATATTCCGAAAGATATGGAACGTTTGAACGGTACGGCAAAAGCTTCGCATTTGATGGCATAATGTGGTCAGTTGTAATGTTGTCCTCTACCTTTATAAGTGCTTTGCCTGTTACCTTTTCTGCAAGTGCAGTATTTACAGGGAACGGCTTTATGTTAGGTCCTCTAACAACTTCTACATCGTTTCCTTCAGGTGCAGGAGCTACTACCATATTATCATTTATAAGGAATTTATCAGGCATTTTAACTTCATTTGACATATCCGAAAGTAGCTCTGTAGGGTCTGTCAAATAGCCTGTGATAGCAGATGCAGCCGCAACCTCTGGGCTTACTAAGTAAACCTGTGCGGAAACTGTTCCGCTTCTGCCTTCGAAGTTTCTGTTGAATGTTCTAAGTGATACTGCGTTTGTCTTTGGTGACTGTCCCATACCTATACAAGGACCGCATGCAGACTCAAGAATTCTTGCGCCGGCAGATATCATATCTGCAAGTGCGCCGTTTTCAGATATCATATTAAATACCTGCTTTGAACCGGGAGCGATAACTAAGCTTACGTCCTCGTGAACCGTTTTGCCTTTAAGAATCTTTGCAACCTTCATCATATCCATATATGATGAGTTTGTACAGCTGCCGATAGCAACCTGATCAACTTTTATCTTGCCAATATTTTTTACTGTGTCAACATTATCAGGGCTGTGCGGTTTTGCAGCCATTGGAGTAAGCGCTGACAAATCAATAGTTATTTCCTCGTCGTATACCGCGTCGGCATCTGCCTTAATCTCGGTGAAATCTTCTTCTCTACCCTGTGCTTTTAAAAATTCTCTTGTAACCTCGTCACTTGGGAAGATAGAAGTAGTTGCGCCAAGCTCTGCACCCATATTTGTAATAGTAGAACGCTCAGGAACAGAAAGAGTTTTTACACCCTCACCGCCGTATTCTATAACCTTACCTACACCGCCTTTAACTGTAAGCACACGAAGAACTTCAAGTATGATGTCCTTTGCCGCAACCCAAGGTTTTAATTTTCCGACAAGGTTAACTTTTACCACCTTCGGCATAGTTACATAGTACGCGCCGCCGCCCATAGCAACTGCAACGTCAAGTCCGCCTGCACCGATTGCAAGCATACCTATACCACCACCTGTAGGTGTGTGCGAGTCAGAGCCAAGAAGTGTCATACCCGGTACGCCAAATCTTTCAAGGTGCACCTGATGACAGATACCATTACCCGGTCTTGAAAAATGTATACCGTGTTTCTTAGTAACTGTCTGAATGTACTTATGGTCATCGGCATTTTCAAAACCCGACTGAATAGTGTTGTGGTCTATATAAGCAACCGATTTTTTTGTCTTTACTCTTGGAATTCCAATCGCCTCAAACTCTAAATACGCCATTGTACCTGTAGAGTCCTGTGTAAGCGTCTGATCTATTTTAATAGAAATTTCTTCGCCCGGTATCATTTCGCCTGATACAAGATGTGATTTAATAATTTTCTGTGCAATGTTCATTTACAAATTCCTCCGCATTATAAATTGTATACAACGATTGTATACAATCCAAACCCGAAAGTCAATAGATTGTATACAATTTATGTCGAAAGTACAATTTAAATACAAAAAACAAAGATTGAATATAACGCCGATGTGTAGTACCAACAGAAAAGACGGCGTGTGTTTCCAAGTAAAAACGGACAGCGGACGGCAGACAAGCGAATACCTATTATCGTATACGGAACGTCACACAGGGCGTCCCCTACTATTTCAGTCATAATACGTGTCTGCCAAAACAAAAAACTACCAATGTAGAAAAAATAGCATTGGTAGTTTTTATCTTGGGAATACACGCCGTCTTTGAGTTTTAATTATTTACATTCTTTAAGTAGTTCTTTTAAATCTTCTTCATTAAAGTCGTACACCTTATCGCAGAACTGACAGGTAAGCTGAGCCTTTTTGTCTTCTTCGATAATTGCTTCAAGTTCTTCCTTGCCTACTGCAATAAGTGCTTTTTCTACACGCTCTTTTGAGCAGTTGCAGAAGTATTTTGTATCGGTTTTTTCATTCACCTTAAAATCAAAACCGCGAAGAAGGTAGTTAAGCATATCTTCAGGCATAAATCCGCCCTCTATCATATCAGTAACAGAAGTTACTCCTTCGATATTTTTCTCTATCATATCTATTGCTTCGTCCGTTGCATCAGGCATTACCTGAAGGATAAAGCCCCCTGCCGCTTTTATGGAATAGTCCACATCAACTAAAACACCAAGTCCTACTACTGACGGCACCTGCTCGGATACTGCAAAATATTTTGTTAAATCGTCGCCTATCTCACCCGATACAAGCGGTGTTTTGCCGATATATGGCTCTTTTAGTCCAAAATCACGTATTACTGTTAAATAGCCATTACCAATTGCACCTCCGACGTTTAGCTTGCCGTCCGCTCTTTTTGGCACGTCAACTAAAGGATTACCAACGTAACCTTTTATATTTGATTTATTATCCGAAACTGCAAGCACTCTGCCCATTGGTCCGTCGCCTGTAATCTGTAGTGTTATAATATCATCGTCAGACTTTAGCATTGCGCCCATCATAGACGCTGCAGTAAGTAATCTTCCAAGCGCAGCTGATGCCACAGGTGATGTTTTATGCATTTTCTGTGCTGTGTTTACCGCTTCAGTTGTTATAGCCGCAAATGCTCTTATAGAGCCGTCAGCGGTTGAACCTCTAACTATGTAATCTCCCATTTATTTTTCCTCCGTAATTTTAACAATGTGTATCAAAATACCCTTCTAGGTTTACATAACACTCATTCTCGTTGGGTTTGTATTCTTCAGTTTTTATTTCTGAGTCCTTTTTAAACCTTAATCTTTCAAGCAGTCTTGCGTTATTGATAGCGCTGTATACGTGGTACACGCTGCGTCTTTCGATAAAGTTAAGTAGCGCCTTACCCATTCCGTAGCCAAGTGCAAGCATATCGGTATCATTTTCAAAATGTATATCGTCTATCACCGCGTATGTGTCAAACAATCGCACGACGCCGTAGCCAAGCACGTCTTCGCCATCGGCGGCTAATAATACATACGTGTGGTTATCCGCGTTTTCTACATACTGCGATGCATTTTCAAAAGGTTTAATCTCTATCATTATTTTTCTCCAAGCAAGTCTTTTATTTCTCTATCAGTTAAATGTCGCCATTTCCCAAGCGGAAGGTGTCCGAGCTTTACGTTTCCGACTTGAGTTCTCCTAAGATGTATAACCCTGTGTCCGACTGCTTCGCACATTTTTCTGACCTGTCTGTTTCTGCCCTCGAAAATGGTTATTTCAAGAGTACAGCTATTTTTGTTTATTGCAACAGTATCAACCTTGGCGCGCGATGTCATCTTACCGTCTATCAAAACTCCGTTTGCAAGGTCATTTAGCGCCTTTCGGTCGGGCACTCCTACAACCTCGGCCAAATACACCTTTGCTACCTTGTGCTTAGGATGTGTAACCCTGTATGTGAAATCTCCATCGTTTGTTAAGATTAAAAGTCCTTCGGTGTTGTAATCAAGCCTTCCCACAGGAAACACCCTTTCGGGAATGTCGCTTTTCACAAGGTCAAGCACAGTTTGTCTGCCTCGTTCATCACTTGCAGTAGTAACCACGCCTGAAGGCTTGTTCATAGCGATATATACTTTCTTTTCTTCTATTTTAACTAATTTTCCGTCAAATTCAACTTTATCGGTCATATCGACCTTTGTGCCAAGAACGTCACACACCTCGCCGTTTACCTTAACGCGACCTTGTGTGATGTATTCTTCAGCCGTTCTTCTGGATGCAACGTTTGCCATTGCAAGATATTTTTGTAATCTGATTTTTTCTTCTGTCATATTATCCTTATCCAACTTAAAATTATTTTTTTTGCTTTATCTAAATATGTATCGTTTTTTTCGGGTACATAAGTTTTTGTAACTACATTTATGCTTTGTGTAAAGTCGTTTGCAACCACTGTTATCTGCCCTGAATTTTTCTCGAACCCTACAGGCGCTGTAAGTGTTTTCGGTATGTCGTAGGATAGTTTAAATATCGGCTTTTCGCCATTTTTTACTGTAGCATACACATCTTCGCCTGCAATAAGTACTACCTTATCGTCTATACCACCCTTAACTGTTACCGATGCGACATACTCGCCTTTTGTGATTAGCTTTTTTACTGAAAAATTCTCAAATGCATAATCAAGCATTTTTGTATGGTCGTCCCAGTCATTTGGCGCGTTTAACGTAACCGCTATCACGCCAAGGTTATCACGCGTAGCAGATGATACAAGGCATCGCCCGCTTTTCTTGGTAAAGCCCGTTTTCACGCCGTCACAGCCTTTATACAAACGCAAAAGCTTGTTGTGATTGTGGAGTATTCTATCGTAATCCTTACCCTGCCACGGCATTTTCTTTTCGTATGTACTTACTATTTCGGCAAAGCCATTTACATTTTCAAGGCCATAGCGGGTAATAAGCGCCAAATCGTGCGCCGTAGTAAAGTGCCCATCGGCATCAAGCCCATTGGGGTTTTTAAATGATGTGTTTACTGCGCCGATTTTCTTTGCAGTAGCGTTCATAAGATTAGCAAACTCATCAACACTTCCCGACATATGCATAGCTATCGCAACTGCCGCATCATTTCCAGACGCAAGCATAAGCCCATAAACCAGGTTTTCGAGTGTTATCTTCTCGCCGTGACCTAAATACATAGACGAGCCTTCCACGCCAACTGCGGTTAGGTGTACCTCTACAACGTCATTTAAATTACCATTTTCAAGCGCGCATATAGCGGTCATTATCTTGGTAGTGCTCGCCATTGGCATTTTTGCTTCAGCATTTTTTGCATACAATACCTTACCGCTCTGTCTGTCCAAAACTATAGCACTCCGTGCCGACAAATCCATTGCATATGACGGCATTAAACCTATGCAAAGCGACATACAAAGCAGTGCTATTATTAATTTACTTCGCAAAAACATCACCTACCTATATACTCAAATATAGTAGGTAGGTGAAGTAATTATTCCACTTACGCTTCTTCGGCAACTTCTACTTCAACAGTAGTTTCACCGTTTTTCTTTTCCTTGGCTGTTTTAATAAAGCTGTTTATTTTTGTGATAACCTCAGGAACAGTGTCTATAATCTTGTCCACCGCATTTGGAGTAGATGATATAGGTAACAGCTTAATCTGCTGAGAGTTCACTACCAAAAACGCAACAGGGTTTATAGTAACGCCACCGCCCGAGCCTCCGCCAAACATAGCATTTTCTTTATTTGCATCGTTTTTGCCTGCGTTAAACTCGCTTCCGCCTGCGCCAAAGCCGAATGCAACCTTCGAGATAGGTATAATGGTTGTACCGTCAGGAGTCTGTACAGGCTCGCCTACGATAGTATTTACATCTACCATTTTCTTGATATTTTCCATTGCTACGCCTATCATACCTTCGATTGGATGATTTGACATAAAAAACACCGCCTTTTTAAATCATTTTACTTGCTTTTCTATAATTACGGTAAACCACCGCACATATACAGATAATATTTGCTAAACTTACCTTTAATATACCCTCGAAAACGATGTCATAACACTCGTTTTCAAAATCGGGGGTAATGTTAAACTTGTGATTTTTCACGTTTGACACTCTGCACAAAAGTGCAAATAAATTATAAACTATTCCCCATGCACTGCCTGTGGCGATACCTGTTTTTGGTGCATCGCCAAGACCAAATGTAAATGCGAAATATATATTTTCAAATGTAAGCCTTTTTTTAAGCGCCCTTCGGCTCATTACATAGGTAAGGCGCGACTTTTCAAGAAGCTTGCATATGTGGTCAAGCTTTTCTAAAATGCTTAACTTTTTCTTTTCTTCAATTTCTGTTTTTTCGTCTTTTTCGTTAGGAACATTCCTGTCGTTTTTAACTTTTTCACCGCCTATAAGTGAAATATTAATCTTTTTCCAAAGAATGTTTATGGTGAGTGTAGCACTAAATTTTTTGCCGTTTGCACCTGTCATAAACAGCCTTGCCCTAACTTTTACAAATAGTGCTATTGCGATTAAGATAATTATTACTGATATAATAATTAATAATGCTTTCACAATAACACTCCTTTTTTATTCAATGGTTTCCAAAGTTTCCATCAACGTCTCATCGGTATCAGGTTTTATCTTATTTGGGTCTGTTTCAAACCTCATCTGGTCTACGTCAATCTCTCCTGTAAGCGATGCAAGGTCCATCTCAATTTCAGGAAGAGCATCAAGTGAGCTTATACCAAAGCATCTTAAAAACTCCTCGGTAGTACCAAAAAGCATCGGTTTTCCGGGTGCGTCAAGTCTGCCTCTTTCTTCAACAAGCTCGAGTTCAACAAGCCTTGCAAGTGCGCCGTCAGAATTTACACCTCGTATAAATTCTATTGTGCCCCTTGTAACAGGCTGATTATACGCAACGATTGAAAGCACCTCAAGTCCTGCGTTTGAAAGTACAGGCTTTGACTTTTTCTCGTTTAATATTTTTATGTATCTGTACGCATCAGGCTTTGTACAAATCTGATAATTATTCTCAAGGCGGATTATATGTATTCCCCTTGACACGTCCGATTTGTACCTGTTTTCCATATTCTCAATAACCTTCTCAACGGTATCTAAATCCACCTCGGTTACCTCGGCAATTTTTTCTGCCGACACCGATTCACCGCTTGAGAAAAGTATCGCCTCTATTATTCCTTCTAATTCGTCAATTCTCATTTATATCTTCAACCTCTCGGAAAATTAAATTCTTTCCGTCATCTTCTGCATAGATTTTGTTGAGTTTTAAAAGTTCAAGCACAGCAAGGAATATTGCAACCACTTCGTTTTTGTGCTTTGCACCCTTAAAGAACTCTTTAAATTTAACACGTTTTTTACGAGTAATTCTTTTTACTATATTATCTGCCATATCCTGAACAGAAACAGGCTCTCTGCCCACTATTCCGTCAAAGTTTTCCTTTGGCGGAGGAGCTTTTCTCTCTATCCTTTCAAGGATATTGTTAAACGCGTCGATAAGCTTTGAAATATCAGCCGACTCGATGTGCTTTTTCTCTGCTACCTCCTCTATCTTTTCAGGAAGGCGGTAGTACGAGTATGTACCAGCGTGCTGCATCGCGCGAAGCTTTTCCTTAACGCTTTTTATCCTCTGATATTCAACCAGCCTGTCCACAAGCTCACGTCTTGGGTCATCGGCTTCCTCTTCGTCATATTTTGGAAGAAGCATCTTAGACTTTATGTACAGAAGCTTTGACGCCATAAGCGAAAATTCACTTGATATCTCAAGGTCCATATCTTCCATACTTTTTAGGTAGTCGATATACTGGTTTGTAATCTCAAATATAGGAATATCGTAAATATTAACTTTATTTTTCTGTATCAGGTGAAGTAGCAGGTCTAACGGCCCTTCAAACACCTGAAGCTTAAACGATAACTGTTCCATTTTTCACCTTGAATTCTCAAAACACTTATAAAATAAGACCTATAATATAGTTCATTAGCTTTATCATAATGCCGTATAATGGGTCAAGTATCGGGTCTAAAAGGCCAAATACAAGCGCAAATATAAGTATTAAAGAAAGCGTTCTCTCAAGCCTGTAATATTCAAACCTCGCTTTTTGAGGTAAAAGCTCGCCAAGTATCTTTGACCCGTCAAGCGGCGGAATAGGTATAAGATTAAATATCATAAGACCGATGTTTAACACTATTCCTGCGTTAAATATATTTAATAAAAATTCATAAAAAATTCCCATATTGTGCGGACCAAACTTTATAATAAGTGCGTAGATAACTGTAGAAATCACCGCAAGGCAGAAATTTGCAAGCGGTCCTGCAAGGCTTACTATAATGATACCTCGCCTTTTGTTTTTAAAATAAAGTGGATTTATCGGCACAGGATTTGCCCAGCCAAAGTGGAAAAAAAGTAGGCAAAACGTACCTATAGGGTCTAAATGCGCCATAGGGTTAAGGGTAAGTCTGCCCTCGTACCTTGCGGTGTTGTCACCCATTTTATACGCCGCATAGCCGTGCGCAAACTCGTGCGCAGAAAGGCTTATAAGTAGCGCAGGTATGCTAAGCAGTAGCGACATAAGTCCTCCGCTTGTTATAGACGAAATCATATTTATAACTATAAGCACAGCTACTGCTATCCAGATATATCTTGTATAATTACTTCTCAATTAAAATGCACTTCCTTAAATAATATCATTTCTAGTGATGTCATCATAGCTTTCGCGTTTAACGATAAGCTTAGATTTTCCGCCTGATACAGTAATCATAGCAGGGCGAGGAATCCTGTTGTAATTTGATGCCATAGAATAGTTGTATGCACCGGTACTCATTACCGCTACTATGTCACCAACCTCGCATTTTTGCATAGATGCGTCCTTTATGATAATGTCACCCGATTCACAGCATTTACCGCAAAGGGTGTATGTGTCCATATCATCACTATCCGCCTTATTGGCAACCACTCCGTCGTAAGCGGCCTCATACATAATAAACCTAGGGTTGTCCGCCATACCGCCGTCTATAGATACATATTTCCTAACGTTTGGTATATCCTTCACACAGCCGACTGTATAAAGCGTAATACCAGCATCGCCAACTATTGACCTGCCAGGCTCCATATATATAAACGGAAGGTCTACGCCGTACTCACTGCAAAGGCTCTTTATAACTTCGGACACCGACTTTATATGAGCATCATACGATATAGGGTCGTCATTTTCGGTGTATTTTATGCCAAAACCACCACCCAAATCAAGTTCTGTAAGATTAAGGCCTAAATCTTTTTTAACATCTGCCATAAGCTTTATCATAATTTTCGCCGCAGTTGTAAACGGCTCAAGCTCGAAAATCTGCGAACCGATATGACAATGAATACCTTTAACAGTTATATTTTCAAGGCTCATAGCTTTTTTGAATATATCATATGCTTCGCCCGTTTCAATAGCAAAACCAAACTTCGAATCTATCTGCCCTGTAGATATAAACTCGTGTGTATGTGCATCAACGCCAGGTTTTATGCGGAAAATTACATCTTGCTTTACATTTCTTTCGGCACAAATGCTATTTAAAGTTTCAAGCTCGTAAGAGTTGTCTACGATTATTCTGCCAACCTTGTTTTCAACAGCCATACAAAGCTCGTCGTACGTCTTATTATTTCCGTGAAAGCATATTTCAGACGCGTCAAAGCCCGCCTTAATAGCAGTATAAAGCTCTCCGCCAGACACAACGTCAAGGCCAAGACCTTCTTCCTGTGCAGTTTTGCAAAGGTACATATTGCAAAGCGCTTTACTTGCATAATGTATGCTGCCCTTTCCGTCGTAATATTTATCAATCGCATTTTTATATATGCGCATATTGTCACGAAGCTTATCATCGTCCATTACATAAAGCGGTGTGCCGTATTCTTTAGCTAAATCTACCGCGTCGCATCCACCGATTTCAAGATGATGATTTTTATTTACTTTTAAGTGATTGTGTATAAACATGCTGGTCCTCCATCATATAATTGTACTATTATATAATACCATTCCAGAGCGAAAATGTCAAATAAATGAGAATGATAAACTGTCGGAAATTTCACCCTATCCTTGACGGCAAAATCGCCCTGTGATATAATCCAGTTAAATAGCAAAAGCGGGGGTTTTGAAGGTGGACAAAAATACTTTATCTTCACTTGTTGATGAGCAAAAAGAGATGATGGTTTCGACAGCGTTTAAGATATTTGACAAGCCTGAAATAGGATACGAAGAATATTTTGCGTCAGAGCTACTTGAAAATATACTTGAAAAAGAAGAATTCAAAGTAGAAAAGAGCATCGCAGGGCTTGACACAGCATTTCGCGCGACATGGTCAAGCGGAGAAGGCGGAATAAACATCGGAATACTTGGTGAATACGATGCATTAAAAGAACTTGGTCATGGATGCGGTCATCATATGCAGACGCCTGCTGCAATAGGTGCTGCTGTGGCTATTAAGAAACTCTTTGAAGGTAGCAACATTCCGTTTACCATTACTGTTTATGGTACTCCTGCAGAAGAAACTACGGGCGGAAAAATTATTATGGCAAAAAACGGATACTTTAGCGAACTTGACATTGCGCTTAGCACTCATGCCGCAAGAAAAGAGGCGTTTGTAGGCGCGAAATCGATGGCTCTTCGTTCATTTAACGTTACATACAAAGGCAAAAGCGCGCACGCGGCAGGCTCGCCGCATCTAGGCAGAAGCGCAGCTGACGCAATGTTTTTATCATTTAACGCAATAGAATTTATGCGCGAGCACGTAAAAGACGGAACTCGCATGCACTACACTATAAAGGAGGCGCTTGGTCCGTCTAACATTGTACCTGCCGAGGCAAAATGTGCATACACGCTTCGTTCCTACGACAACGAATATATAAACGAGCTTGAAGAAAGATTTAGAAAAATCGTTCAAGGTGCTTGTCTTATGACCGAAACAGAAGCAGAAATTGTGCAGACTACTGACTATGCTGCGCGTAAGGGTAACAAGGTTTTATCCGACCTTGCACGAAAGAATTTAGATGAGCTTGGTATAGACTGCGAAGAAAATTTCCTTCGCGACAGCAGCGGTTCAACAGATTTTGGAAATGTATCGGTTACTGTTCCTTCGGCGCTTGTTTATTTGGGATACAAAAATGCATCCAGTCATTCGCAGGATTGGGTTGATGCAGGAAAAAGCGAAAATGCCGTACAGTGCATTATGGATTCAGCGAAAGCTATGGCAGGAATGATGTATGATTTAATCCAAAATCCTGAAATAGTTAAAAAAGCAAAAAAAGAATTTGACGAAAATTAAAACAAAAACACACAATCTAATGATTGTGTGTTTTTTTATTTTTCCATAAAGTTATTTATCTCGGACATTATCCTTTGATAAAATTCCATTTCCCTGTCTTTAAACGCATCGCAAAAGCTTTTTGCCATTTCTCTAGAGCCTGCAACAAATTCAATGTGCAAAAGTTCGCCACCCATTTCCTTTATAACGCATTTTACATTGTACTCGGTAGGACTTACCATACGAAATTCGGCTTTTGCCTCGTTTTCGTTGTTTTGGGCATCAATATATTCTTTCATCGCGTTGTCAAGCTTTTCTTTAACGCTATATGGAATGTCCTTCTCGAAAAAGTCAAGTATCTCCTCGCCTTTGTCGCTTATAGAATACACGTTATTTCCTTCTATAACCAGTTCATCTACCTTACCCTCTTCAGATAGCTTTTGAACATACTCCTGAAGCTCGAAGAAGTCTGTCCTAACTGCATTTTCAGCAACGTAGCTAAGCATTGTATTTGTAACATTTAACTTTAAGTTTCTTATAATATACAAAACTATCAGTTTAAACTCATATTCGGTTGGCTTATATTTAAAATCCATCTTTATTTCTCCATGCAAAAAATCAAAAGGCGGCATATTTTATGCCGCCGATGTGTTTAAAACTCAGATTTTGAAAGGAGAAAGTTCTTCTTCCAAAACAGCACAATCATCAGAGTGTATTTCGACCGTTATAGCCTTTGTAAGGTCAAGTGAAAATATTCCCATAATAGATTTTGCATCTACTACGTATCTGTCTGATGTTAAATCTACATCAAAATCATACTTATTTACAATATTCACAAAATTTTTCACATCGTTGATTGAACTAAGCATAATGCTAAATGTTTTCATTTTTCTATACCTCCGATAAAATAAATTTACGTACAGTTATATAATACATCTTTACCCTGAATTTGTCAAATATTATTGCTAATTTTTAAAAAAAGTGTATAATATGATTATACGGATTTTAAGGAGTAAAATGTATGTATAAAGTAGGTTTTTGCACCCTTGGTTGTAAGGTGAATCAATACGAAACAGAAGCTATGGGAGAGCTTTTTGAAAAAAGCGGCTTTATTATAGCTGATTTTAATGATATATGCGACATTTACGTTATAAATACCTGTACTGTTACAGGCACAGGCGACAAAAAATCGCGTCAGATGATTAGGCGTGCAAAGAAGCTAAACGAAAACGCGGTGATTTGCGTTGTTGGGTGTTATTCACAAGTATCTCCAGACGATGTGAAAAATATTCCCGGTGTAAACATAGTGCTTGGAACTAAAGACAGAATAAAAATTGTTGATATGGTTGAGGAATACCTAGCAAACAACCAGAATGTGTCTGCGGTTGAGGATATTATGAAAATGCGTTCATATGAAAACATAAGCTTAGAAAATATGAGCGGTAAAACAAGAGCATTTGTAAAAATTGAGGACGGATGCACTGAATTTTGCTCGTACTGTATCATTCCGTACGCAAGAGGTCCTGTAAGAAGCCGTGCGATAGATGACATAGTAACAGAAGTTACGTCACTTTCCGAAAAAGGCTTTTCGGAGATAGTATTAACAGGCATACACCTTGCGTCATACGGTCGAGATTTAAAAACGGTTACGCTGCTCGATGCAATAAAGGCGGTATGCGACATAGATGGGATTAAACGTGTAAGGCTTGGAAGTGTTGAGCCAAGACTTTTAACAGAAGAATTTATATCGGAAATCGCAAAACTTCCAAAGGTATGTGACCATTTCCACATATCGCTCCAAAGCGGTTGTGACGAAACTCTTATGCGAATGAACAGAAAATATTTGGCCGTTGAATATAGAAATTCGGTTAAGCTTCTTCGCAAATACTACGATAACCCGTCAATTACCACCGACATAATAGCTGGTTTTCCGGGCGAAACCGAAGAGGAATTTAATACAACGCTTGAATTTTTAAAAGAGATAGCATTTGCCGAGGCGCACATATTCCCTTATTCAAACAGAAAAGGCACAAAGGCGGATACTATGCCAAATCAAGTGCCAAAGCACATAAGGGAAGAGCGTGCAAGATTGCTTATAACTGAAGCAAAAAAATGCGGTGCGGACTATCTCAAAGCGTTTATCGGCAAAAAGGTAAATGTGCTTTTCGAACGCGAGATAGATGTCGGGATATACGAAGGAACCACCTCGAATTATATAAAGGTGCACGTAAAATCGGATACCGATATATCACACACTTATGTTGATTGCATCATAACAGATACAACCAGCGAATATGCATTAGGGAAAGTTAATATATAAATAAAGCCAGTGTGTATTCCTAGGTTTTGCAAAAAATAAGCCCTCTCATATGAGAGGGATTATTATCTCTATTAAATTAATCTTCCAGACCTTTTAGCGACTCAAGCTCTTTCTCGTCCACTTTTACGTGGGCGTTTTTAATTATCTTAAGTTCACTTGTCTTGTAATCATTTGAAATCTTTTCGCCGTCGTTATCCACAACTACCGATACGATACCTTTCAATAGGTTAACCGCGGTAACTGTGCCTTTGCCGTCAGGGGTCGATACATACGCACCAACATTTGGCGTGCTCTTATTAAGTGCCTCGTATGCCTCCTGTTCATTTTTAAGACAGCACATAAGTCGTCCGCAGGTTCCCGAAATCTTGGTAGGATTAAGCGATAAGTTTTGTTCTTTTGCCATTTTTATACTTACCGGCTCAAATTCGCCAAGGTGCGTATTACAGCAAAGTGTTCTTCCGCAGATACCAAGACCGCCCACCATTTTAGCCTCATCTCTGACGCCTATCTGGCGAAGCTCAATTCTTGTTTTAAATATTCCTGCGAGATCCCTAACCAATTCTCTGAAATCTATTCTTCCGTCAGCGGTGAAATAGAAAAGAATTTTGTTATAATCAAACGTATATTCAACGTCTATAAGCTTCATTTCGAGGTTGTGTTTCTTTATAACCTCGTTGCATTTATCAAATGCTTCTTTTTCTTTTTTCTTGTTTTCCTCTACGCTTTTTTTATCTTCATCGGTAGCAAGTCTTAATATTTTCTTAAGCGGAGCTACTATCTCGTCCTCTGACGCCATTCGGTTTGCCAGTGCCACTGTACCGAACTCTATTCCTCTTGCGGTTTCTACTATTACATTGTCACCAGTTTTAACCTCAAGATTTCCTGCGTCAAAATAATATATCTTGCCTACCTTTTTAAAGCGTACGCCTACTACTTCAACCATTTATTGCCTCCCAACACTCAATGAGCATAGCCTGTAAAACAAGCTGAAAATTCCCATACTTGCCCATATCGTTACTCGTTTTCTCTATTATCTCTATCACCTTAAGGCACGATGCCTCGGTTATTTTGTCTGCATATTTATTTAAAAGTCCATTTTTGTCAGAATTAATGATATATTTTTCTTTTCCAAGCTTAGATAAAAGTATATCCCTGAAAAACGACTCTGTTATGCTAAAGAGCATATCTTTTTTGGCCTTGTATTTTTCGAACACATCGCATATTTTATATATTCCGTATCTGTCCGCAAAAAGCCACTTAAAGCTATCTGTTACACATTCCCTCATTGTGCCGAATTCTTCATCAGACACTATTTCCAAAAGCTTTCCGGGATTTCCTCCGCAATACGAAATATAAAAATCAGCCTTGTCCCCAAAGTCGTCTTTTAAAATTCCCATTAGGCTCTCTTTATCAAGAGGCGGAAGTGCAATCCTTACACCACGTGAAAGTATTGTATTTAATAGCATCGCAGGATTTTCACAAAGTAGCATAAACACCGCATACTCCGGCGGTTCTTCGATAATCTTAAGCAGCGCATTTTGAGCGCTTTTGTTTAACTTTTCAGCGTTTTTAATTATAAAAACACGTTTTTTTGATATTTGTGGTCTTAAATACGCCTCTTTAATAAGCGACCTTGCCGTGTCAACACCTATCTCGGACTTTTCTGTTTCCGACACCAAAATAACATCGGGATGTGCAAGTCTCTCGAAAGACTTGCACGAATCGCAACTTCCGCATCCCGATGCATTATCACATATTAAAGACTTAGCAAAATGCATAGCTATAGTGCTTTTGCCTATGCCTCTCTCACCTTCAAATATATACAAATGCCCACATCTGCCGCTTTTGCATATATTTTCAAGATTATCAAGAAGCTTTTTCTGACCTAAAATCATACATCAAACCTTCTCAAAATGGTCAACGTCTACTACGAATATAGTAGCACCGCCAACCTCCACCTCAAGCGGATACGGAGAAAAACCTCCTGCAGCGCCAACAGGCATTGGAGATGTCACAATCTGTTTTCTCTTGTGGCTCTTTTCTCTTATTATATCGATAACCGCAGAAACCTTTTCATCATCTACACCTATAAGAAGAGTCATGTTTCCGACTTTTAAGAAACCGCCTGTTGTAGCAAGCTTGGTAGCGCTGTAACCTGCTTTATTAAGCGTGCTTAGAACCTTGCTGCCGTCATCATCGTTTATAATCGCCAATACTAATTTCATAAAAACCCTCTCTCCTCTCAGCTGAAAATATTCAGCACAAACTAATTTATATTTTTCATTGAAAAATTTTCAAAACTTTTCTTCATACACATTTTATCATACCACAATGAAAAAATCAAGATTGCATATTTTCTTCAGTTACAACAAGTATTTCGTATTCCTCATTAACTCCCGAAAGTTTTTCGTCTTTGTTTAAAAACTCCGACATTTCCCTTACATTTTCAGCTTTTATCTCCTCGCCCGGTGCGATAAGTATACGTCCTGTAAGAGCTCTTGCTATAACCCCTGCTGAAATCCTGCCCTCAGCAAAGGCTATGCTTACATATTCGGTATTTCCCTCGACTGCATCTCGAGGTATCATACCAACATAATTTTCCGCTTCGGTGTTTAGAGATGTTATTTCGGTATGCTCAAACTTTATACCCCTAACAATCGCTCTAACCGCCTTTTCAAGCTTTTTAATATCAGAAAGGTTAGAATATGGTGTAACTGTGCAGACGATATTTTTATCGTTTGCTATGTCTACCTCTATGCCGTATTCGTTTTTAAGTATATCCGCTATCTCAAAGCCTGTAAAGTTAACCTTTGAAAAGTTTATAAGTATCTTTGTCTTGTCTATGTCGTATATACCGCAACTGTCGTTAAAATCAGTACCAAACCAATATATCTTACCACCTGAATTGACCTGATTTCTCGACACCTCTACTGCGTCAAGTATCTTTTCGTATCTTCTTTCAAACTCTGTAGCATTTACAACCGCACTCTCTATAGCAGCATAAAGGGTTGCCGATGGAATTTCAGGTTCAAAAAACGAAAGAGTATCCGAAATCTCTTTGCAGTTTATTCTGTCTGAGCACACGTGAAGTACTGCAGTACCAAAAAGTGAGCCAAGAGTGTTGTAAAGACTCTGCACACATATATCTGCACCTGTTACAACGGAACAATTTGGCAAGTTTTTGGAAAAGTTAAGATGCGCTCCGTTTGACTCATCATTTAGAATCATCATTCCCTTTATATGCACAACCTCTGCGATGGAGCGAACGTCACTTATTACTCCATATGCATTTGGCGAAGATATAATAACCGCCTTTGCATCAGGGTTGGCATCAGCTGCTTTTGCCACCGCATCAGGTGACATTCCGCCTGTAAAGCCAAACTGATACATATACTCAGGCTTTACATACACAGGATTAAGACCAAGTAAAACTATCGCATCATACACGTATCTAGAGCAGTTTCTGTCAACTATTATCTTGTCGCCAGCACTGCAAACCGCTTTTAGCATAGCGAGTATACCGTTTTTCACACCGCCTGTTATGTAGAACGAGCGAAGTGCACCAAATATATCTGCACACTCCTGCATACCCTTCAAAAAGAACGACGTATCGTGTCCCTCAGGTGTCATCACATCAAGCTCATATATCCCCTCAAACTTAAGAGTGCCCTTGTGTCCCGGCGCATGAAACGACCTTATCTTATTTGAC
Organism: Clostridia bacterium; assembly: GCA_045540815.1. Classification (GTDB taxonomy): domain Bacteria; phylum Bacillota; class Clostridia; order UMGS1810; family UMGS1810; genus JAZQHR01. Next base: position 91,415 of record JAZQHY010000040.1, on the reverse strand, counting down.
TTAAATTCAGTTATACCGTCATAAATAGGTGTTGATTTATTCACCTTTAATCCTCCAGTTTATATATATTCGCGTTTAATATCTCTAGATACCAATATTGGATTGGCATTTAGCTTGCACTCATCGCCTACGCTTACGTCCATACCTGTAACGTCAAGCACTATATTGTACATACTTACTCTGCCGATGATATTTGCGCTTTTGCCGTTTACTACTACCGACAGCTTTTTCCCAAATGATTTAAAATCTGTGAACATATATCTTAAAACGTCATTTAATCTGAATGTATCCTTGCTCTTTTCGACGCCAAAGCCGTCCTTGTAACCGACAGGCACTATAGCAATAGTAGTTTCGCGTTTTGTTTTATATGTGTTTGCATAACCCACATAATACCCCTTCGGAATGGCTCTTACTTCAACCACGTTTGACTTTAAGTGGCCTATTCTCTTTAGTCCGTAATTATTTACAAGCGGAAGTCTGCCAAGAAATGCCGAGCCGACTCTGACTGCATCTAAATGCATATCCTTGTACTGTAAAAACGCACACGAGTTGCATATGTGAGCCATAAGATTAAAGCCATTTTCTTTAAATACATTTATGCACTCATTAAATCTGTCGAACTGAAGCTGAACATCTTTTCTGTCAGGTGAAAACGAGAACGAAAAGTGCGAGAATATTCCCTCAAAGGATATGTTTTCTTTCTCATTTGCCATATCACATACATTTTTTGCATCGGCTGGCAAAAAGCCAAATCTTCCAAAACCTGTGTCAATTTTTATATGCGCCTTTGCCTTTATCCCTTTTTCACCTGCGAGCCTATCCACAGTTTCCATACAAAGATATGAGCCGACAGCCAAGGTTACGTTATTTTCAAGAGCAACCGATATATCGGCTTCGTCACTTGTAGCAGTTAATAGAAGTATGTCTTCTTCAAAGCCAGCGTTTCTAAGGACTATCGCCTCATCAAGCTCTGATACCGCAAAGAAATCTATGCCGTTTTCACGAAGAAGGGTAGCAAAACCGCATAATCCAAGACCGTAGCCGTAGCCTTTTAGCACTGCAATTACTCTTGCATCACCTGCTATTTCCTTTATCTTTTTTATATTAAAATCCAAATCAGATTTATTTACAACAAAGCTTTTCATTTTATTTCTGACCTTTCAAAAGGTAAACTTTTCTTCTAAGTTCCCTAAATATCTTCTCGCCTTTTTCTACAAGGTGATACATAAATGGGTTGAACACGTAGTCTATATCGCCCACAAATTCTGTGAATTTTCCATTGAAACCTTTTTTAAATCTGTAAAGACCATAAAGCGGATTCGACTCATCAAGGTCACCTGATACACCGCGAAAATCATAAATGTCGCATTTATTTTCTATTGCCCACTTTATCATTTCCCACTGAAGAAGGTAGTTTGGCATAACGTTTCTAAACTCATTTGAGCTTGCGCCGTAAAGATACCACACCTTGTTGCCATATAGTATGGCAAGTGTGCCTGCTATAATCTGGCCGTCATAATGAGCCTGATAAAGTCTTAGATTTTCAGGAGCGAGGTGGTCGTACATCTTTTCAAAATATTCTAAATTACGAACAACGAATTCATCTCTTGTGCCTGTTACAACCATTATCTCGTGGAATTTCTTTAAATCTTCCCTTCCGCCGATAGATACAGTAACGCCCTTACGTTCTGCCAAACGCACGTTATAACGGGTTTTGTTCTGGAACATAGCCATAACTTCTTCTTCGCTTTTATCCTTTATATCAAGTCTGAAAACAAATCGTGGCTGTATGCCCTCAAAGTTTTTAGATGCACTTTTCATTTTAAAGCCAAGCTTTTTAACAAGTTTAACAAAGTCCTCGTTTTCCATTTCAACATCAGGGTCAATTTTTAAAACATAGCTTTTATTTTCCTTTGCTATAGCCTTTGCACCTTCGAGAAGCTCAGAAAATGTTTCTTCGTCGTCTATATCGCATACAGGTCCGCGCGGTGCGTACATCATAGTCGCATTAAAAAATGGCACTTTTCTTATAAGTACACTTAGACTTCCTTTTATTTCGCCATTTTCGTCAAGACTGAGTATTACCTCGTTTTTCCAATTATCTTTTATTTTCGCCCATTCAGGTCCCTGCATAAAACTGCTTTTGTAGTGTTTTTGCAAAAATTCTTTGTATTTCTTTTCGTCTGTAACCTTTGCTAGCATAAGCGGTTTACCCCCGTAAATTTAAAAATAGTTATATATTATAATGTTATAACAAATTGCGACTAAAATCAATAGAAAGTTTTAAAAAATCCCAATCTCTGCATAAATGAGATTGGGATTTTTATAGTCACATATGACAGCAAATTTAAATTCCATTCGTGACGCTTAACAAACTTTTTACTTATCTGTTATTGTAGTTCTGGCTGTTGCTGTTTTTGTTCTGGCTGTTTGACTGGTTGTTCTGTTTGTTCTGGTTGTTGTTCTGATTGTTTGACTGATTGTTGTTATTGTTGTTTGACTGGTTGTTCTGATTATTTCTGTTATCCATTTTCACTTATCTCCTTTTAATTTTTTTGATAATATTTTTATCACGACTTTACTATCTGCATTTTCTACTTCTTTTATTCAAATTTTAAAAATTATTTTGTTGTCAAAAATTTTTTATTAATGTATAATTTAATCATCATAATTATGGAGAAATACTATTATGGATATACAAACAGAACTTTTTAAACTGCAGGATAAAGAGTACCGCGAATTCCACGCAAAGCTTATGCCGACCGTGGATAAGGAGCTTATTATAGGCATACGCACGCCGATTCTTCGAAAATTTGCAAGTAGCATCACAAATACCGATGATGCGAAAAAGTTTTTAGAAAATCTGCCACATAAATATTACGAGGAAAACAATTTACACGCATTTCTTATAGAAAAGGAAAAAGATTTTGAAAAGGCGGTATTCGAAACAGAAAAGTTTTTGCCCCACATTGACAACTGGGCAACCTGTGACGGATTTATGCCAAAAGTATTTGCCAAAAACGCAGACAATCTTTTACCAAAGATAAAGCTGTGGATTAAATCTGACAAGCCATACACAGTAAGATATGCAATGCTTCTTTTAATGAAGCTTTATTTAGATGAGCATTTTAAGAAAGAATATCTGGATATGGTAGCAAGTATAAAATTCGAGCATTATTATGTGAAAATGATGCAGGCGTGGTATTTTGCCACGGCACTTACAAAGCAATATGATAGTGCAATAAAGTATATTGAGAACAAAAAGCTTGATGTTTGGGTGCACAACAAAACCATACAAAAAGCAGTCGAAAGCTACCGAATAGATAAAGAAACAAAGAGGTATTTAAAAAGTTTAAAGATAAAATAGAAAAAAGACTTTCTCAATAGAGAAAGTCTTTTTATTATCTCATTTTTCGAAGTATTATAAGTATAAGCACAAGCACTGCAGGTACTAAAAACCACATTGATGTGCCAACTTTTTTTACCCAGTACATCACACCTTTTATTATATCGCGCTGTACATCTTCATACGCTACGAGGCTGGTTTTGGAAATCTCATTTCCGTCGTATATGTATGTGATATTTCCGAGTGCCTGACCCTTTTTAATCGGCGCTTTTATCTTGTCCGACACATATATCTTTCGTTCAAGCTTTTCTTCGTCGTAATCCTTTGGAAGTCCCAAAAATATATCACTTCCGCTTACCAAAAGCACTCTGTCGGCATTTTTGCCGTTTCTAATTGTTGCCTCATCTATTATGTCATCGCGTGACTCAAACTTCACACTCGAAAAATTTTCAAATCCGTATTTGTAAAGCTCTATCGCATCAAGGTATGCGTGATTGCCTTCTGCATCGCTTTTCGCATTTGCCGTGATACAGATAAGGTATGTATTTCCCCTCTTTGCCGCTGATGCAACGTGGCTTATTCCTCCCGAGTACGACGATTTTACGCCTATGGCGTTTCTGTAGTAATATCCTTGCTCACGATATGTACTAAGTAGTGCATTTTTGTTTGACAAATACCTTTTTTCTTTGTACTTATTTGTAGGCTCCATTGTGTACATAACCGTGCCTGCAATCTTTGAAAACTCATCGTTTTTCATAGATTGTCTTACAATTTTAAGCATATCCCTTGCTGTAGTGTACTGATTTTCGTCAGCCTTGCCGTTCGCATTTACAAAGTTGGTGTTCTCCGCACCTGCGTTTTTTGCATACTCGTTCATCTTTTTAATGAACTCTTTTTTATCGCCAAATGTACTTTCGCACAGCATATTTGCCGCTTCACCCGCATCATAAAGCATCATTCCGTAGAGAAGGTCGCGAATGGTAAGTACCTCGTTTGATAGTATTCCCATATTGCCAAACGAAAAGTCGCTGGAGTTTATTATATCGGGGTCTGCCGTTATCTCCTCGTCGAGGTTTTTCGTATTTTCCAAAACAACCATAGCAGTTACAACCTTTGTAAGATGCATAGGTGCAAATTTTTCATCGGCATTTTTTTCATATAAAATTATACCGCCGCTTCCGTCGGCAAGTATTACGTTTTTCGAACTCGTATTTATATCACTCGCAAAAGCGGTATTTGATATTAAAATTATTATTCCTAATATAAGACAAATATATTTTTTCATATTATCACACCTTTTCTACATAATACCACACAAAAAAATATTTTTCAATAAAGTATTGACAGAAAAAATATGGTATGTTATTATCAAAGTGTACTAGCGCAGAATAGTACACTTTGATACACTTTAAAAGGAGGTGACGATTAGTGTTTAAAATAAGCTTAAACAGAAATCTTCCGATATACGAACAGCTTATCGAAAAGATTGAAGAAATGGTGCTACTCGGTGTGCTTGAGCCTGACACGGCTATCCCGTCGGTAAGGGATTTTGCATCTGAGCTTGCCATAAATCCAAACACAGTTCAAAAAGCTTTTTCCGAGCTTGACAAACGCGGTGTTACCTATTCGGTAAGCGGAAAAGGCAGATTTGTCACAAGTGATGTAAGTAAGATTATAAAGCAAAAATCGGATAAGCACATAGAAGATATGTTATCTTCCGTAAGAGAGCTTATAAATCTTAATGTAGACAAAAGCATTTTAATACACGAAATCGAAAAACTTTACGAGGAGGGAAATAAATGATTACAGTTTCAAACGCAAAAAAGTCATTTGACAAGGCAGTTGTGCTTGAAAACCTAGACTGCCACGTTAGAAAAGGAAGCATATACGGACTTATCGGTTCAAACGGCGCGGGAAAATCTACACTTTTAAACATTCTTTGCGGTGTATACAAAACCGAAGACGGAAGCGTAAAGATAGATAGCCAAGAAGTTTACGAAAATATATCAGTAAAAGAAAAAATAGCATACATATCCGACGAGCCGTACTTTTTCAACTCGTCTACAATGCGCGAAATGGCGCTTTATCTAAACAGTGTTCAGCCACGCTTCACTATGGAGAAATTTGAAGAAATATCGTCGCATTTTCCGCTTGATATAAACAAAAAAATTAATTCGTTTTCAAAAGGTATGAAAAGACAGGCTGCGATAGTATTGGCACTTTCGCAAAATCCCGACGTGCTTCTTTGTGACGAGAGCTTTGACGGGCTTGACCCTGTAATACGCCAACTTGTAAAAAGACTTCTAATAAGGGAAGTATCCGAGAGAGAAATGACAGTAATAATATCATCGCACAACCTATCGGAAATGGAAAACCTATGCGACACCATAGCAATACTTCACGACAACAAAATAATCCTTGAGCGTAGCATTGACGAGATAAAAGACACTATGCACCACTATCAGCTTGCGTTTAAGCCGATGATACCAATAGAGTCATTTTCGTCGCTTGATGTAATATCGCACAAGATACGTTCAAACATCATTGAGCTTGTGGTAAAGGGTGATGGCGAAAAGATTGAGGCGGAGTTTGAAAGGCTAAACCCTATACTTATAGACAAGCTTGAGCTTACACTTGAAGACATATTTGTATACGAAATGGAGGTAAGTGGATATGACTACACCAAAATACTTATGTAGCGGAAAAGCCATAAAGGAAACTGTACTTCAGAGCAAATACTTTATGATACTGCACCTCATTGTACTGTTTTTGGCATCGGCATTTTCGTCTATTACCATATATAATGACCTTGCAAGCAGTATGGAAGAAATTAAGTATCGTTCGTGGGGTGCTATCGAAGAATATTTATCAATGTCGGGCGCTGCAGGAATGCTTATTTCAACTGCGGTGGGAATTATCACTGCGTATTTAATGTTTTCGTTTTTATTCAACAAAAATTCGGTGATATTCTACCACTCTATGCCGTACAAGAGAAGCAACTTATTTTTATCAAGATACATATCGGGCATTATCACTATAGCTATTCCTCTTTTAGCTCAGTTTGTGATAAACACCATAATATATATATTTTTTAAAAGTCAGCCTTCTGTTGCGTCAGGTGAGTTGTTTTCGTATGAAACTTTAGTTAACGGATTTTTACTTGCATTTCTCCAATATGTAGTTGTATTTTCGGTAGGAGCATTCTCTGCAAGTGTTTCGGGAAACATATTTGCTATGGCAGGAATATCGGCGTTCGTATTTTTGGTTACACCTGTAACGGCTGCTATTTTAGAAGCATGCATAGACGAATGGTTTATTACTTACAATCTAAACCTTGTATACAACCCGTTTAAACTATTTCCGCCGTCTATGTGCCTTGAATATTTACGCGGAAATATACACACCGGCGACATAGTTTACGCTCTTGTGTTTGCGCTTGTATTTGCACTTGCAGGACTTGTGCTGTACATTTACAGAAAGAGTGAAAATTCAAACAAATTCTTTGCGTACAGTATCATAGGCAAAGTTCTTAAATATTACATTACAGTAGTTATAACCCTCGGCTTTGGTATAGTATTTAGGGCGGCGTCACGCGGCAATATCATAATAACATATGTCGGTTATATACTTGTATCGTTTATTGTGTTTGCGGTTGTACAGGCGGTATTTGAAATGAACTTCAAATATATGTTCAAAAACATAAAAAGCTATGCGGTATTTGCGGTTATATTCCTTGCAATACTAAGTGTACCTATGCTTGACGTGTTTGGAATTGATGCAAGTATGCCTGACAGAGCTGATATAGAAAAAATAGAAATATCAAAATTTGTCACTGCCAACAGAGGCGACTGGTACTCGAATAATTATATCACTCTTGAAGAAGAAAAGAACATTGATGCGGTGTATGATTTTCTTAAAAAGTCTGTTCCGTACGCACTCGAAACGGAGAAAGCCAAAACTTATCCACAGGACAGCGGACATATGAACATTCGCATAAATGACGGCGGATTTTTAAAGGTTGAAAGACATCTTCGTTACACCAAAGAAGAGGACCGTGACGAGCTTTTGCAGGTGCTTTACGAAAGCGATGAATACCGCGAACAGCTTACTGTTGACGTAGTTGACCTTCGCTGGATGACCATATCAAAGGGCAACATAACCACACACCAATCAGCGATGAAAAAAGATGATCAGGATAAAATAATCGAAGCAATTAAAAAAGACATAATGAGCACATCTTATGAAGATGTAAAAAATTCGTACAAATATGCACATATATTTTTAGATTACGCATCTGTAGATAAAGCGCATTTTTATAAAAGCGAGCAGGTACCTGTTATGTCGTGCTACGAAGAAACTGTTAAGGTTATAGACGACGTATTAGACCTTGATATGCATATAGATGCCACTGTAAAAGCTGTGATTTCGGGATACAACAAGGTAGTCACCGACAAGGAGCAGATAGAAGAGCTTATCAGACGCGGCATATCATCAGGCGAAGAAGTAAAGCTATACTATGACGAATTTGGATACACAAGTGTATTTATACCGCAAGAGCACATTCCTGATTTTGTAAAATAACTCTTTGTAACAAAGAGAAATATTTATCCCAAAGGTGACTGGCGATTATTCGGCAGTCACTTTTTTCATAAAATGTCCGACATTTTCCGGTTGATTTTTTAAAATTAGTGTGATAAAATAAATTGATAAAATATGTGTAAAAAGAGGGATATTATGAAAAGGTCAGCCTTTTTAACCGCACTTATTGCACTTGTGGTGTTATTTACATCGTGCACACCAAAACAAACTACATACGAAACTCCAAAAGTAATGACCAATTACACTGCAGAGGGTGTATACAATGCTATGACCCTTGAGCAGAAAATCGGTCAGCTTCTTATATGCAGTATTGATGATGTTACTCTAACCGACGAAACAAAAGAATTTCTATCCGAAATTCCTGTAGGGAACATTATCATATACGAAAAAAACATCGACACTGTAAATAAAGTTGCAACTCTCAACTCGGAGCTTCAGGAATCTATCAGAAATTCCACAGGCGGAGTGCCTGCGTTTATATGCATCTCGCAGGAGGGCGGAGACAAGGTCACAATCAAAAACGGAGTGACTAACTTCCCAAGCCCTATGTCATTTGCGGCAGCAGACGATTTGAGTGCTACATATATGTTTGGTGAGTATTTAACGGATGAGCTCCAGAAAATGGGATTTAATTTTAACATAAGCCCCGACCTTGACGTGCTTTCAAATCCTTTAAACCCTCACATTGGAAACAGTGCATACGGTGACACTCTTAACAAAGTTAACCGTTATTCTGTAGGATACTCAAAAGGTGCGCTAACAAACAATGTTATCTCGTGTGCCAAAAACTATCCGGGTCTTGGCGAAGTGGATGCCGACCACTACAGCAAAAAGCTAAAAATCTACCGAAGCTTCTATGATATGATTCCCACAGAGCTTATGGCATTTCAGGATGCGGCGGAAAATGGTATTGATGCGGTACTCGTTTCACACGTATCATATCCTGATATAGATACTACCGAGCTTCCTGCAAGTTTATCGAGAAAAATGATGTCCGAGATACTTGTAAGCATCATTGAATTCAACGGTCTGGTTGTTGCCGACAACCTTAACAGCCCTGCCATTACAGACAATTATGACATCGGTCAGGCAGCGGTGCTTTCGATAAACGGCGGCGCCCATATGATGATAGTCGGCGACGAGGAAGAAAATGCAGTTAAAACTCAAAAATATGTATTTGAGTCACTTGTTAAAGCAGTAAACGATGGCATCATTTCTGAAAAAACACTTAAATCAGCCGTTATGAAGGTTCTTGAAATGAAAGAGAAATACGGCGTTTTAAACGGATATAGTACAAATACGGTTATTCAGGACAGTTATGCTGAGCACACAGAATTTGCCGACGGCATTGCCGAGCGAAGCATCACTATAGCAAAGGACGAAGAAAAACTTTTACCGCTCGACTTAGAAAATGACAAAATTCTTGTTATATCATCATCTACCGATTTTGAGATAACAGATACAGACGGGGATATAAATAACTCATTTGCATACTTTATGGCAAAGGCGGTAGACGGTGAATACATCACCATAAGCAACGACCCGTCAAGAAACATCATTGCTAGATGTGCATACCTTGCGAAAAATTATGACAAGGTAGTCGTAGCGCTTGATAACGCAATAAAATATCCTAGTCAGGCAAGCCTTGCAAAAAGTATAGCCTTGTCAAACCCAAATACCATTATAGTGTCTTTAAACACTCCGTTTGACTACTACTATTTTGACGAAATAGGCACTTATGTGTGTGCTTATGAATACTCGCCTTCGTCTGTAAGAGGTCTTACAAAGGTTCTTTCAGGTGCAGTGCAAGCTACTGGAAAGCTTCCGGTAACCATTGACGGACTAAACGACAAGGTAGTAGATGAAAGAACTGAAACCGACGAACTTAACGAGGAAATCCTCGAAAAGATACGTGAACTTGAAGGAAAAGACCCTACTCTCACACCGGAACTTAGAGAAGACGATACTGCTGAGTAAGACTAATTCCCCCTTTTCAAGCATATAATAGTGCTATGAGAAGGGGGACTTTTTATGCAAAAATACAGTATTATTCCAGCGAGTCTTACTACAAATATAAAGCACGGAACGTGTTGCCTCACAGATGACGGAAAAGCTGAAATAGCTTTTGATATTTACGAAAACCCCGACACCGACTTGGTATACAAAGCCTGTGCGTGCAGTATACATAATAGCTTTTCACCCATAAACCTGGGCACTGTTATGACGGAAAATAATGTGTGCCTGCTTTTGTGCAATGCATCTTTTGACACAGAAAATTCTGTCATAGTAATATATCTAAAGGATACCAAAACCTCCTTTATCACATATGAAGGCTACTGCGTATTAAATGATAAACCAGTTATTGACATAAAGGTATCCGAAAGTGACACAGGAATGTTTGATATAGAATGCATATTTGAAGAATTCCACGAGGATATCACACCTGATGCTCAATCCGAATCAATTGACAATGCCGAGAAGGTGCTTGAGGATTACAAAGAGCTTCACCCTCCGTCAGATACCAGCCTTGGTATAAACAAAAAATATTTTAACAAAATATTATCCGAGCTTAAAAGCTTTAAACCGTTTTTGTGGAACGAAAACACATTTAGCTGGTACAAGATAGACACCTTTACAGTGCCGGGCAATCTAAGCTCAATAAAGTATGTACTTTTTGACACACTGGCAATAAATGCATTTGACACGCACAAACACTATCTTATGGGTGTAAAAGATGCAAGCGAAGGCGATGAATGCTTTTATATAGCCATCTCCCTTCCGTCTTTGGCAAATCCCCTTAGTCATTTAAACGGCTATACAAAGAAAATACCTTATAGCGAAAGCTATGATTATTATACCGCATATATAGAGCTTGCCCCTGACGGACAGTATTTTTTAGGATGTGACAATGAAATTTAGCATTGAAAATAGTTTTGCAATGTGCTAAAATATTCATATATATCTTTACGGAGGTAAAAATATGGACTTATTTATGGAATACATTATAAAAAGAAAAAGAGGTATAAAGGAAAATATAATAACACTTGCTATTATCCTCTCAGTACCATCGCTTATTTATCTTAGCATTATGCTTATGGTTACGCCTATTGCACCTTTTGCTTTTTTCATTATAGCAGGCATACTTTTTCTTGCTTACTGGCTTATATCAAGAATGAATGTAGAATTTGAGTATATTATTACAAACAACGAGCTTGATATAGATAAAATTGTTGCGAAGAAAACACGTAAAAGACTAATAACTATAGATTTAAAAAAGATTGATTTAATAGCACCTGTCACTACAACTATGCACCAAAGCGAACTTTCAAAATCAACCACAAATGTTTTGTACGCTGACAGTGGGCTTAATGAAAATTCATACTTTGTAAACTTTGAAAAAGACGGACAGACATACAGAGTATTTTTGTCGCCTACCGAAAAAATGCTTGATGCTATGAAAATGTATGCCCCTGGCAAAGTGTTTGAGGAGTAGAAACCACTTATGAAAACGGGTATTGATATTGTAGAAATCTCGCGTATATCGAGGTTAATATCTGAAACTGACTTTATAAATAAATATTTTTCGATTGAGGAGCAAGTTCTTTTTTCCTCAAAACAAAATCCTGCAAATACTGTTGCAGGAAATTTTGCTGCAAAAGAGGCTTTTTCAAAGGCTCTGGGCACAGGCATAAGAAATTTTAAATTAAATGAAATATCAGTGCTTCGCGACTCGCTTGGGAAGCCGTACTTTGAATTTTCTGAAAATATAAAAAATATACTTTACGCTAAGGGCGTTTTGGAAATCGACATATCCATTTCCCACGAAAAAGAGTATGCAGTAGCAATGGTGATATTTGATACTGATACTAAGCTTAATGCTTACAAAACTGCTATTGAAAAAGAAGAACACGTCGAAAATGCCATTACATCTAAGCTTATCCAAGGCTTTCTCAGAAAACGAGCAACAAATTCGCACAAGGGCGATTACGGTAAGGTACTTGCAGTATGCGGTTCACCTGCCTATATGGGTGCAGGGATTATGTCGACAACTTCAGTTCTTAAATGCGGTTCAGGTCTTGTAACTCTTGCATGCGGAAAAAGCTTAAACGGAGCATATCGTATGGGCGCAAGTGAGGTTATGACGCTACCGCTTGACGATACCGACGGAATAATAGATACCAAATATATACCTGATATTATTTTGCAGGCGAAAAATTCGGATGCGGTACTTGTGGGATGCGGTCTTACAAACTGCGAAAATACTTTCCAGATAGTAAAGGCGCTTATTGAAAGCGAAATAAAATCACCGATTATTTTAGATGCAGATGGCATAAACGTACTTTCGGGGAATGCTGATATACTAAAAAAAGCAAAAATGCCGATAATACTTACTCCGCACCTAGTGGAATTTTCGAGGATATCCGGACTTGATGCAGAATATATAATAAATAACCGAAAAGATGCAGCTAAAAGCTTTGCCGAAGAGTACGGCGTATTTTTGGTGTTAAAATCAGATAAAACTATCGTTGCCACATCTGATGGCAAGATATATGAAAACATACTTGGAAATCCTGGTATGGCAAAAGGCGGCTCGGGAGACGTGCTTGCGGGCTGCATTACATCATTTGTCGGACAAAATACAGTATCTTCAAAAAAAGAAAACAACGATACTTTTGACGCAATCCTTCAGGGAGTGCTTACAGGTGTATATATTCACTCTCTTTCAGGAGATATGGCGTGTTTCGACAAAGGTGAAGACGGAATGCTTGTTTCTGATATAATTGAAAATATTCCGTATACGCTAAAATATTTAAAACAAAACATATAAATCGGAGGTTATCTTTGTGAAATGGTGTAAGATTATTTTGATACTTACACTTATGATAACGCTTGTCGGTTGCAACACACCGCAAGGCGACATATACCAAAGAATAAACAACACTTATATGAACCTTGGCAGTTACTATACAAAATGCTCTGCTAAAGTTTACGGCAACAAAACCGAAAACACTTATGATTTTGAAGTGTATTACAAATCTCCTGACAAGTTGAAAATGATTTTTTTGCCAAACAATGTAGAAATAGTTATAAACGGCGATACAGCAAGTCTTAACAACAAGCTGATAGGCCACACCATACACCTAGACGGAGAAGGCGGAGATTACCCAAACTTTATTATAAACACATTTTTCAAAAACTATTTTGTAGGTGAATCCTCAAGTGCGCAGGTTTCTGCATTTCCCAAGGGTGAACATACTATTTTAGAATGTGGCCTTCCCGAAGGAAACGAATATGCCTGCACACAAAAATTATGCATTGACAACGATACATCTTTACCTGTATCTCTTAAGACGTTTAACGCAAAAGGTGATGTAGTAATAGATGTAGAATTTTTAGGATTTTTATTTAACGACAAGAAAATAGATAATGCCTTTAATTAATTATACGGAGGAAAAAAGTATGAGAGCGTGGGCAGAGGTTAACCTTGATGCAATCTCGAAAAACTTAAAAAACATACGAAAAATCACAAACCCAAGCACAAAGCTTCTTGCGGTGGTAAAAGCCGACGCATATGGACACGGTTTTTTGGACGTATCAAAAACACTTATTGAAAGCGGTGCAGACTATCTTGGCGTGGCGACATTTGAGGAAGCAAAACAGCTTAGAATTCACAGCATAGATGTACCTATTATGATAATAGGCCCGATAATCGACAGTGATATAGAGAATATAATAAAGCTTGACATCATTTCAACTGTGTTTGACATAGAAACAGCAAAGAGGATTTCCGACCGCGCGTCTCTTATGGGCAAAAATGCGAAAATACATATAAAGCTTGACACAGGCATGACCAGAATAGGCTTTGTATGCGGTGATGACAATGGCGAAACGATAAACAGTATACTAAGCATCTCAAAAATGCCAAATATCGAAGTCGACGGCATTTTCACCCACTTTGCACGTGCAGACGAAGGGGATACCACATACACGCATATGCAGTTTGAAAAATTTATGGATGTATGTAATGTTCTCGAGGAAAAGGGCCTTCACATACCTATAAAGCACGTGTGCAACTCAGGGGGAATAATAGAATTCCCACAGTATCATTTAGATATGGTAAGGTGCGGTATTATATGCTATGGACACTATCCGTCAAACGACGTGCACAAAGAAAAGCTTCCGCTTGAAACGGCTATGACATTTAAAACAGTCGTTACAAACGTGAAAGATGTACCAAAAAACACCCCGATAAGCTATGGCGGAACATTTGTGACAGATAAAAAAATGAAGATTGCAACCATTGCAATAGGTTATGCTGACGGATACTCAAGAGTGCTTTCAAACAAGGCAGAAGTTATCATAAATGGTAAAAAGGCAAGACTTGTAGGAAACATATGTATGGACCAGGCTATGGCAGACGTGTCGGATATTGACGATGTTAAAATTGGTGATGAGGTTATATTATTTGGAAAAAGCGGTAATAATATGATTACCGTAGAATCTGTTGCCCAAATCATAGGCACCATAAACTATGAATTGCTTTGCGTAGTAGGCAAAAGAGTCCCTAGAGTTTACATAAAAAACGGCAAATTCACAAACGTACTAAATTATCTTGTATAATGGTATAAACTGTATTTGACTTAAATAAAAATACATTGTATAATATTATTAGGTATCAAGATATGTACAAAGGTGTGTGAGTATATCGCGCGCTTTGTAAGTGAGGGGGCATGATTATCTTGGGACAGCTAAGAAAGATACTCATCAGTTTGCCTGAAGGACTGCTTCACGAGGTCGACAAACTTGCTGACTTACAAAATGTAAACAGAAGCGAGTGCATCAGAGAGGCTATGAAGCTGTACATTGGCGAAAAAAAGAAAGCTAAGATGCAAGCCCTAATGAAAAAAGGCTATGAAGAAATGGCCGAAATAAACTTAGAATGGGCAGAGCATTGCTTCAAAACTGACTGCGATTTACAACAGAGCTACGAGGAAAAACTAGCGGAGTGTGAATAAGTGTGATAGTAAAACGCGGAGACATTTTTTATGCTGATTTAAGTCCTGTTGTAGGTTCTGAACAAGGCGGGATAAGGCCTGTTTTAGTTGTTCAAAATGATGTTGGAAACAGATATAGCCCTACTGTTATAGTATCTGCTATTACCTCGCAAATAAATAAGGCAAAGCTTCCGACACACATTGAGATAGCTGCGAGCGACTACGGCCTGCAAAAGGATTCAGTGATACTTTTAGAGCAGGTAAGGACTATTGACAAAAGAAGACTAAAAGAAAAAATCGGTCAACTGGACGACGAGCTGATGGTGATGGTAAACGATGCACTTAAGGTTAGCTTTGGGATACTTGACATGGGGTTTGACTTATAAGTATTTAAAAAATGAAGACTTTTATACTTCAGCTTTGTTACCGTATAATAATTACTAAGGAGAAATGGAAATGAGGATAATGATAAGAAAACTTGAAAGAAAGGTTTTTCAAAACCGTATACTTATGATAGTGATGATATTGGTTGTTATAGGCACAGGTGTTGTGCTTGCAAATACACCTGGCTCAGAAGGTGACCCTATAGTATCGCTGTCATATATTGAAGATACACTTATTCCAAAGGTTCAGCAGATGATTGACAAATCATCAGGAGCCGAGGCGCTTACCTACGAGATAGTAAACGTAGAAGCAGGAAAAAGTGTTATAGGCGGTGCAAGCTGCGAAATGATTCTTCGTATGGGTAAGGCAGAGATTATCGCCACAGAAAAAGGCGGACTTGCTGACGTTACACTTGGCGGAGACTTACAAAACGGCACATCTTGTCCTTCAAACCATCTTCTTATAGTCCCAATGTCAGACGGACGTGGTGTTAAGGTAACAGAAAATGCCATACTTATGATAAAAGGCTCATATCAGATAAAATAAAAATGCATAAATAATTATTAACGGAGTAGTGTTATACACTACTCCGTTTTTGTTATAAAAACGATCACTTTTCCTTCGTTATACCAAGGATATAATCTGTCGAAACTTTATAATACTCTGCTAATTTTATTAACACCTCTATCGGTAATTGTCTTTGACCATTTTCATACTGTGAATATGTGTTTTGCTTAATATTTAAATAATCTGCTATTTCCTTTTGTTTTATATCCAAATCTTCTCTTAATTCCTTTAATCTCATATAATCACCGCCTCATTATATATTATAAACTTCACAAATTGAGATATTGAGTTTTATCTCAATTTGTGATAATATATAAATATGGCCTGCTCTGTTTTTTCAGAAATTTGCTGCGACACAAATTAAAAAGAGATATCCTTCTTGGATATCTCTTTTTAATTTTATTTATACATTTTTATTTATTTCTTGCTATATACTGCAATAATTCCTCGCCTGTCATATCTCCCGGCACTGTAAGTCTTTTTAGATTTACAAGTCCGTCTTGAGGGTTATTTGAACCTCTATCGCCAACGAGGTTTACAATCTCGTATCCCACTTTACGCATAACGCTGTTTGAAAGCTCATTTATCTGACCATACGGATAAGCAAAGTTAGTACATTCCTTATTCATATTAGTTTCAATAAGGTATTTTGCCATTCTCGCCTCGTATATAGTCTGGTCCTCATTTACAGTAGAAAAATCAGGGTGAGTATGCGAGTGCGACTGTATGTCGATAAAACCGCTCTCCTCCATTTCAATAGCCGCTTCCCACGTAAAATGCGGATATGTAACGGTATGGTCGCCCATACGCGATGTGATTACAAATATAGTAGCCTTTATGCCCATTTCCTTTAAAACAGGGTACGCATAATCGTAATTACTCTGGTACCCGTCGTCAAACGTAATGATGATAGGGTTCTTAGGAAGCTCGCTGCCGTTTTTTGACGCATCAGTAAATTCAGCATAGGTTATTGGTGTATAACCTGCATCAAGGATTGCCTGCATATGAATTTTAAAATTCTTAGGCGAAATGTGAAGAAGCTTATCTTCATTTCTAAAGCCGTTCATAATATTGTGATACAAAAGTATAGGCACTTTTTCTGCTGCAAATGCTGTCGGCATAAGTGAAAGCAATAAAACAAGCGTCACAAGAAGTAGACATATTTTCTTTTTCACATATTTCACTTCCTTTTACATTTATAAATCAAGGCTAAACTCCGCATATTTATTATGCGGAGTTTATTACATATCAGCCTTTTACAACTATATTTACAAGCTTACCTTTTACAACGATAACCTTTACGATATCTTTACCATTTGTAAGCTCGACAATTTTTTCGTTTGCAAGAGCAATTTTCTGTATTTCATCGTCTTCTGCGCTCATTGGCACAACAATTTTTTCTTTAACCTTACCGTTTATCTGGATAACAATTTCTTTTTCGTCCTGAACAGTTGCAGCCTCGTCGCATACAGGCCAAGCAGCATCGTGAACGCTACCCTCTCCGCCTACCATTTCCCAAAGCTCTTCTGTAATATGAGGAACAAACGGAGCAAGCATTATAATAAGGGCATTTATAGCCTCACCCATTACAGCTTTATTATCGCCTTTGTACTGGTACATAGCGTTAACAAGCTCCATAATACGGCTGATAGCAGTATTGAAGTTAAATCTCTGTGCTACGTCATCAGTTACCTTCTGGATAGTTGTGTGAAGTGCGCATCTTAGCGCCTTATCGTCAGCAGTTAATGCTGACACATCAAGGTTAGCAATTTCTTTTACACTATCTCTGTTGTCGTCAACAATTCTAAATACTCTGTTTAAAAATCTGAATGCACCTTCAACTGCGTTATCATTCCACTCAAGGTCCTTTTCAGGCGGTGCAGCAAACAAGATAAATAGTCTTGCAGTATCTGCACCATACGAAGAAATGATTTCTTCAGGGCTAACTACGTTACCAAGCGACTTACTCATTTTTGTGCCGTCTTTTAGCACCATACCCTGTGTTAGAAGGTTGTCGAACGGCTCATCTACATCAACGTAGCCAAGGTCGTGAAGCACCTTAGTAAAGAATCTCGCATATAAAAGGTGAAGTATAGCGTGCTCTACACCGCCGATATACTGGTCAACACCCATCCAGTAGTTTGCGGCATCTTTTGAAAATGCCTCTTCCGCGTTCTTAGGGTCAGTATATCTTAGGTAATACCAAGATGAGCACACAAATGTGTCCATAGTATCTGTTTCACGTCTTCCCATTTTACCACACTTAGGACATTTTGCGTTTAAGAAGCTTTCCGACTCTGTAAGCGGTGATTTACCAACACCTGTGAACTTAACGTCTGTAGGAAGCTTAACAGGCAAATCCTCTTCAGGAACTGCAACTGCGCCGCAATCCTCACAGTAGATAACAGGGATAGGTGCGCCCCAGTATCTCTGTCTTGAAATAAGCCAGTCACGAAGTCTGAAATTAACTTTTCTCTCACCAAAGCCGCTTTCCTCTATGTAGTCAATCATTTTAGCTAGGGCTTCTTTATTATTCATACCGTTGAAACGGTCAGAATTTATCATAGTACCTTCTGCTTCAAATGCAGCTTCAAGTGTGCTGCCGTCTATATCGCTTCCGTCAGGCGAAATAACCGCTTCGATAGGAAGGTTATACTTTTTAGCAAAGTCAAAATCTCTCTGGTCGTGTGCAGGAACAGCCATTACCACACCTGTGCCGTAGTCAAGAAGAACATAGTTTGCAAGGTATAGAGGTACCTTCTTGCCGTTTAGTGGGTTAATCATATAACGACCTGTGAACACGCCCTCTTTTTCTGTTTCAGTAGAAGTACGTGTGATTTCGTTCATAAACTGCATTTTATGAATGAATTCTCTGCACTCTTTTTCTGTTTCACTACCCTTGATTAGCTCGTCAACGATAGGATGCTCAGGAGCGATAACCATATATGACACGCCATAGATAGTGTCAGGACGTGTAGTAAATACAGTAAGAGTCTTGTCTGTGCCGTCAATTTTAAAATTAACCTCGGCACCTTCGCTCTTGCCTATCCAGTTTGACTGCATAGCTTTAACCTTATCAGGCCAGCCCTTTAATTTATCTATATCGGCAAGTAGTCTGTCGGCATAATCTGTGATTTTAAAGAACCACTGTTCCAAATCCTTCTTACCAACTTCTGTTTTACATCTTTCGCAACAGCCGTTTACAACCTGCTCGTTTGCAAGAACTGTGTTACAAGACGGACACCAGTTTACAAATGATTTTTTCTTGTACGCAAGTCCGTTTTTATAGAACTGTAAAAATAGCCATTGCGTCCATTTATAATAGTCCTCTTTACATGTAGCAACTTCTCTGTCCCAGTCATAGCTAAAGCCAAGAGATTTAAGCTGTTCTCTCATATTTGCAATGTTTGAATCTGTCCAGCCGTGCGGGTGGATACCGTGCTTAATAGCCGCGTTTTCCGCAGGAAGACCAAACGAGTCCCATCCCATAGGATGAAGCACATTAAATCCGTTCATCTTTTTAAATCTTGCCACTACGTCACCTATAGAATAGTTTCTAACGTGACCCATATGAAGATTTCCTGAAGGATATGGGAACATTTCAAGGGCATAGTATTTTGGCTTATCGCTTTTTTCTACCTTAAACGCACCTGTTTCTTCCCATTTTTTCTGCCATTTTTTCTCTATTTCTGCAAAGTTATAATTCATTTTGTCCGCACTCCTTATTCCTCTATAATATCTGATATATCAACCTCTTTGGCATCTGCCCACAAATGCTCAATAGAGTAAAAATCTCTAGATTCGTGGTTAAACACGTGGACTATCACATCGCCGTAGTCGATAAGCACCCAGCTTGCTGTGGCAAATCCTTCACGTCCGATAGGCTTTATACCCTCTTTTGACATTTCCTCGTTTACCTCGTCTGATATTGCCTTTATCTGTGTAGTGGAATTACCCGAGCACACGATGAAATAATCTGCCATAGTTGTAAGCTCACGAATGTCTAACACCTTTATATTTATTGCTTTTTTGTCGTCCAGTATCTTAACGATACTCTGGGCAGTTTTTAAAGAATCCATATATTACTCCTTTATTCTTTACCAATTATTATGGTGACGTCAGCGTTCGGGCTGTTATTTTTATCAACCGTGAACTGCTCTATATCAAACAGGTTACATATGATATCACCTTTTTTGTTATTCTTATGTGCAAACACAATTGAGTACGGATACACCACTCCGCCTGTATCGGACACAGTACCTATCCTGTACCCATATTCGGTAAGGATATCTACGTATTTATCAATATCCGCTTCCCCGTTTGTGCCATCTATAAGTGTAACTGTGGTAAAACGGTTCGACCATTTCTTTTCGGGTACAAAGCTAGGGTTTGCCTCTTTTATATCTTCCTCGTCAATTTCAAGGTTTTCGTCACGTTTATTAAGCTCTGCTGAATTTACAGAATCGGTTGATGGGGTGAAATGCGTGTCAATAAGCTCTTTTGTAAGTGTTTTATCTATGAAATAATATGGCGAGCCGTCACGAGTTCCACCAGGAAGCTGATGAATCTGTATACCTCCTTGTTCAAGCTTTAATACCTTTGGTGCGTACTGCGCTATCTGCGTAGCCGAGAAGTTTGTAGACACATTATCCTGTGCTATTGACACAAACTTAGGTATTTTAAATATTGAACGCATAGAGAATATCTTGTCTATAGCGGCATTCATAAATTCCTTCTGCACAGCTATTCTATCTATATCTCCCATAGGATAGCCTGTCATGTCGTTATTCTGTCTGAAACGAACAAGCATTTCCGCTTTTGTGCCGTCAAGCAACTGCTGACCTTTTTTAAGGTGGATATGGAAATCCTGAACGGGGTCGTCGTAATTCATATTTATAGGAACATCGAAGTCCACTCCGCCAATAGCGTCTATGATATCACGAAAACCTTTGGTGTTTACCAAAATATACTTACTTACCTCAACGCCGAGAAGATACTCAACCTCTTTAAACAACTCTTCTTCTTTATTATAACCATATGCTGAGTTTATTTTCTTGTCAACCTTATTTATTTCAACATATGTATCACGAGGTATCTGAAGCATATTTACTGTGCCGTCTATTAAGTCGAGCTGAGCAAATATGATAACGTCCGTTCTGGTACCGTCTTTATCAACGCCGAGAAGAAGCGCATTTACGTACGAATCCTCTACGCCGTCATTGTTTTCGTCCATTATAATTTCTTTATTTGCCGTATGGAAAATAAACCATACTCCGCCTACAAGTATGGATAGTATAAGCGTAAAACATACTGTTAACTTTAAAAATGTCGAAAAAGTTTTCATTTATAGTCACCCGTTTACATTTCGGTTTTTTCCAGATAATAATTTCTGGTGTCAATGGTATTTGTATGAAGAAGTGTGCGTTTTTTTAGCACTGAGCGGACAGTATTGTCTATCTGCATAACAAGTGCACGGTCTAAGTCTTCATACGCAAGGGCGCGAAGCTCCTCCACTCCATCATAATGTCTGTTTTTTTCTATGCTGTCGGATATGTATATTATCTTGGTAAGAAGGCTCATATCCGGCTTCCCTACCGTGTGATAGTAAATAGCATCGTATATTTCATCGTCTATGCCGTAGTCGCGCTTTGCTATATATGCACCTAAAAATGCGTGCACAAGCCCAGGCTGTTTCATAGTAATCTCATCAAGCTCTATGCCGTAATCCTTACACATTTTGTACATATCATCATACGGAATGTTTTTTGCACAGTCGTGAAGTAATCCCGCAAGCTCTGCCTTCTTCTCGTCTGCGCCGTGAATTTTCGCTAGCTTTACTGCCATCTCCATAACGCCTATGGAATGTTCAAAGCGCTCTTCCTCAAGTGTACACTTAAGATTTTCAATTATATTTTCTATAGTCAATTTAAGTTTCACCTCAAATATAAAGCTCATTGTCTAATATATAATTATATACCTTCTCAGGTAAAAAATCAACTGCCAAATGACCTGATTTAAGGTTTTTCCGTATATCTGTGGAAGCAATATCCACATATGGCATGTCCACGCAGATTATGTCAAACGAATATTTGTCCGAAAGGTATTTTGAAATCTTTTTTATATCGCCGGATTTACTTCTGCCAAACGCTAAAAATTTGCAGTGTTTCGCATAATCTTCAAAGTTGTACCATTTTTCTATCTGCGCAAGCGAATCGGCGCCAAGCATAAAGTAAAAATCGTAATTGTAGCTTTCACAAAGCTCTTTTAAGGTATCGACAAGGTATGAATAACCTTCTCTTTTAACCTCAATATCGCAAAAGTGAAATTTATCAAAGTCCTCTATAGCAAGCTTTACCATATTTGCTCGATGTGTTTTATCCGCTATTGTTTCATCTTTTTTGTGTGGCGGATTGCCGTTTGGCATAAACCACACCTCGTCGCATATATTATGCTCTGTGACGTATTTTGCCATTTTGATATGTCCGTTATGAATAGGATTAAATGTTCCGCCCATTATTGCGACTTTTTTAGGCATATTTATCACCACTTAGTCTAATACTGTAAGTCTTTTTAAATCTATCTTTCTGTTTTCGCGCGACTGTCTGTACACGACAAATTTCTTACCGATTACCTGTACAGGCTCGGCTTTTGCAAGCTCTGCCACTTCCTCGCACACCTCACGTGTGTCAAGTAGTGAGTTTTCAAGCACGTGCACTTTTACTATTTCTCTTTTTTCAAGCGCGTCTACAAGCTGTTTTATAAAATTTTCATTTATACCGCCTTTTCCTATCTGGAATATGGCAGGCTCGGTATTTGCAAGGCTTCTTAAAAAAGCTCTCTGTTTTGAAGTAAGCATAAAATGCTCCTTTCTCACGTAAAATCATATATTTATTATACTAAAGCCGAAACACATACGTCAATCGTTTCGGCTTTTTTGTATAATACTTGTAAAAATTATTAATATTTATTTCATATATTCGAATTCAACGTCGTACATTCTGACTAAATCGCCCTCGTTTATTCCGTGCTTTTCAAGCTCGGCTATTACTCCTTTTTTCTTCATAGAACGTTGGAAGAACTGAACAGACTCTGAATCTTCAAGGTTTGTTGAGCCAAGTACGCTAAGCACCCAAGGACCTTCTACAACATACACACCATCTACAACTTCAACTGTGAACGGCTCGTCCTCTTCAAATTTAATAACCTCTGTTTCCATATCTGTCTCGTCATACAATACAGGCATTGGAATTTCGTCAAGTATGCTTGACACATACATCATAAGCTCTCTTACGCCCATATTGGTAGCAGCCGAAATTTCAAAAACCTCATATCCACGGTTTCTCATTTCCTCGCAAAAGCCGTTATAAATAGCCTCATCATACACAACGTCTTTTTTATTTGCAGCCACAATCTGCTTTTTCTCGGCAAGCTTTGGATTGTACTGCTCTATTTCAAGATTGATTTTGTCAAAATCCTCGATAGGATTTCTGCCCTCTATACCTGATGCGTCAACCACGTGGATAAGAAGTCGGGTGCGCTCTACGTGACGCAAAAACTCGTGACCAAGTCCTATACCCTCACTCGCACCTTCGATAATACCTGGAATATCAGCTATAACAAAGCTGTTTCCTATTCCCAAATCAACCACGCCAAGATTTGGCTCAAGTGTGGTAAAGTGATAGTTTGCAATCTTTGGTTTAGCATCGCTTACTACCGATAAAAGTGTAGATTTACCAACGTTTGGAAAACCTACCAGTCCTACGTCTGCTAAAAGCTTAAGTTCAAGGGTAACGTCCCTTGATTCACCAGGTATTCCGCGCTTTGCAAACTTTGGAGTTTGTCTTGTAGGTGTGGCAAAATGGGTATTTCCCCAACCGCCATTTCCGCCCTTACACACAACCACGCGCATATCAGGTGTTTTCATATCTGCAATTACCTTGCCGCTGTTCGCATCTTTAATAACAGTTCCTACAGGAACAAATACTTCAAGGTCCTCACCTTTTTTCCCAAAGCCCTTTGCCGCCTGACCGTCACCGCCGTTTTGCGCTTTATAATGTCTGCGGTACCTAAAGTCCGCAAGTGTACTTATTTTAGGGTCGACAACAAAAACTATATCTCCGCCCTTGCCGCCGTCACCGCCGTCAGGTCCGCCCGCCGCAACATATTTTTCTCTGTGAAATGACACAAGTCCGTTTCCGCCGTTACCTGCCTCAAGTGTGATAACCGCTGTATCCGCAAGCACAATAAATCGCTCCTTTCAAGTCGTTTAAATCAATAAATATACTGTAGGGAACAGATTTATCCGTTCCTAACGCAGAATGCATAAATGCATTCCCTACAACACATTCTGTTTAACAAATTATTATTATATACATCAAAATACAAATAAAGGCTGACCTTAAATAGTCAGCCTCTTTGTTAAATTAAATTACTGGGCAATCTCGTAAACACTAACCTGTTTCTTATCTTTGCCTTTTCTCTCGAATTTAACTTTTCCGTCAACGATAGCAAATAGAGTATCGTCGCTGCCTTTTTTAACATTTAGTCCAGGATGGATTTTAGTTCCTCTCTGTCTAACTAGGATGTTACCAGCAGTAACGAACTGACCGTCTGCTCTCTTAACACCAAGACGCTTTGACTCACTGTCACGGCCGTTCTTAGTGCTGCCGACACCTTTTTTATGAGCAAATAACTGTAAATTCAATTTAAGCATTAGTTACACCTCCGGTTCTAATATAGCAACATTATCTGGATGCTGCTTGTGTAAATCTGAGATAAATAGATACATAGTATCTAATAGTATACTCGCTTTTTTTAAAGATTCATCGCCTAAATCGTCTGGCAGTACAAAAAATAAGTATCCGTCGTCGTCTGTTTCATATCCACAAGGTATATTAAGTACATTCTCAATTCCGTTTATAGTGGAATACGCTACTGCCGAAAGTGCTGCACATACAATATCATTTTCTTCCGAAAACTCTGCGTGGCCCTTCATTTCAAATTTGACAATGTATCCGTCTTTCTTGAAAAAACTAACCTTAACCATAATTAAGCATTGATTTTTTCAATCTGGATTTTAGTGTATGGCTGTCTGTGACCCTGTTTCTTCTTATAACCTTTTTTAGGTTTATATTTGAAAACAATTATCTTCTTAGCTTTGCCGTTCTCAAGAACTTTAGCATCTACAGAAGCTCCGTCAACTACTGGAGTACCGATAACAGTTTTATCTCCACCAACAGCTAAAACCTCTTCAAATTTAACTGCTTCGCCTTCAGCTGCAGCTAACTTTTCGATAAATAGTACATCGCCTTCTGAAACTTTGTACTGCTTACCGCCGGTTTTAATAATTGCGTACATTTAAGTACACCTCCCTTTGTCAAATCTCGCTAAATCAGAGGTATTCTATAAGAATTTTAAAAACCTCATTTACGCGGTTACCGTAGTATTATATCACAACGGTTTTAATATGTCAAACATTATTTTAAAAAATCCGAAATATTATTGCACAATAATTTTTTCTTACAACCCGTAAAATCATTAAAGTTATCTATACTATGTTTATTCATCAAAATACATACTGCGTATCTTGTGAAGAACCTTTCTTTCAAGCCTTGAGATATACATCTGCGAAACATCCCACTCCTCCGCAACCTGTTTTTGAGTGCGTTCTTTATAAAACCTTTCGACCACAAGCTTTTTCTCTTCGCTCGAAAGTCTTCTCATACTGTCACACAAAAAATCCTGATTTTCTATGATAAGAAAATTGTTTTCCTCTACACCGATTAGGTGACCAAGGTTTACGTCGCTTCCTTCATACATAGTCTTTTCAAGCGACTGGATACTTGCTATATCTTCAAACGCCATTGATTCAAGTATGTCTTTTTCCGACACGCCAAGCGCTGTGGCAAGCTCGTCGGTGGTAGGCACGTGGCCGTCATACTGCATACGAGCAAGGCTTATTCGGTTTGCTTTTTGGAATATCTCATAAATCTTTCGCGGAAGCTTTATAAGGCATCCTTTATCACGAAAATACCTCTTTATTTCACCAAGGATAGTCGGTGTAGCAAAGGTGCTGAAACGCACACCTTTATCAACATCGTATCTCTCAACCGCGTTGATTAGTCCCACGCACGCAACCTGATAAAGGTCATCGTAATCAACGCCTTTTCCTACATATCTTTTGGTAATGATTTTTGCAAGATAAAGATAATTTTCTATTATCTCATCTCTCGCTTTTAGGTCATTACCATTCTTATACCTGCGAAAAAGCTGGTCATCTATATTTAAATTTACCTTTGTTGTTTCCATAAAACCACCTCTTTATGTAAAAGGTATCTTATTTATTAGTTACAATATACTCTGCAAGCTCATAAGCGCATTTGTACTCAGGTGAATTTGCATCACTTAAAACTACGCTTGACAATGCCACATACAAGCCTTTTGACGGCACTTTCGCATCTTTAAAAAGACGCGAGCCAGACACATCTATACCTATAACCTGACCTTCGGTATTTTTTAAAAGCTTATCTTCACTTATCCCGTCAGCAATGTCATCTATAGGTAAAAGTGCCCCGTATGTTTCTTCTATGATAAATCTTTTATCAATAAGGAAAAGTGAATTTTCGCCCTCTATCATCTCTATAAATATCTTGTTGTACGCGTTTACGTCCTGACCGCCTTGAACGTGGTCGGGGGTATACAGTGCAAACACTGATGCGGTAACAACTCCGTTTTGGTCTATATCAGGAATAATTCCTGTTCCCTCAATAGCCGTTTCCAAAAAATCTGCAGTTTCGTTTCCTGCTGTTTCCGAACACGCGTATACAATGGATATATCTGCAGGCTCTATACTTGAGCACTGTCTAAATGTTAAACCTGCGCAAATAATCGCAAATATAAATACCGCTATATGAACTTTATGATAATAAAAGAAATTTGACATTTTGCTTTTGAAATCCATTTATGCTAACCCTCTTTGTTAAATATGGTAAGGTAATTTTAACACAAAACGCCTTTTCAGTCAATGAAATTAACAATAAGTTAACACGTGGTTAACTATTTAGACAAAAATAAAACTGCTATAAGGATATTGCCCCATAGCAGTTTTTTAAATTCAATTAGTTTGTTTCCCTTGGCTTCATTGTTGGGAATAGTAGCACGTCTCTTATAGAGTATGAGTCTGTAAGAAGCATTACAAGTCTGTCGATGCCTATGCCAAGACCGCCTGTTGGAGGCATAGCGTATTCAAGGGCTGTGATGAAGTCGTCGTCCATCATATTTGCCTCGTCGTCGCCTGCTTCTCTAAGTGCAACCTGTGCCATAAAGCGTTCCTTCTGGTCGATAGGGTCGTTTAATTCTGAGAATGCGTTACCAAACTCTCTGCCTGTGATAAATACTTCAAATCTCTCTGTAAGTTCAGGCTGACCTGGTTTTCTCTTTGCAAGAGGAGAGATTTCAACAGGGTAATCGGTGATAAATGTAGGCTGAACAAGTTTGTCCTCTACGTACTCATCAAAGAATAGTGCGATGATATCGCCTCTTGTAGCTTTAACAGGGTCAACTTCAAGGCCTTTTTCCTTAGCAATCGCCTGTGCTTCGGCGTCTGATTTAATCTCGTTAAAGTCAACGCCCGAATATTTCTTAACAGAGTCAATCATAGTCATTCTGTCAAAGTGTGAAAGGTCGATTTCAACGCCCTGATACATAATCTTTTCAGTACCGCATGCCTCTTTCGCTGCGTATCTAATAAGATTTTCAGTTAAATCCATCATACCTTCGTAATCGGTAAATGCCTCGTATATCTCGATAGATGTAAACTCTGGGTTATGCTTAATGTCCATACCCTCGTTTCTAAACTGTCTGCCGATTTCATACACCTTTTCCATACCGCCTACGATAAGACGTTTTAAGTGTAGCTCAGTAGCTATACGAAGATACATATCAATATCAAGCGTATTGTGGTGTGTGATAAATGGTCTTGCAGACGCACCGCCTGCGATTGTATTAAGTATTGGTGTTTCCACCTCTAAAAATCCTTCGTTATCAAGGTATGTTCTTATCGCTCTTATAATCTTACTTCTGGTGATAAATGTCTTTTTAACATCATCGTTCATAATAAGGTCAACGTATCTCTGACGATATCTTAAGTCAGTATCGACAAGGCCGTGGAATTTCTCTGGAAGAGGAAGAAGTGACTTTGAAAGAAGTGTAATCTTCTCTGCTCTGATAGAGATTTCGCCTGTCTGTGTAGAGAATACCTCACCTTCAGCGCCTATGATATCACCGATGTCAAGCTTTTTAAAACGGTTGTACTCTTCTTCGCCGAAGATATCCTTCTTAACAAATAGCTGAATCTGTCCGTCAAGGTCTGCTATATGCACAAAGCCTACCTTACCCATACCACGTTTAGACATAATACGTCCTGCTACAGACACCTTCTGTCCGTCAAGCTTTGAGATTTTTGCAATGATTTTTTCAGGAACGTCACTGCCTCTTTTAGTGATTTCTCTTTCCTCTTCGGTGTAATCGTTTTTAATATCGCCCGAAGTGTGAGTTCTGTCGTATTTTGTTATTTCAAACGGGTCTCTGCCGTCGTTTTGAAGCTCTTTTAACTTATCTCTTCTTATCTGAAGTATTTCGCTAAGCTCAAGCTCTGGTGCCTGATTTGTGTTCTGCTCGCTCATTAGTATGTGTCCTCCTATTTTGTGATTTCAAGTATTTTAAACGAAATAGTACCTGATGGTATCTCTACGTCAATTGTTTCGCCGATTTTTCTGCCGATAAGCGCTTTGCCTACAGGTGATTCGTCAGAAATCTTATTCTGGCTAGGGTCTGCCTCTGTTGAGCCTACGATATAATATTCCTCTTCCTCTTCAAACTCAACGTCTAAAACCTTAACCTTAGCGCCAATGCTTACAGTATCGGTTGAAATCTCGCTATCGTCAATAATTTCGGCATTTTCAAGAATTTTCTTTATCTCGGCGATACGGATTTCCATATTGCCCTGTTCTTCCTTCGCAGCTACATATTCTGCGTTTTCCGAAAGGTCGCCAAAACCTCTTGCAATTTTTATTTTCTCAGCAATTTCTTTTCGTTTTTCAACTTTTAAATATTCAAGTTCGTCCTCCAGCTTTTTTAGACCCGCAGGAGTCAAAACAACTTTTTTTGTGTTTTTTACCATTACTAAAAACTCTCCTCATTAACTTTAATATTCATATTATAATCAAACAAACGCAAGTTGTCAAATAACTTTAAATTTAAGACTTAAAAACTCGGTTTTCAAATCGCAATTTTCGCCGTTTTTAGCTTTTATAACTGCCTCACAAAGCGCAGGCGAAATTACTTTTTTGTCGGGCGTATATATTTTTATGTTTTTTCCGCTCGACATATCAAAGATGTTTTTCCTTTTTGGTTTATTTCCCGATATATAAAGCACAGGCTCGTTTACATTTTCCGAAGGCGGAAGAATGGTAACACCTTTTTCCGAAAACACCTCGTCAAAAAATTTATCCTTATTATAATCCGAAGTAGCTACACTTATGTATTTAAAATGGTCGCACAGCATTAAAATAGTTTCTTTTGCTATGCTATCTAATCTATCTGCACATACAAGTACGCTGTCCGACTTTTTATATGTCTTTGCAAAACGTTTCACGATAATGGGATAAATGCTTTTAAGTAACGCTTGCCCGTCAGTGTTTGCAATACCATCGCAATCTCGTGACACAATGTATTTTATCCCGTTTTTTGAGAGCATTTTTAAAAGCTTCTTTTTGCATTTTTGGGATTTTATTTTAATATTCAATATTTCTGTGCCAGAGATATCCGAATATGAATAGTCAATTTTTTTAAACAGTTTCCCTTTAAAATTGGAAAGAATTACAGTTGCAATGTGTGCCACAAAATCACCTCATCTTAATATATCTTATGCGATAATTATATGGCATTTTGCAAAGAATATGTTAATAAATTCTATTTACAATTCTCGTCTGCCCTCGATAGCTTTTGTAAGTGTAACCTGGTCGGCATACTCAAGGTCACCGCCAATAGGAAGACCAAACGCTATTCGTGAAACTTTCACGCCAAACGGCTTTATAAGCTTTGAGAGATACATAGCTGTAGCCTCGCCCTCCACACTTGGATTGCAGGCGATGATAACCTCTTTTATATCCTCGTTTGCAATACGCTCCAAAAGCTCTTTTATCTTTAGCATATCAGGACCTATATTGTCCATAGGCGAAATTACGCCGTGAAGCACGTGATAAAGCCCGAAATACTCTCTCGTTTTTTCAAGTGCTATAACGTCCTTCGGCGTTTCTACTACGCAAATGGTTGACTGGTCGCGTTTAGAATTCCCGCATATCTCACAAGGGTTTGACTCTGTAAGGTTATAACATTTTTCGCAATATGTGATGCTTTCCTTCGCCTTCTCTATAGTGGAAATGATATCAGCTGTTTCCTCTTTTGTAAGCGACAAAATATAAAACGCAAGACGCACCGCGGATTTATGACCTATCCCCGGCATCTTATTAAAAACGTCTATTAACTTTGATAAAGAAGCTGTATAAAGCATATTAACACCTCGTAAATTTATCTAAAATAGTATACCATTTTGAAGGAAAAATGTCAAATGCGATGAGCGGAAGGAAACGGAGATCCGTTCTCTAAGATGCAGGTGACATTTATTTGTAAAAAATTAAAAATGTATCTTTAAATAAATACGTTTAAAGATACATTTTATTTATTAAAGTATTATACAAATAAGTCCGCCTGAGCCTTCATTGATAATTTTTTGTAGTGTTTCCTGAAGCTTAAACTGTGCGTCCTCAGGCATTCTGGAAAGCTTATTGTGAAGACCTTCGTTTACAAGTGCGTGAAGTGATTTACCAAAGATATTTGACTCCCATATCTTTTCAGGCGACTCGTCAAATTCATTTAGAAGATAATGCACCAAATCCTCCGACTGTTTCTCTGTACCGACGATTGGGCTTACCTCCGTTTCGATATCTGCGCGTATCATATGGATAGAAGGCGCAGATGCACGAAGTCGTACGCCAAACTGACCGCCCTGTTTTACTATTTCAGGCTCCTCTAAACTTAAATCCTCTATGCCTGGCGAAACGATACCATATCCAAACTCATTTACTTCTTTTAGTGCATACGCTACCTTATCATATTCCTTTTTAACCTGTGAAAGCTCCTGCATAAGTGAAATCAGCGAATCCTGTCCGTTTATCTCAAAGCCTGACGTTTCACCGAGTATTTTATAGAAAAGCTCATCATCTGTTGTTATGTCAACTACAAGTGTGCCCTCGCCAAGGTTTATATTTGAAACGCTTGCGGTTTTTGTATATTCATACTCTTCGAGAGAGTTCAACACCTTCTTTGAGTCGCTTATTTTTCTAACATTTCCGATAGACTCAAGCGCTTTATCATAAAAGCCTTTTTTGAGCCAATGTGAAATATTTAGTTTTTCAATCCATTTAGGAATATTTATGCCGATTTCTTTAAGCGGAAACTCAAACAGGATAAACTCGATTATTTTCATTATATCTTCTCTTTCGAGTTCAGCGCAGTTTACAGGAAGAACAGGTACGTCGTGCATTTCCTCTATGCTCTCCTTGACCATTTGGGTCTTTTCGCTGTTTGGATTTACGCTGTTTAAAAGTACGATAAAAGGCTTGTTTATTTCCTTAAGCTCCGATATAACCCTGCTTTCCGCCTCGATATAATCCTCGCGCGGAATTTCTGTTACCGAGCCATCGGTGGTAACCACTATACCTATAGTGGAATGCTCGTTTATAACCTTTTTTGTTCCAATCTCTGCCGCCTTTTCAAACGGAATTTCCTCGTCGTACCAAGGTGTTTTTACCATTCGGGGAGCTTCTTCCTCAATAT
The DNA here is from genome assembly GCA_045540815.1 of Clostridia bacterium. Taxonomy (GTDB): domain Bacteria; phylum Bacillota; class Clostridia; order UMGS1810; family UMGS1810; genus JAZQHR01. The sequence continues at coordinate 59,627 of JAZQHY010000040.1, read as the reverse complement.
GTCCAAGTGCAGAATCCACCACGTATCCGACGCAGTCTATCATTCTCACTCTTAGATTTGCATTGTCCGACAGACTTATCTCCACAGCCTCGTTGGGTATGAATTTTGGCTCTGTAGTCATAATAGTTCTTCCGCCCGCGCTCTGCGGAAGCTCATCTCTGGCGCGTTCGCGCACGTAGGCATTGTCAATACTCGGAATAACCATCGAATCCATAAACCTTTTTATAAAGGTTGATTTTCCTGTTCTGACAGGGCCTACTACTCCTATGTATATATCGCCGTTTGTTCTGGTGGCAATATCCTTATATATATCCATAAAATAACCCCCTGCAAATTTATGTTTGTACATATATATGTAGCGCCCGATTTTCTTATGACAAAATTCACACTATGCTTTATTTTTTCATAATATAAATTATTAAAAGTAAGGGGGCATTCGCGCATGGAAAAGAAACTTTTGGTGCTGGGCGGAGATATGCGAATAGTGAAGATGGCAGACAGCTTTTCTGCCTCTGGGTTTGATGTATCGGCTTTCGGGTTTAATGCTGACATTTCATTTAATCCACGAATAAAAAAGCCTGAAAACCTTTATGACGGCATTAAAAACGCCGACATAATCATAACAGGACTTCCTATAACTACCGACAATGTCACGGTTAATACACCGCTATATGACGGCGATATATATTTCTACGAGGTGTTTAAGTGTATGACACCTAAGCAAATACTAATTGGAGGCAGGATACCTGAAAACATTTTTAAGCTTGGCAGTGTATACAGCATTCAGATTATAGACTATTTCACACGCGAGGAGCTGACTGTATTAAACTCCATCCCAACTGCCGAAGGTGCGATAGAGATTGCAATGCGTGAGATGCCTATAACTCTCCACTCGTCAAAATGTCTGGTGCTTGGATTTGGCAGGATAGGAAAAATACTTTCGCATATGCTTGCATCGCTTGGAGCGGAAGTTTTTGCGGAGGCGAGAAAATACGCAGATTTAGCCTGGATAAAGGCGTACGGCTACAACGCGGTCAGGTTAGATGAGCTTAAAGATGCCGTGAAAGGTAAAGATATCATATTCAACACCATTCCGTATGAGATATTATCGTATGATTTACTATCGAAGATAGGCAAAGACTCGCTTATTATCGACCTGGCATCAGCACCCGGAGGCGTAAACACAAAGATGGCAGAAATACTGGGAATAAAGGTGATAACTGCGCTTTCTCTTCCTGGAAAGGTAGCACCAAAAACTGCAGGAGATATGATTAAGGTTACTATTGAAAATATTTTATCCGAACTGGGGGTGTAACTATGGATTTATCAAAATATACAATTGGTTTTGCTCTTACGGGGTCATTCTGTACATTTTCAAAGGTTTTGCCTGAAATCAAAAAGCTTGCCGAAACGGGTGCTAGAGTTTTGCCCATTATGTCTGAAATGAGTTTTTCCACCGACACACGTTTTGGAAAGGCAGAAGATTTTATATCACAGGTAAAGGACATTACAGGCTCGGATATAATAACAAGCATCAAAACCGCAGAGCCTATAGGACCAAAAAATTTGCTTGATGCGCTTATCATAGCACCTTGCACAGGAAACACGGTATCAAAGATAGCAAACGCGATAACCGACACGTGTGTAACCATGGCGGCAAAAGCAAATCTTCGAAATGATAATCCGCTTATAATTGCCATATCAACCAACGACGGACTTGGAGCTTGCGCCAAAAACTGGGGGATGCTTATAAATGCCAAAAACGTATTTTTTGTTCCGTTTGGTCAGGATGACCCGTGCGGAAAGCCGACATCGCTTGTCGCGGATATGACTATGATACTCCCTACGCTTGAAATGGCTCTTGAAAAAAAGCAAATTCAACCGGTAATAATAGAAAGGTGATTGCTGTATAACAAAATATTTTTATAATTTTCTTTTGCCTCCGGCGGGGACTTTTGGGGTCAAAAGTCCAAAAACCCCGGGGCGTTCCGATTCGCCCCGGACCCCTACCGGCCGGGGATACCCCGGTCCCCAAACCAAATAATCGATACAGATATCATATGAATAATATTTCCCTTGCGTATGTATTTCGCAAGGCTTTTTATTGCCAATTTATTTATTCTATGATAAAATAAATAAATAGAAACGGAGAACATTATGAAAATAGGAAATATAACTTTAGACAACAATATATTTTTAGCACCAATGGCGGGCGTAACCGACCTTCCGTTCAGGCTTATATGCAAAAAGTTTGGTGCTGGTCTGGTATACAGTGAAATGGTAAGTTCAAAAGCGATTCACTATGGTGACAAAAAGACTTTTGAGCTACTTGTATCAGACGAGGCGGAGGCTCCTCTTGCGGTGCAGATTTTCGGTAGTGATGCTGAAATTATGGCAAGTACGGCAAACAGGGCGCTTAATGGTGTTGGAAAAATTCTCGACATTAATATGGGTTGCCCTGCGCCGAAGGTATTTAACAATGGTGACGGAAGTGCACTTTTAAAAGACCCCGAAAACATTGGCAAGATAGTAAAGGCGGTTTCAAACGCGGTGGACGTGCCTGTTACCTGCAAGATTCGTTCTGGTTACGGCAAAGACCACATTGACGTTTGCGAGATTGCGAAAGTTATAGAAGACAATGGTGCATCGGCTATTACCATTCACCCAAGAACGCGTGAAATGTATTATTCGGGACATTCCGACTGGGACATCATACGCGATGTAAAAAAGGCGGTATCAATACCTGTTATAGGAAATGGTGACATTTTCACCGCAAAAGACGCAATGGATATGTTTGACCACACAGGCTGTGATGCGGTAATGATAGCAAGAGGTGCAGAAGGAAATCCGTTTATATTTAAACAGGTGCTTGAATATATTGAATATGGAAATGCACTATATGAGCCTAGTCCTTGCGAAAGAATGGATACGTTAAACGAACATATTGATTTACTTATAAAGTTAAAAGGCGAGCACATAGGCATACGTGAGGCACGAAAGCACATCGCTTGGTACACAAAAGGACTAAAAAATGCTACAAAGCTTAGAAACACTGTTAATCTGATAACTGATTTAAGCATACTGAAGGAAACATTATATGAATATAAAAACACTTTGAAATGAGGTAGAATTTATGCTATTTATTGAAATGCTAAAATCCATTTTGCTGGGTATAGTAGAAGGAATCACTGAGTGGCTACCAATATCAAGCACAGGTCATATGATACTGGTAAATTCATTTTTAAACAATTACAATGAATTTACAGCGAGTGACCTGTACATATATGTTATACAGCTAGGTGCGATACTTGCAGTAGTTACGCTTTTCTTCAAAAAACTCAATCCGCTTTCGCCGTCAAAGTCGGCAAGCGAGAAAAAATCTACGTGGAATATGTGGTTTAAAGTTATAGTTGCCTGTCTTCCGGCGGCGGTATTCGGGCTGATTTTAGACCCTATTATGGAAAAGTTTGAAACTCCATTTGTAGTAGCGGCAACACTTATAATCTACGGCATACTTTTTATAGTTATAGAAAACAGAAAGAAAAATCCGCTTGTAAATGATTTAGCGGATATGTCCTACAAAACCGCACTTTTAATCGGTCTATTTCAGGTGCTTTCTATCATTCCTGGCACATCTCGTTCGGGTGCTACAATACTTGGTGCGATAATACTTGGATGTTCAAGAGGAGTCGCGGCAGAGTTTTCATTCTTCCTTGCAATACCTGTTATGGTTGGGGTAAGTTTTTTAAAGATAATAAGTAATCTTGACCTTATGACCGGTGACAATATCATAATCCTATTAACAGGTATGGCGGTTGCGTACGTTGTATCAATGATGTGTATAAAGTTCCTTATGGAATTTGTTAAAAAACACGATTTCAAATCATTTGGTTACTATAGAATAGTGCTAGGTATAATAGTATTATTGTATTTTAGTTTTATTAGATAATGTAAATTATCGATTTTAACCCCTCCCTTAAGACACGTGAGAATACAATAAAAAGACTTCCACAAAGGAAGTCTTTTTTTGATTTAATATTATTTTATGATAGCAACCATCTTATCTACTTCTACTTTATCGGTATCGATAACTATATCTGTAACCGGACCGCCTGTTACTATATCCATAAAGAATGTCATACCCTTATATACTTTGTAGTTATCACCATATTCACCCTCGAACATATCCTGCATATAAACACTCATAGGTTCGCCGATAATCTCACATTTTACACGCATTGTATAACCATTGCCATTATCATAAACAAGTGAAGGATAGTAAGTGAATTTTACATCTGCACCGTTTTTCTTACATAAATATCTATAGCTTTTTAAAGTGGATTCAAATATATAGCTATATTCATTTGCCAAAGCAAACACTGCACTACGATCAGATTTAACATCTCCATACGCAGTAAGCTCGGTTGTATAAGCAAGGTTTGGAACGTCCTCCAAGATATACACATATTCAGATGCATTTGCTGGATATGAACCAAGGTCTGTTCTTATTTTGTCTGCACTGTATGCACTATTCTCAGTAGTTGTTTTTGATCTGATAAGACCTATTTTCTTATCAAGCTGTAATAGCACACAGGCAATATCTTTATGTGTAATTTCTCTTGATGCATCAATTCTATCATTTGCATAAAGTTTTATGCCATTTTTATACGCATATGTAAGATATTCGTTTGCTTTATCAGATAGTTTTCCTTTTATGTCTGAATAATAGCTGTTTTTTGAACCATATGCTACAGGGTAAGCAGAATTTTTTATTGCTGCATGCACAAGCATAGCAACGCCATCCTGAACTGTAGTTTTCTTATCTGCAAAATCTGCGTTTATAGTGTCCTCGCCAAGACACGCTGTACCGATAGCATATATATCTTTTGCATATTTATGATCAAATTCTTCAACTGCTGAATAACCTTTATAGGTAAGCATACGTTCGCCTGTTGCCAATCTTACAGCTGCTCTGGCAAATTCGCCGTTTGTTACAGTCTTTTCAGGTACATACTCTTTTGTTTCAAATATATTTACACTTTCAAATACAGTTTTTAAAAGTTCGTCTTGAACAGTATTTACTATATCGCTCTTTGGTGAATTTACTGTTATTGCTCTAGCACGTACAATTAGTGCAGTTGCTTCTGCTCTTGTAAGTGTGTCACTTGTTCTTAAGTCTATACCATTATCGCCCTGCATTAGTCCATATGTATATGCCCATGCGATAGCATCAGTATTATCTTTATACTGGTCTGTAACAACCGATGGTGCGACTGTGTTTTTTAATGAGCCGCCTCGTTTCCACAAAAGCTCTACTACCTCGCCTCTGGTGATAGGTCTGTCTGGGAAAAATCGGTTTGAACCATCTTCCTTCATACCTGATGTCATTATGTAGCTGTATGCCCAATGAGTTTCATCAACGTCAAAATATCTCTGAGCTCTCATTGTCGAACCGTTGCCTATCATTTTAACGAATTCCGCTCTGGTAACAGTCCCCTCGGGTCTGAAAGTGCCATCCTGGTAACCATTTATTGTTCCGTCATTTACCAACGTGTTTATTGATGCATATGCCCAATGGCTGCTTGTAAGGTCGGTAAATGTTTTCTGTGCATATACCATCATCTGTCCTGTAAGCACTAAAGAGACGATAATGCCCCACACTACACTTTGTTTTATAATTTTTTTCATTCGTAGGTTCCCCCTTCAAATTTATATTATTAATTTTTATATTATTTTATAATTTCATTTTTTACTGTATCTACAGCTTCTCTTGAAATATTGCAGTACATTACATACATTGGAATATTTTTTATAAGCTTATCAAGCATATTCATATTTAAATCCGCCATATCTTCAAATGCTGGCTTATATATCTCGGGTAGTATAACCTGTAATGCCTCTATTGTGTTGTTTACTTTTCTTATGGAGTTTTCGTGCGCTTGCCTTAAAAATACTATTGCGCTAAGCTCAACACTTTTATTTATATTTATATCCGTTTTGCCACTCCACGGAGTGCCATACATAAGATATTTCCCATCTATAATCCTTACAGCGGGAGAATCGTCATTTATTATTTCAACATCATCGTAATATGTTTTCCAAAGTCGTGTATGTGTTGATTTTCCCGTTCCTGACGGGGCAAAAAAAGCTATGCCTTGATTCTTATATGCTATGGCAGAGGAGTGAAGCACTATACCATTACGAAATAGTATTACATTTTGCATAACCAACGAAAGTATGTTAAAGCTCCTTACATCATTTGGAACATCAAATTCATTTGTCGCGTCACTTATAACACATTCAACTACGCTCCAATTACCATTTGCCTTTATATAGCTATATGTTTTTTTAAATTCATCATAATAATCATATAATATGTATTCGTCATTTTCATAAACCCAATAGCGATTGTTTTTTAGTGCAATTGCCCTTTCATGCGTAACTTCGATATTATCACGCTCTTCATATGAAACAACCACATCAACATTAGTCGGAGTATCACAAAGCTTATATGCTTTCATTCGTTTATGAAAAAAATTGTAATTTATATTTTTAATTTCAAATACTATATCTGCGATTTTATAATATCCCATACTTTCCTCGTTATTCAAATAATATATATTTCTATTATACCACAACAAAAATAAAAATCCATAGTTTTTGTTGATTTTATCAAAATAATATTTTCCAAATGCAGTAAAACTGGCAATACTTTATCTGTGTCTTCCACAGCTACTTTATTTACTCGCCTTAAATATTAAAAATAAAAAAGGTTGATACAAATATGTATCAACCTTTAAATATCTTAATTAATGATTAAGCATCTACGTTGTTAGATGATGCAGCACCAAGTATTTCAGCCATTAAGCTTTTTGTTCTAACAGTAGTTGTTACTGCTGAACCAGTAGTGCTTGTTGATGTAGAACCTTCGCCAGTACCTGCAGAAGGTAACTTAGCTATATTTTCAGAAGCATCTAATCTAACGATTTCCATTGCTGGAACTTCATATAATTTTTTCATCGAAATCATCCTCCTATTATATTATCTATAAAATAATTACTATTAGTTAGCAGCCGGAGCTGTGTATATTTCACCAACACCATTTACATACTCAAAAACTTTACCGTATGTTGTATTGTCACCAACTGTAACAAATGTTCTTATATAATAGGTTACATTTTCAAATTCTTCTGGAGTACCTTCGATTACGATAGCGAATCTACCATTTTTATCTGTTAGGTCAGCCCAAGTACCAAGACCATTGAACACTTCTTTATTAGCAAAGTCAGCTGTGTCACTTAGTTCAATACCATATGCAGCACATGCTGTATCACCAATAGTCATAGTACCAAATTTAGTGATAGCTTTTGTTTCAACAACTTCACCTGTATTAACATTTGTATTTGTTGTAACATCTACTAGTTCTTTTTCAGCATCATTTACTTCTTCTTCTTCAACTGCTTCAGTCTTTGTTTCAGTTTTGCTGAATGTTACAGTAAGAGTAGCATCGCCAGTCACTTTAAAAGTTTTGTTTTCGTGAGCGATTGCTGCGCCCTGACCATCAACTAAAGTAACAACAGGGTTTGTATCGTCGAAACCTTCTGCAGCTGTTAACTGATATATGATTTCGTTACCATTACCAACTTTAATTTCTGCAGTCTTATTGTCAACTTCAGTTTTGTTTGCAGCATCAGCAGCATCTGCTAAAGCAACTTTACCGTTTGTTGCAACAACAGTAAGAGTATAGTCTGTACCAAATTTAATAGCATCAGTCTGATCCTCAGAAAGCTTACCAGCTGTAGTACCAACTAGCATAACATGAGTGTCATCAGCAATTTTCTCTGCAGGTGCAGTGTATTCAATTACATTATTGCCTTCTTCTGCAGTTATCTGGTCGATGTAGAAGATAGCATCATCATCTTCAGGATTTCCACCTGTGTATGCTATGTAAGCAATTTCGTCGTTTGCTGCAACATTAGTTACAGTAGTTTTAACAGTTACTTCACCAGTAGACAAATTGTATGTTGTAGTTGTGTAGTAATCTGCAGCAGCTAGAGCTGAAACTGTAGAAAACATCATTATTACAACAGCCATTAGACATACTGCTGCTTTAAAAAGCATTTTCTTTGTTCTCATAATAAAATAAATCCCCTCTCATCAGATTATTATTTCTTAGGTAAATTATACTAAAATAAATTCTGGTTGTCAATGCTTAAGTCTATTTTTTTCGGAGTTTTTTCGTTTTTGTGCAATGTGTACAGTTGAATTATTTGTTTTTGTGCAAAATTTCAAAATTCCCATTGTTTATCACTACACTTTTATCACACATTTCGACAGCGGCTTTTTTATGAGAAACAAATATACAAGTTTTTTTGTTCATCTCTCTTATATTGCCAATAACCCGCTTTTCTGTAGCGTCGTCAAGTGCCGAGGTAGCCTCGTCCAAAAGAAGTATGGGCGCATCATATAAAAGCGCTCTGGCTATTGCAAGCCTTTGAATTTGACCCTCCGACAAACCCAAACCTTTTTCACCAAGCATAGTATCAAGTCCGTCAGGAAGAGATTCTATATACTCCCACATATCTGCTGCCTGCGCGCATCTTTTGATATCCTCGTCAGATGCGGTTTTGTTTGAAAAAGCTATGTTCTCACGTATAGTACCAGAAAGTATCATATTTCCCTGTGGCACATATGCAAATAAGCTTCTGGTGTCCTTCGATATTGGAACGCTAATTCCGTCGGAAAGCTTCATATATATACGTCCTGCGTCAGGGTATATAATACTCAAGAGTAGTTTAAGGATAGTGCTTTTACCTATTCCCGAACGGCCGCAAATCGCTACAAACTCACCTTTTTCTATCTCAAAGCCTGTATCATCAAGAACTTTTTCATTATCATACGAAAACGAAAGATTTTCAACGACAATTTTCTCCATATTATTATACAAATCATATGCATTTTGGTCGTTTTCACATTTATCATCGTTCATTTGCTCAATTTCCAAAATTCGCTCCGCCGAGGCTATCATAGAATAATATTTAGGCAAAATGGACGAAAGCTCCTTAAATGGCGACTGAACCTGACCCACAAGCTGAAGCATTGCAATAAGTGTACCGAAAGACATCACGCCCATAGAAAGTTTATATGCACACCAGCCAAGCGTAAAATAGTATGCGACAGTCATAACAAGCGAGAACATAACAGAAGCAGATATACTTATGTTATTTCTCTTTATTTCAAGATTGTAAGCATCGTTTTGAAGCTTTGTAGCATTATCTACAATCTTATTTTCGTTTCCAAACGACTTAATTACTATAAGATTTTGTAAACACTCCTGCAAGAACGAGCGAACTTTACCTTCGCTTTCAAGGCATCTCTTATGCCATCTTTTCATATATTTGCTGTAAACGCGTGTTAGCACAAGTATAACAGGGCCTACCAACAAGCAAAGCACGGCAAAAAAAGAATCCATCATATAAAGCGCGCAGAAGCTAAGTACAATTCGAGCTATAAAAGACACCGCATTAGGGATTATGTCAACTACACCTGACACAACAACTCCTATATCGCTGTACAATCTATTCTGCAGTTCACCAGTGTGATATTTGGTGATTTCTATCCACTTTTTGCTTAATATCGAAGAAAACAATTCATTTCTAAGGGTAATTCTAAGCCTTCCTAAAAATCTAACATCAATAAGCGAGTAAAGGATATGTACAACTAATTGGCTGATTATAAGAAATCCAAGTCCAAGCGCTGCGACAATAAGATTTCCGGGTATTTGACCAGCTGCTATATCAACTACGTTTTTAGAAACAAGGGAAAACGCAACCGCTAAAGCAGATATAAATATTCCTAAATTTGTAAGTACACACAGGTGTGGAATATATCGTTTGGAATGTTTGATTATCCAGCTTAATGCACCGTTTTTACCACTCACTTTTTAAATCTCCTTCTTATTAAAATATATACTCCAAATACCTTTGCCAAAATACCTCTCATACAAAACAGACGAGTCCACAAAAAAACCATAAATCTATATTTGATGTTTGTTTTGCAATCATATTCTTTACCGTTTCTTATAAAACCGGTCATTTTCGCTATGCACTGCGATGTGCTTACAGGATATTCACGAATGAGTTCATTGTCGCCAGCAAAAGCTAGGTTATCTCCTTTTTTCCCGATAACGCGATGAAGAACGTAATCACCGTTTTCACGGAGGTATAGTATGACATCGCCGACTTTAATCCTATCAATAGTACAAAGACGAACAGTATCCCGCCTGTCAATAAGAGTCGGGTACATACTGTTTCCTGTAACGCGTATTTTAGCCTCCCGTCCGTCTGAAATTACGCTTTGTATAAGCGGAACTATTGATTTCATCTGGGCATATTTTATCTTTTCAAATTCTATCATTATTCTAACATTCCTTCGTCAGCAAGAAGCTTAACAAATTTTTCGGCATCAGATTTTGCGCTGTCAAAATCCACATCGTACTCCTCTGTCAAAGCATTAGCAAGTTCATCAAGCTCTGCACCGTCAATTAATTTATTAAAAAGAAATGCTCCTGTTTCGTTTATAGTTATCATCTGGCTGAAATCAACCAAGTTCTCGCCTATTGGCACTATAAGGTTGCTACCTGCAACGTCTTTTAGAATAAAGCCTGATTTTATCTTCATAATGTATTACCTCCAAATTAATACTACTATTTCTATTTTATTATTACTAGGCTTTTTTGTCAATAAGCAAAAAAGGGATAGCCTAGGGCTCGTTCTCTTAGGGATTAATTGGTTTTGACAATGTAATGCACCAAAACAATGCATTTTGGACATTTCATCCCTAAGAAAACGCGCCCTATCGCTATCCCTTTATATCATACACCATCTATTTGTTCTTTAAGCTCTCTGCCTTGCTTTAGAAGTTCCTTCAACGCATCAAAATCTTTGTTTTTTATCGCTTCGTTATATTTAGAAAGCTCGGTTATAAGCGATTCTATCTCGTGCGATAAATTGTCGCCGTTATCTATAAAAAGCTCCGACCACATTGTTTCGTTAAGCTTTGCCACACGGGTTAAATCCTTGTAGCTGCCTGCAGAAAAGGTTTTATGGCGCTTTGCAGTTGGACTTTTCACGTATGCATTTGACACCACGTGAGCAAGCTGTGATGTAAATGCGATAATCTCGTCGTGTTCGTCAGCTTTTGAAATGGTTACCGATGCAAAGCCAATGTCTGTAAATATATTCTTTATCTCAGATAAAAGGCTTATATCGTCTGTGCGTTCAGGAACGAGAATTATCGACGCGTCGTCAAACATATCCTCAATAGAGTATTTAAAACCTGTAAACTGCGTGCCTGCCATAGGGTGTCCGCCAATAAACGTAAATTCGTTTTTTGCTGCAATATCAAAGCATTTTTCGCAAACCACTCTCTTTACACCGCCACAATCAATAACCTTTGCACCTTTTTTTATTTTTGAAGCATTATTTTCCAAAAATTCTACTGTTGCACGCGGATATGTCGCCATAATAATTATATCGCACTCACAAAGTCTGTCTGCAGTTAGTTCATCGTCTATAGCGTCCAAAAGCTTTGCCGCAGCAACGGGCGCATGAGCAACGTCCATACCAAGTATGGTATGATTTGTATGCCTTTTAAACGCTTTTGCCAGCGAACCACCTATAAGTCCAAGACCTACAATACCTACGTTCATTATTTGCACGCCTCCAAAACCTTGTTTACACTCTTAACAACATCTGCAAACTGGTCAGGAGTAAGTGACTGTGGGCCATCACAAAGTGCTTTTGCGGGGTTGTTGTGAACTTCTATCATAAGACCGTCTGCGCCTGCTGCCGCAGCTGCCATAGCCATAGGCTTAACAAGCTTAGCAATACCGCAAGCATGAGATGGGTCAATTATTACAGGTAAGTGGCTTAGTTCTTTGATAACCGATACAGCCGAGATATCAAGGGTGTTTCTGGTTGTAGTTTCAAATGTTCTGATACCTCTTTCGCATAGGATGACATTTTCATTGCCGCTAGCCATAATGTATTCAGCACTCATTAGCAGTTCCTGAATAGTACTTGAAAGGCCTCTTTTTAAAAGGATTGGTTTTCTTGTTTTACCAAGCTCTTTTAAAAGCTCAAAATTTTGCATATTTCTAGCGCCAACCTGTATAACATCTACATCGTCAAAAAGTTCAAGATGAGATATATCCATAATCTCTGTTACTATAGGAAGACCAGTTTCCTTCTTTGCTTTTTTAAGAAGCTCAAGACCTTCAGCTCTCATACCCTGAAACGCGTAAGGAGAAGTTCTTGGTTTGAACGCACCGCCGCGAAGAAGCTTTGCTCCTGCAGCTTTAACGCCGTTTGCAGTTTCAATAAGCTGTGATTCCGATTCAATAGAACAAGGACCTGCTATAATCTGGAAATTCCCGCCGCCAAGTTTTACTCCGCTGATATCAACTACTGTATCGTCGGGGTGGAACTTTCTGTTTGCGCTCTTAAACGGCTCCGAAATGTGCTTAACATCACTTACGCAATCAAGAGTTCTAATGATGTCGGTATCAATTTTTGATGTATCGCCGATAAGTCCTATAACTGTCTGGAAATGTCCCTCAAAAAGATGCGCTCCAACGCCCTGTTCTTCGACCCAGCCAACTAGCTTGTCAATCTGCTGTTTTGGTGTTTTGTCTTTTAAAATTACTATCATTTTTATTTCCTCCCAAATTTTTCGAATTAAAAAAGGTTCTTCCACTGTGATTTCTCACTGTGATAGAACCTTATTAATCGAAGTATTATTATTTATACAAGGACTACATTCGATTTGCAGCATCAGAAATCACTCTTACTTTATTTTTGTTTTGCTAAAGTAAAAGTAATAAAAGTATTCAGCTGCAAAGCTTAATCTTTTCATAGTTAAACAATCCTCATAAATTTATTAAAAATATAATACCACACGTAATATTGCTTGTCAACACTTTTTTCAGATTTTTATTTAATAATATCTGTACCCATATAAGGCCTTAAAACCTCAGGAACTGTTACGCTGCCGTCTTCGTTCTGATAGTTTTCAAGTATAGCTGCAACAGTTCTGCCCACTGCAAGACCTGAGCCGTTTAGAGTATGAACAAACTGAGCTTTGTCCTTAGGAGAGTTTTTAAACTTAATATTAGCGCGTCTTGCCTGATAATCGACAAAGTTTGAGCAAGAAGAAATCTCAACATATCTGCCGTAGCTTGGCATCCACACCTCGATATCGTATGTTTTTGCAGAAGAAAAACCAAGGTCGCCAGATGATAGACAAACCACTCTGTATGCTATACCAAGCTTCTGTAATAGCTTTTCTGCGTCGTTTGTAAGTGATTCTAATTCTGCAAAGCTGTCTTCAGGTTTTGCAAATTTTACAAGCTCAACCTTATTGAACTGATGCTGACGGATAAGGCCTCTGGTATCTCTGCCGGCAGAGCCTGCTTCTGCTCTGAAGCACGCTGAATACGCAGCATATTTTATAGGAAGCTTGCTTCCGTCAAGAATTTCATCTCTGTGAAGATTTGTAACGGGAACTTCTGCTGTAGGTATCATAAAATAGCCGTTGTTTGAAACCTTGAATGCATCTTCTTCAAATTTTGGAAGCTGACCTGTACCTGTCATAGATGCTCTGTTTACCATATATGGAGGGAATATTTCTGTGTATCCCGACTCTTCTGTGTGAGTGTTTAGGAAGAACTGAATTACCGCTCTTTCAAGTCTTGCACCAAGACCTTTGTACACAGTAAAACGCGCGCCTGAAATCTTTGCACCGCGTTCAAAGTCAAGGATATCAAGGCCTTCACCAATATCCCAATGCGCCTTTGGTTCAAAATCAAACTTTCTTGGCTCTAGATGTTTTCTTATCTCAACATTATCTGCATCACTGTCACCGATTGGCACCGATTCATCGGGGATATTTGGAATGGTAAGCATAGCCATCTGCACTTTTTCGTCGTATTCTCTTACTTCTGCATCAAGCGCTTTAATCTCGTCAGAAAGTTTTTTCATTTCTTCAAAAATACCGCTTACGTCCTTACCCTCTTTTTTTAGCTGAGGAATTTTTTTGCTTTCTTCGTTTTGTTTGCTCTTAAGCTGCTCAACTTTAAAAAGTACACTTCTTCTTTCCTCGTCAAGCTTTATGATAGCATCAACATCTATTTCAGAGTTTCTGCTTTTAAGCGCTGCTTTAACCTTTTCAGGTTCTGTTCTTAAAATTTTTATGTCTAACATTTTTATCTCTCCTTAGTATTGTATAATGATTTTGTATAAGTATAACTGCATAGGGGTAAGAAGATCGGTGTCAAGATCCTGTATCTTACTTACAGCACTTTCATTTCTTCCCTTATTTAAAAGTTGATACGCTTCAAATATCTTTTCGCCGTTTTCTTTATAAACTGTCAATTCTTCATTTTCAGTTTTTGCAAGTTCAAGATTTTCCGAAATAGTTTTAAGTTCTTCAGAAAGTTTTGCGTTTTCATTCTTTAGTGTTTCAATTTGTTCGAGCATTGTCTTATTTGTTTTGTCGCTCTCTTCAATTTCTTTTTGGAAATTATTTTGAGTTAACCCGGCAAAAATTATAAGTATTAGCGCAAACGAAAAAAGTATAGCAGTATAAAGCCATAAAAACTTTGTATTTTGTTTCAAACCTCATTCATCTCCTTTGTAAAACCATCTATGTTCAAAATATCTAATATTTTGGATTCTAACGAGTTTATCGCTTTTTGCGCGAAATCATATTACCTATGTTGTAAAATGTCAGCAGAGTTTGTTTTTAAAAGCCAATTTTTTGCGGTTTTTCGTAAATCTGTAAGTTTTTGGAATTTATTTTTTTAGCAGATTAATTATTCTTTCTAAATCGTCATTTCCATAATATTCAATTTCAATTTTGCCTTTATTCTTGCCTCCGGAAATTTTCACCTTCGAACCTATAAGTTCGGAAGCTGTTTTTTCAAGCTCCAAAATCGCAAGCTTTAAATTTAAATCCTCTTTTTTCTCTTTAGGTCGTGGTCTTCCTTCTAGCTTAATTATTTTTTCAAGCTCACGCACGCTTATTTGTTTTTCGGCTACAAGCTTTGCGGTTTCCACAATAAATTTTTTGTCACTTGCCGACAACAGCACTTTTGCGTGACCTGTAGAAAGCTTTTTATCTTCTATAAGGCTTACCACCTCGTCAGGAAGTGTTAAAAGTCTTAATGAATTTGCAACCGCCGACCTTGACTTACTTACTCTTTTAGCTATTTGCTCCTGTGTAAGTGAAAATTCGTCAATAAGTTTTTTATAGCCAAGCGACTCTTCGATAGGATTTAGGTCCTCTCTCTGAAGGTTTTCTATAAGCGATACCTCATACGCTTTAACATCGTCATACTCTTTTATAATTGCAGGAATTTTTTTAAGTCCTGCCATTTTAGCAGCACGCCATCTTCTCTCGCCCGCTATTATCTTATAAAAACCATTTTTGGATTTTATAACAAGTATCGGCTGGATAACGCCGTGTTCTTTTATAGATGCACTTAGTGCCTCCAGTGCTTCCTCGTCAAAATCCTTGCGCGGCTGACCTTTATTCGGCTCAACATCAACTATCTTAAGCTCTGTAACAATACCGTTTGGCGTAGCGGTTACAGTTTCTTCGATAACCGGACTTTCTTTTATAAGAGCACCAAGACCGCGCCCTAATCCTTTTGCCATCTTTTTCACTCTCCTTTGTTTGCATTTGCTACCTCTTTTGCAAGTTCGGCATAGCAATGCGCACCCTTTGAATGTTTATCATACACGTCTATAGGCTGACCAAATGATGGAGCCTCGCTAAGACGAACGTTTCTAGGTATAACAGTAGTGTATACCTTATTAGGATAATATTTTTTTACTTCCTCCACTACCTGTATAGAAAGGTTTGTTCGTGCATCAAACATCGTAAGAAGTACCCCTTCTATATCTATAGAAGGATTTAGCGCTTTTTTCACCATTCTGATAGTGTTCATAAGTTGGCTAAGTCCCTCAAGCGCATAGTATTCGCACTGGATTGGTATAAGCACACTGTCTGCTCCTACAAATACATTTAGTGTAAGAAGCCCAAGCGACGGCGGACAATCAATTATAATAAAATCATATTCATCTTTTACATTGTCAAGAGCATTTTTAAATCTGAACTCTCTGTTGTCAAGTGCCACAAGCTCTATTTCAGCACCCGCAAGCGATATGTCCGACGGGCAAAGGAAAAGATTTTCAAACTCTGTTTTGATTATGGCTTCATTTATATCTATACCGTCAACCAATACATCGTATATGGTGTTTTTATCTTCAAGTTCAACCACACCTACTCCGCTTGATGCGTTTCCCTGAGGGTCGATATCTATAAGAAGGACTTTTTTTCCAAGTACTCCAAGTGCCGAGCTCAAGTTAACCGAAGTTGTGGTTTTGCCAACTCCCCCTTTCTGGTTGGCAATGGCTATTATCTTGCCCATAACACCCCTCCTTTTGTAATATAAACATATTGTACCACAAAAATGTTCCATGTGGAACATTTTTTTAAAATATTTTTGAATTTTTTCATACTTTTTGAATTTCCATACAGAAAAAGAGTTAAAATAAAAACAAACAAGTCTTTTGCTTAAAGCAAAAGACTTGGACTTTACAATGATTTAAAAACAAATCCTTGATTTTTTAAATATTCAATAAACTTCTCCAAATGCTCAGCAGTTGACTTTTTGGCGCCTGCATCGTGCATAAGCACTACTACATCTTCCTTGCCTTTTGTTGTTTCAACAAGGTTATTAAATAAAAATTCAAAATCCGGATCTTTTACTTCGCTGTCGCCATTTAAGCTATTCCAATCAATATACTTATAATTATTATTTATAAGTATCTGCTTGAATTCTTGCTTACCCTGTTCAAATGATCCGCCAGGAAAACGAAAAACCCTTCGTTCATATTCAAAGCCTAATATATCATCTATACTTTTTTTCACAAGCAAAAGCTCATTTTCAAAATTTTCCGCATCTTTATATATAGCCTTATAATTGTGATAATAACTATGGTTTCCTATAGTATGCCCCTCTTTGTGCATACGCCTTACAGTATCTTTGTAATACTGCATCTGTTCGCCTATAACAAAGAACGTAGCTTTTATATCGTGTTTTTTTAGCGTATCCAAGATATCGTCTGTTATCATAGAAGGTCCATCATCAAAAGTCAGATAACAAGTCTTTGTGCCGTCTTTCACATAAACTCCTTCGACCTCTGCCGGCTCAGGAACATAAATTTTCCCTTCAGCTATCAACCGAGCGTAATATTCGTCAGCTTTTCTTATCATATCTTCTTGAATATCGTCAGGAGTGTTAGGATAAAACATCGGCATCTTCATCATATCGTAGTTAAGAGGTCCGTATTTAGAAAATTTATTTTCGATTTTTGTGTCAATGGTATTTTTGGCAAAATAAGCCACTCCCGCCAAAATCGCCAAAACGAGCAAAACCGCCAAAACAACAAGAAGTTTTTTACCAAAACTCCTCTTTTTGTATTTAGGAAGCTTTACTGAATATTTATATTTTGGTTTAAACGGACTATATACACGCAATGTTTTCACCTCTCATATCTCCATTATATTTTATTTTTTGACATTTTACAATGTATTTTTAAAAAATATTTTTGGAAAGTATTAAATATTTTGTCAGCATACAAAATTCGCTTATCGGCAATTTTAAATTTAGTGATTTTTTAAATTTAAAACAAAGGAGTGTGCCGAGTGCGAAAAAAACTTATTAAAACTTTTTCTCTCACAGTAGCATTTGCAATAGTTTCTTCCATAATATATACCTGCATATGCGCTGTGTTTTTTATACCTAGTGACATAGTACTTTTTGAAAACGCTACCATAAACGACACTAAATTTACACCACAGCTATTTAAGGTAGAATTAGATACAGAGGCATTAAATCAGAACATAGTAGCCAAGGACACCAGACGTCTTTCAAATGGCAACTACGAGGGTACAGTAAAGTTTTTAGGCGCTATTCCTGTTAAAAGCATCGATGTAAATGTAATTAAGCAAACCAAAGTAATACCGTGCGGCAGCAGTATAGGTGTAAAGCTTTATACAGACGGACTTATGGTTGTTGGAATAGCAGATTTTGAAGGTGCAAACGGAAAAATAGTTTCGCCATGCAAAAATAAAAACATAAAAGAAGGCGATATAATAGTAAAGGCTAACGGAACGATACCCAAAAGAATATCGGAGCTGGCTGACATCGTTTCAAACTCCGATGGCAAGGTTGAACTCGAACTCAAACGTGATAATGAGATTTTAACACAATCAATAACACTCAAGGCAGCAAAAGATGACGGCAAATACAAGCTGGGACTTTTGGTACGTGACAGCGCAGCGGGTATAGGCACACTTACGTTTTACAATCCTGATACAAATGTTTTTGGCGCACTTGGCCACGGTATTTCTGATGCTGATACAGGAAAGCTTTTGCCGGTTGCAACAGGAGATATACTTCCGTCTACAATTGTTTCTGTAGAAAAAGGAGTATCCGGCAGACCAGGTGAACTAAGGGGTTCTTTTGTAGGCGATAAAAAAATAGGAATTGTTAATTCGAATTGTGATTGTGGCTTGTACGGAAAACTGGAGCCTGAAATGCTGCCAAATCGCTTAAATGCTGTAGAAATAGCGGATAAATCAGAGGTTGTAGCAGGAGATGCGCAAATCCTATCAAACGTAACAGGAAGTTTTGTGGAAAAATTTGACATATGTATAACAAAGGTATCACACCAAACCAGTTCGGACACAAAAGGTATGGTAATAAAAATAACCGACAAGCGTCTTTTAGAAAAAACTGGCGGTATAGTTCAGGGAATGTCAGGCTCGCCAATCTTACAAAATGGCAAACTTATAGGTGCAGTAACACACGTTTTTGTAAATGATCCAACACGTGGTTACGGGATATTTATTGAAAATATGATGGCTGAATCTGAAAAAATCCAAAAATAAATATAATGGCGGATAACACATCTGCCATTATATTCACTAATTTTTAAATAATAATGTATTTAGCTAATTTTTCGCCGTTTGCACCCAATTGATTTATACTCCAAGTAATTCTAACGCCTTGTGAAGTTGAATATCGTCTTCAAATTTTATAGTAGACACCGCTTCATTTGACTTACTTTCAATCTTTACATCCGGCTCTATACCAACCCCGTGGATACACTCGCCACTTGGCGTATAGTATTTTGCAGTGGTTATAGTAAGTGCTGTTTTATCTGTTAAATTTATTACCGACTGTACTATGCCTTTACCAAAAGATTTCGTACCTACAAGTGTACCACGGCTAAAATCACGCACAGCGCCCGCAAGCACCTCCGATGCACTTGCACTTGAGCCGTTTATAAGCACACAAAGAGGAATGTCATAAAAATCTTTGTCGGATTTAAACTCCTGCTTATTACCTTGTTTATCAACCATAGATACAATTACACCTTCCGGCAGAAGCTGGTCTGCAACACTTGTTACGGCATCAAGCGTTCCGCCGGGGTTATCGCGAAGGTCTATGATGAGGCCCTTTGGGCTTTTTTTCTTAATATCATTTAAATGCTTTCTAAAATCATTGCCCGTATTGTCGTCAAACGATGAAATTCTGATAATTGCTATTGTTTCACGCATTTCGCTTGATACCGTCTGAAGAACTATTTTTTCTCTGTTTACAGTAACGGTAATTTCTTTGTCGTCACGAAGCAGAGTTATGTCTACTTTATCCTCGTGCGTTGTTTTCTCAATACCCTTTATAAGGCTGATAGCACGATTGTAATTATCTGCATTTACAGGAATATTATCGACCTTTATTATTTTATCATTTGCCTTTATACCGGCTTTTTGAGCAGGTGTACCGTCAAACGCAGATATTACGGTTATGTTATTATCTTCTGGAGTTACATAAACCTCAACACCTATGCCTTTATAATTACCCGAAAGGTTTTCGTTAAGCGCACGATAATCAGCTTCATTGTAATAGTTTGAATAAGGATCGCCAAGCGCTGACACGTATGCGCTAAGCGCTGCATCGGTCGCACCTTGCTTACTATAGTCAAATATGTATGCACTCTCAACTATCTTTTCAATTTTATCAAGCTCCGATGCGCCACCATTTGACACTGCAGAATATAACATTCCGCCACCAAAGCTCATATAAAACATAGTTGCGATCACAAAAGTAATTATAATAGTAAAAAATACGTGTTTTTTGTTATACATACGTTCACTTCCCTGTATATAGTAAACACCCCCACCAAAGCAGGGGTGTTATTATTTATTATGCCATATAAAGTTTGTACTATTCGAAATTAATCACTGCACGTACGGAAGCGGATCCACCGTTGCGCCGTTTATCATAATCTCAAAATGAAGATGCGGTCCTGTAGAAAAGCCTGTAGAACCAACTTTAGCTATAACCTGACCTCTGGAAACACTTTGGCCTACGCTTACGTTAAGCTTACTGTTGTGTGCATAAAGAGTAGTGTAACCGCCGCCGTGGTCGATAACTACATAGTTTCCGTATGCGTTGTTCCACTGCGCCACGATAACCTTACCATCATTTGCCGCAAGCACGTTCGTACCATATGCAGCACCAATATCCATCCCTGTGTGCGTTTTCCACACCTTAAGTGTTGGATGGAAACGTCTTCCGTAGTACGATGTTATATTCCACGCGCTGTCTGACGGCCAACCAAATTCACCGCCGACAAACTTAGAATTGCTCGCAAGCCCTGCCGCACTTCTTCTGGCAGCAGCTTCTGCCGCTTCTGCTGCAGCAAGCTCCTTTTCGTATTTCTTTATATCTTTTTCAAGCGCTTTTAAGTAGCTGTCACTCTCTGCCTGCTTAGCATCAAGAACTTTTTTCTGTGATGCAAGCTCTGATTTTGCAGCATTTAAAGTTTTGTTTTCTTCTTCCAGCGCTACTTTTATCTCTTCAATCTCGCCTTCAATAGTTTTAAGGTTGTCCAGTAGATTGCTGTCATACTCCGCAACCTGCTTCATTACGTCAAGACGATTTAGAAAATCAGTAATGGACTTTGAATTTAAAAGCACCTCAAGATAAGTAGATGCTCCTTTTTCAACCATTATCTTTACTCTGCCCTGATAAGCAATCGCCTGTTCTTCGCTTTTAGCCTTGGCTTCATTGTACTCTGCAGTTTTCTTTGCGATAAGGTCGTTTGACACGTTTATCTGACTGTTTAATGTGTCTATCTGTCCCTGAAGAGCGGACACCTCTTTGTCTATAGCCTTTTTATCTATCTGGGCTGCATTTTTCTTTTCCTTGCTGTCATTTATCTTTTCTTTAAGCTCATTTTTTTGCTGAGTGTAGTTTGCAGCGTTTACCACAAATGGTATCGATGAAAACACCATTAGTCCTACAAATGCAACAAGCGCAACCCAAGCAAAAATTTTCATAACAAGTTTATTTCTCATAATATCACACCTTCAGATACTTTCTGATAGACACCGCACTGCCAACCGAACCGATGGCAAAGCCCAGGAATACATAAGTGAGAAGCAGTATGCCAAACATATCTCCAAACGTTTTAAGCTTAATAAGTGAGCTTATGGCAGATATCTTTGAAATCTGTCCTAAAAGTACCGCGTAGCCTATATGTGTAGCTATAAATGCTACCGTAGCACCGATAAGTCCTACTATAACGCCTTCCACCACAAACGGCCATCTGATAAATGAATCAGTTGCACCGATATATTTCATAATATTTATCTCTCTGCGTCTATTGTGAACAGTAAGCTTAATAGTATTTGAAATGATAAATATACTTATAAGCGCAAAGAATAATACTACCCACACCGATACGTGTCTGATTACGCGCGATAAGGTTTCCACTGTTGCTATTTCGTTCTCGTGATTATTAACCCTTGACACGCCCTCTATTTTCTCTGCCTTGTCCGCTACATCACCTGCAAGGCTCAAATCTGCAAGTATAACCTTAAATGAGTCGCTGATAATAGTTTCAGGCACAGCCTCGTATGCTGTAAGCTCTTCAGCGGTAAGGTCATTTTTAAACTCATCAAATGTCTGCTTACCTGTAACGTGCTGGGCACTTTCGACATTTTCAAGTGAGCGAATTTCTTTGCCTATTCTCTCAATATTTGCCGCATCGCGCATATTATCGTCTATATAAACCTGCAGCTGACACTGATTTGTAATCTGTTCACCTATGTAGTTTACATTAATAGTGATTATCATAAACACACCAAAAAGAAGAAGACACGCACCTACTACCAATATAGATGCCGCACTCATTATTCCATTTCTGACAATCGCCTTTGACGCTTCCTTGGTTGCGCTTTTAAGTGTTCTAATCGACATAGCTGTAACCTCCCCGTTTAGCATCGTTTGCAATATGACCGCCATCAACGGTGATAACACGCTTTTGCATATCGTTTACTATCTTTTCTGCGTGTGTAGCCATAATTATAGTAGTTCCGCGAAGGTTTATTCTTTCCATTATTTCCATTATCTCGCTTGCGGTTTCAGGGTCAAGGTTTCCTGTAGGCTCGTCCGCTATTAAAACAGAAGGATTATTTACTATCGCTCTTGCAATAGACACTCTTTGCTGTTCACCGCCCGAAAGCTCGTTTGGATACATTTTAGCTTTGTTTGTAAGGCCAACCATACTAAGTACGTTTGGTACCTGACGTCTTATCTCACGTTTTGACGCTCCCACAACCTCCATAGCAAAAGCTACGTTTTCATACGCAGTTTTATTTGGAAGAAGACGGTAATCCTGAAACACCACGCCTATAGAACGGCGGAAATACGGAATTTCCTTACGCGAAAGCGCAGTAACGTCTACATCATTTATTATTACATTACCTTCTGTAGGGTCAATCTCTTTAAGCATAAGCTTAATCATAGTGGATTTACCCGCAGCAGAAGAACCGACAAGGAACACAAATTCGCCCTTGTCGATAAATATATTTACATTTTCAAGCGCCTGAACGCCGTTGTCATATATTTTTGATACGTTGTTAAAAACTATCAATCTTTGCACCTCAAATTCTTAGGTCATCTGCACTAAGGTATTTGTTTACCATCATAGCTACCTTGAATATTATCGCCTGGTCAAATATTCTAAGGTCAAGACCTGTAATCTTCTGTATCTTGTCAAGTCTGTACACAAGAGTATTTCTGTGTACATAAAGCTGTCTTGAAGTTTCTGACACGTTTAGATTGTTCTCGAAAAATTTCTGAATAGTGAAAAGTATTTCCTGATCAAGGTCATCTATAGTGCCTTTTTTAAATACCTCGTTTAAGAAAAGCTCGCAAAGTGTTGTAGGAAGCTGATAAATAAGTCTTCCTATACCTAAATCCTCATAGCTGATGATATTTTTCTCATTGTCAAAAATTCTGCCAATTTCAAGAGCAGAGCGTGCTTCTTTAAACGATTTTGATATTTCTCTGACATTGTTAACAGCAGTACCTATACCAATATTCACCGGAGTAAGCGCTTCAGTGTTTATAGTATCAGCTATTTCTCTGGCAAGCTTTTCAAACCCTTCGGCATCACTGTGTTCGTCTTCAATACATTTTACAATAGCAATGTTTTCCTCATCTATTCCAACAATAAAGTCCTTCTGTTTGTCAGGGAACATATTTTCGATAATCTCAAATACAGAGAAATCCTTTACTCCCTCTGCCTGAACTATCAAAACCACACGTTTTTCCTCGACGTTAAAGTGAAGCTCTGCCGCTTTAGCAAGAACGTCACCAGGTAAGATATTGTCCATAAGGATATTTTTTATAAAGTTAACAGTGTCATGTTTATCGTCGTATATTGATTTTAAACTCGAAAAATTTATATCAAGTATATCAACGTAATTTTTTGCAATTGGGTCATCGCCCTGAACAAATGCTATGTACTCACACTTTCTCATAGGACTTACAGGCTTGTACGTATAGCCGTTATAAGTGAATATTTCGTGATTGTCCTCGGCAAAAGACATAACGCACTCCAAATCTTTTTGTGAAATACAGTTTTCATTTGCCGCAACAACAAATCCGCCCTCAGTAATAATACCAAGTTCTCTTCCTATAACGCTCTTCATTTGTTGGGTCACCTGTTTGAAAAATTTTACATTCACACACTTCACCCCATTTTAATAAGTATATATTATTATCATAATATTTTCCGAGCAATTTTGCAAGGGATTTTTGTAAATTTATTTAAAAAAACTCTTAAAATAAGCATTATTTTAGAAAAAATTTACAATTACAGCGGTATATTTGATGATTTCATCGACTATACTTAATGTGACAGCACTTAAACTGCGTAGAGTTTAGGTCTTGATACATTAATGAGAGGTGACTAAAATGAACACAAGTGTTTTAACTGAAAAACTAAGTAGACTGCCTATAAAATACACTCTGGATAATCTGGAAGAAATAAAATTAAAGCGAAAAAAAGAGCAGGAAAGAAAAAGTCTTACTACTCTTTTGACCGCTGTTGGTAAAGAGATTGAAAGCGAGAGAGAAAACTTTAAAGAAGCAACAGACTCAGACCTTATAGACTTTTATTCATATATGATACTTGCCAAAGAGGCAAAGTATAAATTTATATTAAAGCTTATCAAAGAGTTTGATGAGCAAGGAGCATAAGCAAAGGAGTGGGAGATAGGCTGATACCTTTTGAAGACAACAAATTGAAAGTGTACAATTTTATAAAACTTAAAACTTATGCAGCTTAATTTCTCTTGGCCTAAATATTTGTCCAAAAAATAGAATAATCACCCTTTTTACAAATATAAATGTATAAAGAGGTGATTTTCTTTTGGAAGCTATTAACTTTTCGGTAGTAGCCGGCTACATTCTGGGAATGCTTATAATATTTGTAGTGGCAAAAATCTTTCTTACGCCGCTAAAAATTATATTTAAGCTTATCCTAAACAGTGCACTTGGCGTTATACTACTGTTATTTATAAATTTATTTTCAAGCTTGACCGGAATTTACATAGGCATAAACGCCATAACGGCAATACTTTTAGGTATATTTGGTCTGCCGGGAATATGTCTTATATTACTGTTGCAAATATTTTTTTAATGCTCTCACAACTTAAAATGTTCCATGTGAAACAGTTTTATATTTTTCCTAATTATATAAAAAAGCAGATTTGATATTCAAATCCGCTTTTGTTTTATTTATCTTTGTTTTCGACTCCGCAGCATCCGCAATTGCACGAGCCGCTGTCAGGACAACCTATACATTTTTTGCCGTTTTTTTTAGCTTTGTATATATATAACCCTGCCATAGCAGTGATTACAATTATTATAGCAATAACAATAATATCCTTCATAATACTTTCCTTTACTTTAATTTGCAGAGCACAGTCTTTAAATGCGCCGAGAATTCTGCATTAACGGTGCGTCAAAAACCGCCGCGCCCTACAATGTATGAATTGTCTAGCGATTACCTACGCAGAAACTTTTTTATTACTCAAAAAATTTGCGCTTTTATTCGGTTTTACACATAAATATGCGATTATACCCGCCATTACTACAACTGCAACAAGACCGGGAACAAAGCCTGCCCCAACCGAGCCCGTGGTAATAAGTGTGCCGATCTGATACACCAAAAATCCTACAGTATAACCTGTTACGATTTGAAGACCTATACCACCCCATAGCCATTTAGCACTCTTCATTTCAGCATTCATAGCGCCGATAGCCGCAAAGCAAGGCGGTGTAAACAGGTTAAACATTAGGTATGCAAGAGCAGCAACCTTTGTAATAGCAAATGCTGTTGCAACCTCTGCACCTGCACCTTCCATAAGCTCAAGTGCTTCTGCATCTATAAGATTTTCAAGTCCGACAAAGCATACTGCGAGTGTACCAACAACGTTTTCTTTAGCAATAAAGCCTGTAATTGCAGCTGCCGCAAGCTGCCACGAAAGCACACCTACAACAGGAACGAGGAGATATGCAAACGGGCCCGCGATAGACGCAAGAATTGACTCATCTGCCGATGCCGCCTCTGTGAAGCTCCAGCTAAATGTCTGCATTATCTGTACTACCGTGTTACATAGAAGTATAATTGTAGCCGCTTTTACTATGTACGCCCAACCACGTGAGCACATTGAGCCAAACGCTCTGTAAAAGCTTGGCGCTTTGTACTCGGGAAGCTCTATTATAAAGTATGATGTTTTCTTGCTGTTGCCGGTGATTCTGTTTACCAAAAGTGCACCAAAGAATATGATAACTATACCAACAAGGTACATTAACGGACCAACCCACGCAGCATCTTTAAAGAATGCACCTGCAAATAACGCAATAACAGGAAGCTTTGCACCGCAAGGCATAAACGGAGCAAGCATTGCAGTAGCTCTGCGTTCTCTTTCGTTTCTGATAGTACGTGACGCCATTACGCCAGGAATAGCACAGCCTGTACCTATTACAAACGGAATTACAGATTTACCAGACAGACCAACCTTTTTAAATATAGGGTCAAGTACTACCGATACTCTCGCCATATATCCGCAGTCTTCAAGTAGTGCGATAAGGAAATACATTACCATTACAAGTGGTAAAAATCCTATAACCGCTATCACACCGCCAATTACACCGTCAATTAAAAGCGCGTAAAGAAGCGGGTTTGCACCTTCCAAAAATCCTCCTACCCAGCTCTGAAAACCTTCAAGAAGGGTTACAAGACCAGGAATAGTGTAGCCAGATTCAAATTCATAGCCTTCCGCTATCCATACACCCGGACCTACCTGTGAAATCCAGAACACAAGATACATTACAACTGCAAATATTGGAATACCAAGCCACTTATTTGTAAGTACTGCGTCTATTTTATCCTGAAAATTCTTTTCGTTTGTATGTACTTTTCTATCTTCAACCTGTGATACCAGTTTATTTACAAACTCAAATCTCTTTCTGTCAGCTTCCTCGACTGCTTTTTTGCTTGTAAGGTCGATATCGCCCTGTAAGTAAGGAGCTTTCTGACCCTTACCCTTTAGCTCAAGTGCTGCTGCAACTGCCTCCTTTAAGCCTTCTGAAGTTGTAGAGGTGGTCTTTACTACAGGACAGCCTAGCTTTTTAGCAAGTGCACTTTCATCAATTTCCGTTTCTTTTTTCTCGTTTATATCTGTTTTGTTAAGCGCAACAACCACAGGCACACCGAGTTCTAATAACTGAGTAGTGAAAAACAAACTTCTGCTAAGGTTTGTAGCGTCAACGATATTTATAATAACATCAGGGTTTTCGTTTTTTACATAATCACTTGTTATGCTTTCTTCCGATGTAAATGGTGACATTGAATATGCACCGGGTAAGTCTACCGCTACTAATTCCTCGTTTCCAATGCAAAAACTCTTTTTAATTATATGTTCCTTCTTTTCAACGGTAACACCTGCCCAGTTTCCGACGCTCTCATTCTGACCTGTAAGTGCGTTGTACATAGTAGTTTTACCACTGTTTGGATTGCCTGTTAAAGCAATTCTCATACTTTTTTCCTCCTGTCATTTATGCTAAAATTTTTTAATATAAAAAATTTAAATGCTTTCGAGTTAGATAAAGCTAACCGCAAATCATTTTTAAAGGCAGCCGCTTTTAAATTTCATTAAATAATAATAGCTTCTGCCAAATGATTGTCTATACTGTATCTGCCGTCCTTTATAGAAACCACACATCCACCTTTTCGGTGGGAGATAACTGTAATTGGCTCGCCTGAATAGCAACCTAGTGAAAACAGAAACGCATCTAGTTCTTCATCGTCTGTTTCTATACGGCTGATGATATATTCTTTTCCTTCCTCTGCCTGTCTTAAATTCATATATCTCACCTTTAAACCTAAAAAATAAGAATTATTATTTCTATTGCATTAGTTAGTTTAGCATAACTAACTCGATTTGTCAATAGTTTCCTATAAAATTTTTCAACTAAAAAAGGATATGCAAATGCATATCCTTTTTTATATATATTATCTATATTAGAACAATATGATAAGGAACTGTGATACAAGCACAACCGCGATTAGTGCGATAGGGTACGTAGCCGCATAAGCTGCTGCAACGTCCTCTGTTTTTGCTGTACTGATTAGAGTTCCTAGTGCAGGTGTACTTGTCATACCACCTGTGATTGAACCAAGGTTGTTAAGAAGGCTAAGCTTAAGCACATATTTAGCAAACAAGAAGCCAATAACCAAAGGTACGATAGTCATTATAATACCATAGATAAAGTACATAGGGTCGAAGTTAGCCACAAAGTCCGCACCGCCAGGGATACCTGCGCCGATTAGGAAAAGCATAAGTCCAAGCTCGCGGAAAAGCTTAAGAGTACTTCCTTTTGGCATAATAGAAAGCTTACCAATTCTTCCAAAGTGACCAAATACAAGTGATGCTAAAAGGCAACCGCCTGTAGTAGTAAGCGAGAAGCAAGTTCCAGAAAGTCCTTCGGCACTTAGAGGTATTTTTATCTTACCTAATATAGTTCCAACTACTGCCGCAAGTGCAAATGCACCAAAGCCATGCTCGTCAAGCTCAAGTAGTTTACCAGCAAATGTTTTTTTCTGTGAACCGTCAGCAACTGCAGTAATTTTAGCTCTTTCAGCCGCCATATCAGCTTTAGTAAGCTTTGGTATAATCTGAACGAAAAGTACAACACCAACTACACCGAATATGTACGCGATACCGTGTCCAACTGATACAAGGCTTGTAAATTCAGGAGCAACTGTAGCTTTTGCTGCAGAGAATGCAGGGGTAGATGTAAGTGAGCCTGAAAGAAGGCCAACTATCATAGCTACAAAGCCGTCCTGATCTGTGATGCTTGCGCCATAGCCAAATATTTCACCCATATATATACAAGCTACTGCTGCAAGTCCGCCCATAAGGATAACTACAAGACCTAGTAATACGTAAGACTTAAAGTTTCTCTTCATATTACCGAAGAATTTTGGTCCTGCGATAAAGCCAACAGATGTTACAAACAGGATAAGACCAAGATTTTCGATGATTTCAAGCGCTTTTTCAGCATATGCTGTTCCGTCTACCATAAGCTGTGCTTCTAGCGGTTTAAAGAAAAATGCACCGAACACAAGCGCCATAATAAATACTGCTGCATCGCCAAGAGCAACACCTTTAATTGTTATTCTGCCAAGCGCAAAACCTACTGCTGCAATAGCAAATACACAAAACATTAAAAATGAAATTCCTGTTATAGGAATAACTCCACCAAATAAATTCATTTAAAATGACCTCTTTTCTTTTTTTGTCATACTTACGGGCGATTGTTGCCAACCGCCCATAATAAGTTATTATTTTCTTGTGTAATCAGGTAAAAGCTTAGGAGATACTTCGTTTGTTTCGTATTTCGCATCAGCTATTTCCTTTTCAAATTTATTCACGTGGTCAAGTGTAAGCTTTCCAACCTTAACATCTTTACATTTAGTGGCAGCACTCTTACCTGCGCTTCTGCCGAATACGATGATATCAAGAAGTGAGTTACCCATAAGTCTGTTTCTGCCGTGGATACCGCCAACAGCCTCTCCTGCTACAAATAGGTTTTCAACATTTGTAGTCATACAGTCAGCATTTATGTCAAGACCGCCGTTCTGATAGTGAAGTGTAGGGTAAACAAGGATAGGTTCTTTACGGATATCTATGCCGTATTTACCAAACATTCTCATCATAGCAGGAATTCTAGCCTCAATAGTACCTTCACCGCCAATTTTTTCAATCATTGGAGTGTCTAGCCATACGCCAAGACCGTTACCTGTTTCGATGCCGTTGCCTCTGTCGTTACATTCACGGATAATAGAGGCTGCAGCAACGTCACGAGTTTCTAGTGGATGCATAAATACTTCACCCTTAGAGTTTACAAGCTTTGCACCAAGTGAACGAACTTTTTCAGTAACTAGCGCACCGAAAATCTGTTCAGGGTATGCAGCGCCTGTTGGGTGATACTGAAGTGTTTCAGCATAAAGTAATTTTGCACCTGCCCTGTAACCAAGTACAAGACCATCTGCTGTAGCACCGTAATGGTTTGAAGTAGGGAAGCCCTGATAGTGCATTCTGCCTGCACCGCCTGTAGCGATGATAACAGTTTTAGCCTTTGCAACTAGGATTTCCTTTGTTTCCATATTCATTAGCACCGCACCTGCTGCGTTGCCGTTTTCATCAAGTATTAACTCTATAGCTGATGTGAAATCAACTACAGGGATATTTCTGTTTAATACTTCGTCACGAAGAGTACGCATGATTTCTGCACCTGAATAGTCCTTTGCAGCGTGCATACGTTTTCTAGATGTACCACCACCGTGAGTAGTAACCATTCTGCCATCTTCGTCTTTATCAAATTCAACGCCAAGCTCCGAAAGCCATAGTATAGCATCAGGAGCGTCGCATACAAGCTTTGATAGAAGCTCTCTCTTTGCAGCAAAGTGGCCGCCACCGAATGCGTCTACAAAATGGATTGCAGGAGAGTCGTTCTCCTTATCAGCAGCCTGAATACCGCCCTCTGCCATCATAGTGTTGGCATCGCCTATTCTAAGCTTTGTAACTATCATAACATCTGCGCCTGCCTCGTGAGCCTCGATAGCTGCAGAAGAACCCGCACCGCCACCGCCGATGATAAGTACGTCTACATCGTAGTCAGGGTTTGTAAGGTCGATATCACTAGGGTTAACTCTTGAATGAGCCTGTAGCATAGCGGCCAACTCGTGAGGCACCTTATCGCCTTTGTTTGGACCTATCTCAAGCACAGAAAATTCTGATTCCTTGTAGTCAGGATGATAAGCTTTTAAAAGGTCTTCTTTCTGCTGAGCGGTCATTCTTTCTGGCTCGTAAGCAGTGTTTTTATCTCTGGCAGCTTCAACCGCCTTTATAGATTCTTTTAGTTTTTCTGAATACATTTTAAGCCGCCTCCTTATTTCTCAATCTCTCTAGTGTTGTAAAGCTCTTTAATCTCATCGATTGGCTTCTGCATAAGCGCTTCGATAAGGTCTGTAAATGTGCCGTCTTTGATTTCCTGAACTCTGTTTTCAAGGTGGTCGCATTTAGGAGCAAGGTATTTACCATTAATTCTTCTTGCAAGCATTGCAACCTGCGGATGAGATATACCTGCAGGACATCTTGAAGAACATACACCGCACATTACGCAGTCAAATGACTCCTCAGCGCATTTTTCAAAATCACCTCTCTGTGCGTAAGCAATGTACTGCATAACGTTTAGCTCCTGTGTACAAGCTTTTGTACAAGCATTACAGCCGATACAAGCGTAGATTTCAGGATAAAGCTGCATCATTACCTGCTCGTCTATTGAAACAGTGTTCATATCATAAACCTGTTTTACAAGAGGGAAGAACGGAAGTGTAGCAATGTACATATTGTCCTCAACCTTTGTCTGACAAGCAAGACAAGCTTTTAATTCTCTATCGCCTTTTATTCTGTAAATAGTAGCACACGCACCGCAAAAACCGTTTCTGCAACCGCAACCACGCACTAACTGATAGCCAGCGTATTCCATTGCGCTCATTATAGTAAGGTTTTCAGGTACTTCGTATTTTTTACCGAAAAGAAATATATTTACCATATTTTCCATTAGAATTTCCTCCTTAATTAATATTCATCAGGTAGTTCGTCAAGTTCATCACAACGGAATACCGGACCGTCTTTACATACGTATTTTGAGCCGATATTACATCTGCCGCATTTACCTACGCCGCATTTCATTTTTAATTCCATTGTTGTGTAAACCTGAGTTTTGTCAAAGCCCATATCTACAAGACCTTGAAGTGTGAACTTAATCATTATAGGAGGTCCGCAAAGTACTGCGGTTTTGTTTGTATCAAAGCCAAGCTCTTTTACATAGTTTGGTACGAAACCAACGTGGCCGTCCCACCCCTCCTGCGGATTGTCTATTGTAAGGTAAACGTTTACGTTGTCGTCGCCTACCCATTCATTTATAATTTCCTGATAATCAACCAAATCGTCTTTACTTCTTGAACCATATACGATATCTATTTTACCGTATCTGTCGCGGTAGTGACGACAATAGTTGATAACAGAGCGAAGTGGTGCAAGACCGATACCGCCTGCGATGAACAGCATATCTTTACCTGCAAATTCATCATCTACAGGGAATGGTCTGCCGTAAGGTCCACGAATAGTAATCTGCTGACCCACCTCTGCCTGATGAAGCCATTCTGTTACACAACCGCATTTTTTAATTGAAAATTCCATAAATTCGGTGTTTGTAGGTGATGATGTGATAGAAAACATCGCTTCGCCTACGCCCGGAATAGAAAGCATTGCACACTGACCTGGCTTGTGGTCAAACGCCTTTTTGCCGTCAGGTGTAACTACTCTGAATGTCTTAACATCAGGAGTATCTATACGCACGTCTGTTATAACGCCGATTTTAGGAATCAAGGTTTCTTCTATATGACTCATTACGCTTTTCCTCCAAGTGTTTTCATTACTTTAACGATGTTCATAGAGATTGGGCATTTTGCAAGGCATCTGCCGCAACCTACGCAACCGAATATTCCGTCGTTATTTTCAGGATAATACACAAGCTTGTGCATAAATCTCTGTCTGAATCTCTCTACTTGTGAGTTTCTTGAGTTTCCGTGTGCCATCTTTGTAAAATCAGAATACATACACGAATCCCAGCATCTGAAACGGATAACACCTTTTCCTGTGTTATAATCCTTTATATCATAGCACTGACAAGTAGGGCATACGAAAGTACAAGTACCACAGCCTAGGCAAGCCTGCGAAAGTTCTTTCCACTCTGGCGCGTCAAAATACTTCTCTGTAAGTCCTCCGCCAAATGCATCAGCAGTTAGATTTGCCAAAGGAAGCTTTTTCATAACCTCTTTTGTCTTTTCCTTCTGCGCATTTACCTCTTTATCGTCAGTTTCTTCTGTAATGCTTTCTATTACTGACATAAACTTTTCGCCTTTTTCGGTGTTTGCCATAAAGAATATTTCGTCATCTGTCTTCCAGCAAGATACGTCGCCCTTAGGGTCGGTAGCGTCTATGCCGAATGTGTTACAGAAGCAAGTTTCAGTAGGTCTTGTGCAAGCCATAGAAACGATAGTTGAATGCTCACGCTTATTAGCATAGTAGCTGTCGTAAGGTTCAACCAAAAATACTCTGTCAAGCACGTCAAAGCTTCTTACGTCACAAGCTCTTACGCCAAATACCACAAAGTCTTCGGCGTCTTTTCTTGTGTCGATAACTTCGATGTTCTTACCCTCTGTCTTAAATTCCATAAGTTCTTCTGACTGTGGGAAGAAAAAGTCTTTAGGACTTCTGTTTGTGTTAAGAGAGTTTGACATTTCCATGCCGTTTTCCCATTTTTTATACTCTGCGCCGTTGTCGGTGTCTACAGGAAGATAAAGAGATGCATTTTCACTGATTTTTTCAAAAATCTTTGAAAGGTTTGATAGTTTACATTTACGCATTTGTGCCATCTCCTTTCTCCACAGCCTCGTCAGGCTCGATATCATCTAGTGTGTAATCTACAAGCGGAGCGCGGTTACCTTCTACCTCTCCTGCCTGATATTCACCATAGAATGTGTTTATATCCTTAATAAACTTTCTGTTTAGAAGGTGAAGTTTAATTCCCTGTGGGCATACTCTTGAGCACTCGCCACAGTCTGTACATCTGCCTGCAACGTGGAATGCTCTTATAATATGGAACATTTTTTCCTCGAAGCTGTCAGAAATGGCTTTGTTTTCAACGCCTGATTCAGGGTTGTCAAACACGCATTTCTCACAAGTACAAGCAGGACATATGTCACGGCACGCA
Source organism: Clostridia bacterium (assembly GCA_045540815.1). Lineage (GTDB taxonomy): Bacteria > Bacillota > Clostridia > UMGS1810 > UMGS1810 > JAZQHR01. The sequence continues at coordinate 25,783 of JAZQHY010000040.1, read as the reverse complement.
TTACATCTGATACAACGAGAAAGTTCATTCTGCCAGAATGCAAATCTTTCGTCAGGTGACATATTTTCAAGTTTTTCAACCTCGTCAAAACGTGTAGAATCGATTACCTCACCGTTTTCACCTAAAAGCTCGTCGTATGCAACGCATTTTTTACTCTTACATACTACGCATCTTTCTAGTAGCACGTCTTTTGCGTCGATAGCCTTTTCACCATCATAGATAGTGTCTACTACGATTTTGCCATCTGCAAACGATATAGAGCTGATGCCGTCGCCAGCGATTTTCTTTACTTTATCAACGTCAGCCATACCTTCACACGGGATACCAACCGCATATACGTTCTCGCGGTTAAATCTGTGCTCAGTTAAAAGCTGATTGAAGCTGTATGTGTCGCAAGGTTTTAGAAATACAAGCACCTTGCCTTCTTTTTTGGTTTCGGCTACAAGGTATTTTGAGAAGTTTGCACCGCAAAAATCGTTGTACACAAAATCCTTTTCAAGTGACTCTATATCGCCAAACACAAATGGTGTTACATCGTAGTCAAATTCACCTGTTTTCCAGCCAAGCACTCTATTTACTGTGCCGTTTTGGAGAAGTTCAGATGCTTTTTTCAAAAGCTCATCTCTTGTTATCTTTTGCATCTCAAATCCTCCAATCTCTTATTTTCGCCAAGTGCGGTTACCGCCTCTGTGAACTCGTTCATAGTAGTGGCAAACTTCGCACCCTCTGCCGCAGATACCCATTCAACTCTTACTCTTTCCTTTTCTACGCCAAGGAAGTTAAGCATTGAGAATAGAAGCGACATTCTTCTTCTTGTAAAGTAGTTACCCGATGTGTAATGACAATCACCAGGGTGGCAACCGCAAAGGATTACACCGTCTGCACCCTTCTGGAATGCACGAAGGATAAACATAGGGTTTACTCTGCAAGAACAAGGCACTTTTATTATTTTAACATTTTCAGGATATGCCAAACGGTTGTTACCCGCAAGGTCAGCTCCTGCATATGAACACCAGTTGCAGCAGAATGCTACAATAAGTGGTTTGAATTCTCCGTTTATTTGCATATAGCATCCACCTCCGCCATAATCTGTTTATTGGCAAAGCCTTTTAGGTCCATAGCGCCTGAAGGACAAGCAACTGTACAAGCACCACAGCCCTGACACACAGCCTCGTTAACCGAAGCAACACGTCTAATAGCAGTAGTTCTGTCAGGCATACGGAATTCTTTGTCCACATATGTGATAGCGCCGTAAGGACATACCTTTTCACAAGACGAACATCCGTTACACATCATCTCGTTTGCACCTGCTACGCAAGGGTTACCTGTAAGCTTATCTTTTGCAAGAAGGCCTATAACCTTTGCAGCAGCCGCACTCGCCTGTGATACTGTTTCAGGGATATCTTTTGGACCCTGACACGCACCTGATAAGAATACACCAGCAGTTGGGCTTTCTACAGGACGAAGCTTTGGATGTGCCTCTGTGAAGAAATCGTTTGTATCCATACTTGCAGTTAGCTTTGTAGCAAGCGGTCTTGCTGACTTGTCAGGCTCGATAGCCGCAGCTAATACTACAAGGTCTGCTTCTATATGAAGCTGTTTATTTGCAAGAAGGTCAGATGCCTGCACCATAAGCTTATCGCCCTCTGGAGCAACCTTACCAACCATACCTTTTATATAATGAACGCCGTATTCCTCTACTGCTCTGCGGTAGAACTCGTCAAAAGCCTTACCAGGAGTACGTACGTCTATATAGAATACATACACGTCAGTATCAGGATACTTATCTCTTGTAAGCATTGCGTGTTTTGCAGTGTACATACAGCAAATCTTTGAGCAATACTCTTTACCTTTTTCTGCGCAAGATGAGCATCTTGAACCTACACACTGTACAAAAACAATTGTGTGAGGGTGTTTGCCGTCAGACGGTCTTACAAGCTTACCTGCAGATGGACCTGCCGCGTTTGTTAGTCTTTCAAATTCAAGTGATGTAATGACATCTTTCGACTGATTGTACGCAAACTCGTCAAATTTGTCCATGCTGATAGGGTTAAAACCTGTAGCAGCAACAATTGCACCATATTTTTCTTCAATTATTTCATCTTTTTGTGTATAATCTATAGCGCCTGCGGTACATACTTTAGAACATACACCGCATTTTCCGTTTTTAAGCATATTACAAGCATTAGGGTCGATAGTAGCAACCTTTGGAACTGCCTGTGCAAACGGAATGTATATAGCACGACGATTGTCCATACCAAGGTTAAACTCGTTTGGAACGTTTTTAACAGGACATTTTTCTGTACAGATACCGCAACCTGTACATACGTCCTCTTTAACATAGCGTGCTTTCTTTCTTATCTTAACATCAAAGTTTCCTACGAAACCTGTTACATCCTCTACCTCGCTGTATGAGAATATGCGGATGTTTTCGTTTTGAGCAACATCAACCATCTTTGGTGTAAGGATACAAGCCGCACAGTCAAGAGTAGGGAATGTCTTGTCAAGCTGTGCCATCTTACCACCGATAGTAGATTTTTTCTCAACGATATCTACTTTAAAGCCTGCCTCTGCAATATCAAGTGCAGTCTGAATACCTGCGATACCGCCGCCGATTACAAGCGCTCTCTTTGTTACAGGGCTTTCGCCAGGTGTAAGTGGAGCGTTTAGGTTAACCTTTGCAACCGCTGCTTTGCCTAGGATTATAGCTTTTTCTGTACCTGTAGCCATATCCTTGTGTACCCATGAACACTGCTCACGGATGTTTGCTATCTCAACCATGTATGGATTTAATCCTGCTGCAGCCGCAGTTTTTCTAAATGTAGCCTCGTGCATTCTTGGTGAACAAGAACATACCACGATGCCTGTTAGGTTGTGCTCTTTAACGGCGTTAATTATAATGTCCTGACCTGCCTGAGAACACATATACTGATAGTTTGTGGAAAAGACAACACCCGGCTCATTTGCTAAAGCTTTAGATACTGCCTCTACATCCACAGTGCCGGCTATGTTAGTTCCGCACCAGCACACGAATACGCCTATTCTTTGCATTTGCCTTTTCCTCCTTATTTACTGTATTTTCTAAATGCGCTAACAAGTGCCTGCTGAGGAATATCCTCGTCTAATAGATTTGGAACATCGTTTGCAGTCATGTGGTTTGCGCCCTGTTTCTTTATAACCTCAAGCCTTACTGCCTCAACTATCTTTGCAGGCTCAACGCCTCTAGGACATCTGTCGATGCACGCAAAACAAGATAAACAAGTGTATAATGACTCTGATTTTAAAAGAGGTTCAATATCTCCTGATTCAACCATACTCACAAACTGGTGTGGATGGTATTCCATAGCATCGTAAGCAGGACAAGTAGCAGAGCATTTTCCGCATTTCATACACTTTTTCGGATTAACACCGCTCTGGCGGATGATTTCCGACTGAAGATTCTTTAATGAATTATTCATTGTCCCCCTCCTTTACTCCAAGCGCTTCGGCAAGAAGCTCTGTAAGATATATTACAGGAACGTCTGTGCCGTTTTTTTCTAAATTGTATTTACATAAAGGGCATGCAGTAAGTATTACTTCTGCGCCGCCGTTTTTAGCACTTGATGTAACCTTTTGACTCTTCGCCTTTGCAAGGTCAGGGTTTTCCATAGTCACATATCCGCCGCAGCATTCATTTCTGTACGGATATACAACAGGCTCACCGCCAAGTGCTTTAATTAAATCTTCTATAATAGTAGGGTTTTCCACGTCATCCATTGCCATTACCTTACCGGGACGAAGAAGCAGACAGCCGTAATAAGCAGCTACTTTTTTACCCTCTAGCGAGTTAACCACTTTTTCTTTCACCTTGTCAAAGCCTACTACGTCACGAAGAAGCTCTAAATAGTGAAGAACTTTTGTTTCGCCGCTATAGCTTTCAGGTGCCATATAGTTGTTAACCTTTGACGCAAATTCGTCGTCAGTCTGCATCATATTGTTAGTCTGCTTTATAACATTGTGACAAGCAGAGCATACAGATACAAGCATCTGATTCTTTTCCTGTGCCGCCTTTAGTGCACGCACACTTGATAGCTTTGTTGCAATTTCGTTTTTGTTTGTAGTAAACACGCCGCCGCAACACTGCCAAGCCTCGATTTCCTCTAGCTCTATACCAAGCACCTCGGCACATTTTCTTGCATATTTATCTAAATCCTTGGCTTTAGTCTTTAAAGTACAGCCCGGGAAATATGCTACCTTCATTTACTATTCCTCCAATCACACCATCTGTTCAGGATGGAAAACTTCATCAAATTTCTCCTCGGTTAAAAATCCAAGCTCTACACAAGCCTGTTTTAGAGAAATGTTATCTTTAAATGCCTTCTTTGCTGTCTTTGCCGCATTTTCGTAACCGATGTACGGATTTAGCGCGGTAACAAGCATAAGTGAATTGTGAAGATTGTGATGCATCTTTTCTTTGTTTGCCTTGATGCCAACTGCGCAGTTCTTATTAAATGAAAGAATTGCTTCCGCAAGAAGTCTTGCAGACTGTAAGAAGTTGTACACGCATACAGGCATAAATACGTTAAGCTCGAAGTTACCCTGTGATGCTGCAACGCCTACAGCTACGTCGTTACCCATTACCTGAACGGCAACCATAGTAACAGCCTCGCACTGTGTAGGGTTTACCTTGCCCGGCATAATAGATGAACCCGGCTCGTTTTCAGGAATGAATATCTCTCCAAGACCATCTCTAGGTCCGCTTGCAAGCCATCTAACGTCGTTTGCTATCTTCATCATATCGCACGCAAGAGCCTTTATAGCGCCGTGTGCAAATACAAGCTCGTCTTTAGAAGTAAGAGCGTGGAATTTATTGCCTGCAGTAATGAATTTCTTACCTGTAAGGTTTGTAACCTTCTCGGCAACAAGCTCGCCAAAGCCCTTTGGTGCGTTTAGACCTGTACCAACGGCTGTACCGCCAAGCGCAAGCTCTCTAAGTGGCTCTATAGCACGCTTAATAAGCTCTACATCTCTTTCAAGGCTACTTCTCCAACCGCTTATCTCCTGTGAAAATGTAATAGGAGTAGCGTCCTGAAGGTGAGTTCTGCCGCTCTTTACTATGCCTTCGTTTTCTTTTTCAAGACGAATGAAGGTATCGATTAAAGTTTTAGCTGCAGGGATAAGCTTATCTTCAAGCATCAAAACTGCTGCGATATGCATTGCAGTAGGGAATGTATCGTTTGATGACTGGCTCATATTTACATCATCATTTGGATGAAGAATTTTTTCGCCTGCTATCTGGTTTCCTCTGTTTGCTATAACCTCGTTTGCATTCATATTTGACTGTGTACCAGAACCTGTCTGCCATACTACAAGCGGGAAGTTATCATTAAGCTCTCCCGATATAACCTCGTCGCAAGCTTTTTCTATAGCTGAAAGCTTCTGCGCAGTCATCTTTTCAGGACGAAGAGAGCTGTTTGCCTGTGCTGCAGCTTTTTTTAGTATACCAAATGCGTGAGTTATCTCACGAGGCATAGTTTCAATGTTCACACCTATTTCAAAATTCTCATGGCTTCTCTGTGTCTGTGCGCCCCAAAGCTTATCTGCAGGCACTTTCACTTCGCCCATGGAATCGTGTTCTATACGATACTCCATTTTTCATCCTCCTAATTTTCTTCATTATATATTAACGTTTTTAATAATATCTTTAAGTTTATCTGCACTAGCGTGAAGTTTTCTGATTTCATCATCACTTAGAGGAAGCATAACCTTTTCACGTACTCCCATATTTCCTACTGTGCTAAGTGTACTTAAGCATACATCTTCCACGCCATACTCGCCGTGCATCATAGTAGATATAGTCATTGTAGAATCCATACTGCTAAGAAGACATTTACAGATATGTGCAACTGACATAGATACTGCATAGAATGTAGCACCTTTTCTTTCTATTACCACACCGCCTGATTTTTTTACATACTCTTCAGTTTCAGCATAATCAAGCTCAGGGAGAACACTGTCTTTTGCACAGAAACACTTGTGACATTCTGCGATAGGCACGTTTGAAATGTTTGCAAGTGACCACGGAACAAATGAAGAATCTCCATGCTCGCCTAGTACATATGCGTGAACATTTTTCTGGCTGATTTTATAATATTCAGAAAGTCTTGCACGAAGTCTTGCTGTATCTAAAACTGTACCAGAACCAATGATACGGCTTTCTGGGATACCTGACCATTTTGTAAACGCGTAAGTAAGTATATCAACGGGATTACTTACAAATAGATATACTGCGTCTGGTGCATAACGTGTAATTTCAGGCGTGATGCTTCTTAATACATCAATATTTGTCTGTGCAAGCTCAAGTCTTGACTGACCTGCTTTTCTTGGAAGTCCTGATGTTACGATAACTATATCAGAGCCTGCAGCATCCTGATAACTTCCTGCGTAAATCTGGCATGGATTATAGAAAGGGATACCCTGTCTAATATCTAGCGCTTCGCCAAGCGCTTTTTCGTTGTTGATATCAATAATAACTATCTCCGACGCAATTCCCCCTACGGTAAGAGTGTAAGCTACTGTTGAACCAACGCTTCCGCTACCAATAATCGTGATTTTGTTCATTTGTCTACTCCTTTTTTAATGTTTTTTGTTTGTCATACTGTGTTTTATTTTTAATGCAGATATACCTACGGGCATCGCCCTTCGTCACCAAAAAAATCTCAAACAGATAAATCCGCTTGTATGGTTAACGCCCAAAAAGCTTTGTTATATTTTTAACAATCTCCTTTGAATCCTAACCGAGATATATTATATCACATCAACTATCTGTTTTCAACTAGTAGTTCAGAAAAATAATCAACTTTCGTCATTTTTCATAAACAAAAGATATAATATAGTAGAAAAATTAAATTTTTTATGCATAACACCTTGCTGCTTACCAAAAAAGGGAGATGATAGTTGAGTTCGATTCTCTCTTATCTAATAAAAAAATATCACAGGCAAAAGCCTGTGATATTTTTTGGTGGAGGCGAGGAGAATCGAACTCCTGTCCGAAAATCTATTCACCCAAGGCGCTACGAGTGTAGTTTGTGGTCACAATTTCCCTCACAGTAGAGTCCACAAACAAACTCTAATGCTTGGTAGTTTCATTATTCATGGCAGGCTCAAAACTTTACCTGCTCACGTTCACCGCGAAGATGACGCTCTTATCTCAGGTGCGGTAGCCTGAGTAAGAACGGCTGCCGTTAATTAGGCAGCGTAAGCTAAATTATCGTTAGCGTTTAATTTTAAAGTTTAGAGTTTTATAGTTGTCTCTGCAACTACTCGCTCCTCCGGCTTCAACATCCCCGTCGAAACCATTGCGCCCCCGTATTTTCAAGGTGTCACTGCCAAAGATTCGGCAGTGTCACTCTAACCGCTTTTATATTTTATACTATGCATACACACTTTGTCAACATACATTATTTCCACTTTTAACTATAATTATACATCAAAATTTGACAAAAATTTTCTATTAGTGTAAAATATAACATATCGATAAATATCGTTTTGTATGGAGGTGTCCAACCTTGAAAAGAGAAGATGCAGCACGTGTTTTCAAAGCATTTTGCGATGAGAACAGACTTGAAATAATCGAACTTTTAAAAAAAGGCGAGATGTGTGCAAATGACATTTTAAAAAATGTCGGCATAGTGCAATCTACGCTTTCCCACCATATGAAGATTTTATGCGAAAGCGGTATAATATCCCAACGAAAATCAGGCAAAATGACGCTTTATTCAGTATCCGACGACGGCATTAACACAGCATCAAAGCTATTAGATGAATACCGCAGTGCAACAGTTCCAAAGCCTGTAGAAAACAAGGCTCAGCCTGTCAAAGAAAACATAGAAATGTCTGATGCAGATGATGACGACAGCTGGACTAAGATGGTTACTTTTATTGATTAACAATGACAATGAGGTGTAAATATTTACACCTCATTTTTTATTTTTCTGCGCTTGCTTTAGGTATCCTTACTACATATTCATAGTATTGCTCTGACTCATTTTGATAACTCATCGCATCAATACCTGAATTTTTCATAACGCTTATCGCTCGTTTTATAGTGTTCAAAAATATTCGCACATCTTTAAGCACATATGTACCCTTTGTTTCCTTTTTCTCCTTGTCGATAGATGAAAGCATTGCATCTACAAGGTGCTCCGTTTCCTTGACGGTTAATGAACTGTCGCACACTTTTTTTAGCGCTATCATCCTCGTGTCATCATCAGGAAGCCTTAAAAGCGCTCGAGCGTGACGTTCGGTTAAATTGTGCGATAGAATCAGCTTTCGCATCATCGGTGAAAGCTTAAGTACACGAAGCTTGTTTGCTACTGCGGACTGGCTTTTACCTATTTTTGCCGACAACTCCTCCTGTGTCATACCGTGGTCTGATATCAGGTGCAGGTACGCCTCCGCTTCCTCTAAAAAATTCAAATCCTGTCTTTGAAGATTTTCTATAAGGGCGATAACTGCGCTGTCGTTATCGTTTATCTTTACCACTATTGCAGGTATTCTGTCAAGTCCTATTTCTATGCAAGCTCTGAGCCTTCTCTCGCCTGCAACAAGCTCGTAATCAAAACTGTTTGGAATTTTTCTGACCGATATAGGCTGAATAACGCCATATTTTTTAATGGACTCGCCAAGCTCGGTTATAGATGCCGAGTCAAAATGTCGTCTTGGCTGATACGGGTTTGGTTTTACGTTTTCGCAAGGTATGTATAATATGCTATCCTTCTGCGTACTTTGAGGCTTTAATTTACTTACAACATCAATCATATTTAGCCCTCCTCTTTGGTATTTTCTATAATTTAATTATACCATTGGGGCAAATCAATTCCAAACAAAATCGTTCCAAAAATTCTCCTATAAAATGATAAAAACCCCTTTATTTAAGGGGTTCTTTTGCAGGTTTTGGTGCTTTTCGCGGATATTTTGTCGAAGTGCTGGAAACCTTTTTTATGATAACCATATTGTGATTTAAATCAGTGCCTGGGATATCATAGTTTACTACGTTCTCTATCTCACCGCCAAGCAGTTTTATAGCTTTTTTCGCGTCGGCAATTTCATTTTCAACATTCGGCCCTTTAAGGCTTATGAAATATCCGCCCACCTTCACAAACGGAAGGCAAAGCTCGGATAGGGTAGAAAGGTTTGCCACGGCACGCGACACAGCAATGTCGTAGCGTTCTCTGTGGTTTTTGTCCTGTCCCAAATCCTCTGCTCGTGAGTGGATAGTTTCCACATTTTCAAGCGAAAGTTCAGTTATAACCTCGTTTAAAAAATTTATTCTCTTTCCAAGCGAGTCCATAAGTATTACATTTAGCGACTCGTCAAAGATTTTTAGCGGAATTCCAGGAAATCCCGCTCCTGTTCCAACGTCTATAACCTTTGCACCGCTTGTAAATTTACCGCTCTCAGTTATAAGTATCGAGTCCAAAAAGTGCTTTGTAGCAACTTCTTTTTTCTCGGTAATAGCAGTAAGGTTTATCTTTTCATTCCATTCCACCAAAAGCTCATAGTATTTTTGAAATTTTTCTATTTTAATATCATCAAGTATATTTCCAAGAATATTTTTCATATACATTCTCCTATGAAAGATATATTAAAAGCACGTTTACATCGGCAGGAGATACGCCTGATATTCTCGACGCCTGACCGATTGATGAAGGCTTTATAGCGGTAAGCTTTTGCCTTGCCTCAAGTCTAAGTCCGTCGATAGCATTGTAGTCTATATCAGAAGGTATCTTTCGGCTTTCAAGCTTTTTAAAATGCTCTACCTGTTCTATCTGCTTTGTGATGTAGCCCTCGTATTTAACCTGTATATACACCTGCTCGCGCACGTATTTGTCAAGTTCAGGTCTGTTTTCGTCTATCACGCCAAGCATCTCGTAGTCAAGCTCTGGTCGTCTAATAAGCTCTGCAAGCTTTGCACCTGTAGATAAAGGCGAACTGTTATGGCTTTCCAAAAATTCGTTAACCGCTTTTGACGGTGGTACAACAGCCTTTTTAACACGCGCAATCTCTTTTTCTATAAGCTCTCTTTTTTCACAGAAAGACGCATATCTTTCGTCGGATATAAGTCCTATTTCGTGACCAATATCGGTTAATCGAAGATCGGCATTGTCCTGACGGAGAAGGAGTCTGTACTCACTTCGTGATGTCATCATTCTGTACGGCTCGTTTGTGCCCTTTACAGTAAGGTCGTCTATAAGCGTACCTATATAGGCTTGTGAACGATCAAGGATAAGAGGCTCTTTGCCCTTTATCTTAAGCGCGGCGTTTATGCCTGCCATAAGACCCTGTGCCGCAGCCTCCTCGTAACCCGAGCTACCATTGAACTGTCCAGCACCATAAAGTCCGGGATAATCCTTAAACTCAAGCGTTCCGTAAAGCTTGGTAGAGTCTATACAATCGTACTCTATAGCGTAAGCCGTTCTCATCATCTCGGCATTTTCCATACCGGGAAGTGAACGGAGCATCTTTATCTGCACGTCTTCAGGAAGGCTTGACGAAAAGCCCTGAATGTACATTTCGTTTGTATTAAGTCCCATTGGCTCAACAAAAAGCTGATGGCGTTCTTTGTCGCTGAAACGGACAATCTTGTCCTCAATAGAAGGGCAGTATCTTGGTCCTATACCCTCAATTTTTCCGCTGTATAAAGGCGATCGGTGAAGGTTGTCCTTTATTATCTGATGCGTAGTCGCATTTGTGTATGTAAGGTAACAGCACACCTTGTTTTCGCCTACATCTGTAGTTTCAAACGAAAATGGTGTGATTTCCTCGTCACCAAGCTGAACTTCCATTTTGCTAAAATCAATAGTTTTTGCATTAACTCTCGCAGGTGTACCCGTTTTAAAACGCATAAGCTCAATGCCATTATCGATAAGACATTTCGAAAGCGAATTTGCAGGAAATATTCCGTCAGGTCCGCTCTCGTAAGCTACGTCGCCAATTATAACCTTGCCCTTTAAAAATGTACCCGTTGCTATGATAACCGCCTTTGCAGTATATCTTGCGCCAATGTGTGTAAGCACCGATGCGACGCTTTTATCTTCATTAAAGCCTATTTCGACTATTTCAGCCTGCTTTATGTCAAGGTTGTCCTGAAGTTCGAGAGTTTTCTTCATTTGCTCCTGATATGCACGTCTGTCCGACTGCACGCGAAGCGAATACACCGCAGGACCTTTGCCCTTGTTTAGTATTCGCGACTGAATGAATGTCTTGTCGGCGTTTTTACCCATTTCACCGCCAAGTGCGTCTATCTCGCGCACCAAATGTCCCTTTGCTGTACCGCCTATACAAGGGTTGCACGCCATATTTGCAATGCTGTCTAAATTTATAGCAAACATTATCGTTTTCACGCCCATTCTGGCACATGCCAGCGCCGCCTCGCATCCTGCGTGACCGCCGCCTACAACGACAACGTCATAATTTCCTGCCAAATACTCCTGCATAATAACCTCCCTTTTTATTTACCCAAGCAGAAATTGTGGAATATCCTGTCCACAACCTCTTCGCCAACTGTAAGACCTACTATCTCGCCAAGTCTTCCTATGGCGTCCTCTATATCAATAAATGTAAGATTTAACTCAAGTCCCATATTTACGCTGTCAAGCGCTGATTTAACGCTCTCGCGCGCCTTTGCAAGCGCATCTCGGTGTCGCACGTTTGTGATAACCGAGCCTGACGCAAGGTCGACTTTTCCCATATCAAATCTTTCTTTTATAACCGATTTAAGTGCGTCAAGACCTGTTTCGTTTTTAACTGAAAACTCGATAATGGTATCAAATCTGTCTTTAACCATATCTTTGTCAATATTGCTTCCTGTGTCCGATTTATTTATAAGAACTATCGGGTTTCTGCCTGATACAAGATTTGCTATTTCTTCATCTTCTGTGTCAAAACCAGCTGACGCATCAAGCACAAACACGATAAGGTCGGAGCTTTCTATAGCCTTTCTGGACTTGTCCACACCGATGTTTTCTATCACATCGTCAGTTTCGTGTATGCCCGCGGTATCTATAACTTTAAGCATAACATCGCCGACAGTTATATACTCCTCAATGGTATCACGAGTAGTACCAGCAATATCCGTAACTATCGCCCTTTCATCGCCGTAGAGTAGATTTAAAAGCGACGATTTACCAACGTTCGGCTTGCCGACAATAGCGGTTTTTACACCTTCGCGAATGATTTTACCTTGTTTTGACGTTTCAAGAAGCTTTTCTATATCACAAAGGCAATCTTTAAGTACCCCTGTGTACTCGTCATCTGTAAGTGGCTCTAAATCCTCTTCGGGATAGTCCACAAGCACCTGAACGTGCGCAAGTAACGCCAAAAGCTTTTGCCTTAGTTCATCAATCTTTTTAGAAAGTCTTCCTTCAAGCTGATTTACCGACACATTGTGTTCTAGGTCGGTTTTGGAATTTATAATATCTATAACAGACTCCGCTTTTACAAGGTCTATTCGCCCGTTTAAAAATGCCCTTTTTGTAAATTCTCCAGGAGAAGCAAGCTCAGCGCCATTTAATAGCACTTGTTCAAGTATTTTATTTGTAGATATAATACCGCCGTGGCAGTTTATCTCGACAACGTCCTCGCCTGTGTATGAATTTGGTTTTTTCATAACAGACACAAGAACTTCGTCGATGGTGTTTCCGTCTGCATCTTTAATAAATCCGTAATTTATAGTGTGAGTTGGAACTGTAGAGAGCGACTTATTTTTGTTTTTATAAATCTTGTCGCAAATGTCTATCGCCTTATCACCGCTAACCCTTATAACCGATATACCGCCGCTGCCGTAAGGTGTGGATATAGCCGCAATTGTACTTAGTGGATTCATACACGTATCTCCTTTCAAAAAATACTGATAAATCACAAAAGAGCTGCGTTTTCACAGCTCTATTGTTTTTATATTATTCTTCGTTTTTCTTGTAAGCTATTACAACCTTTCTGTTTGGTGCCTGACCTACAGAATATGTTGTAACAAATTCTTCGCCCTGAAGTGTTGAATGAATAACTCTTCTTTCATATGAATTCATTGGCTCAAGAGTAACGTTTCTGCCTGTTCTTATAACCTTTGCAGCAAGCTTTCTGCTAAGTGATTCAAGTGTTTTGTTTCTCTTTTCACGGTAGTTTTCACTATCAACCGAAACCTTTACAAACTCACCTTCACCCTTGTTTACTGCAAGGCTTGTAAGATGCTGTATAGCGTCTAGTGTTTCGCCTCTTTTACCTATTACCACACCCATATCAGGACCTGAAAGGTCGATGTTTAGCTTATTTCCGTCAAGGTGTGCAGCTACAGTAACATCTTCATTTGCATATTTAAATAAGTTTTCAAGAAAATCAACCGCATCTCCCTTAGGGTCATATTTTACAGTAACTTTTACTTTTGCATCTTTATTTCCTATACCAAGAAAGCCTTTTGAGCCTTCTTCAAGCACTTCAATCTCTACGTTTTCTTTTTCAGCACCAAGCTCTAAAAGTGCCATTTCTACTGCCGCGTCAACTGTTTTAGCTGTTTTTTCTAATGTGCGCATTAAGATACCCCCGTTTTTGGTTTTATATAAAATTTTTATTTCTTTTTCTTCTTGTATTTATATTTTTCTTTTCTGATAAGCTCTTTTTCCATTTCCTTAGCATCTACTTCTTCTTTGAATTTTGGCCCGTATATTTTATTTAGAACAATCTGCTGAATCATAGAAATAAGGTTTGACATTGTCCAGTATAGACCTAGCGCCGCAGGAACAGTAAATGTAATCCAAAGTGTCATAATAGGCATCATAACGTTCATCGACTTTGTCATACTCTGTGCGCTGTCGGTATTGCCTTTGTTTTGACTTGGCTCTGCCGATAAAACTCTCTTTGGTTTTTCATCTTCTTCTGTTTTAGTAGTTTTGTTCATAGCAGTAGTTACCTTGCTTGACAAAAATGTAGTAAGCGCCGCTGTGATAGGTATAATCCACAAAAGCGAAGGTACCATTATACTAGGATTAAGCGATAAATCAAGCCCAAAGAAGCTGAAATCTATAAGCTTTCCCGCGTTTGCAATAGCTATTTCCGCCATTCTGGCATTGTCCATAGCAATACCAAATTTTTCGGCAAGCTCTCCGATTTTATCAGCACCATAGCCAAGCATATAAGTAAGCGGCTGATACATTACGCGATATAGCGCAAGAAGTATAGGAAGCTGAATGAGTAGTGGAAGACAACCGCCCATAGGGTTTACGCCGTGCTCTTTATATAGCTTCATCATTTCCTCGCTCTGACGCTGCTGGTCAGATTTATATTTTTCCTGTATCTCTTTAAGTCGCGGCTGAACCTGCTGCATCTTTACCATAGACTTTTGTTGTTTTAAGCTTAATGGGAAAAGTATAACCTTTGTAAGGATAGTGAAAAGGATTATGCTTAAGCCGTAGTTAGATACAAATCCATATATAAAATTAAGTAGCCATCCAAATGCTCTGTATAATATGCTCATTTATATTCCTCCTGTTTGATAAGCCAAAAATTCAAGCTTAATCTAGTGGGTCGTAACCGCCCGAATGAAACGGGTGGCATTTAAGTATTCGCTTAACTGCTAAATATCCGCCTTTTATACATCCGTACTTTTGGAAAGCCAAAAGTGCATACTCCGAGCAAGTCGGATAAAACCTGCAACACGGCTTTTTATAAGGCGAAATATACTTTCTATAAAATTTTATAATAGCTATAAAAATTATTTTCATATTTAAATCTTAGCCTTTTTTGTCATCTTTTAAAAGTCCTGACTCTAAAAGGCAGGAATAAACGCTTTTTCTCACATCTTCAAATGATGAAAAAGCCGTTTTACTTCTGGATACCCACACTATGTTGTAGCCGTTTGGCACACCTTCCGAATACATCCGATAAGCCTCTCTTACCAGCCTTTTTACGCGGTTTCTTACGTGCGCCTTGCCAACAGTTGTGGATACTGTGATACCTATTTTGGTGGTATCGGTGCGGTTTTTATAATAATGCATAACGATATACGGGGTTACAATCTTCTTGCCCCTTTTATATGCAAACCTGAAATCTCTGTTTTCCTTAATGGTATTTTTCAATAAAACGCACCTCGTAGATTTGACAAAAAACTTATGTACCGTCACAAACGCCATAGTTTTAAAAAAGACCACAAAAAGTGTGGCCTTTTCATGAACTGATTAAATTTTTTAGTCAAAAATTATGCAGACAACAACTTTCTGCCTTTTAATCTTCTGCGACTTAAAACTTTTCTTCCATTACTGGTGCTCATTCTTTTTCTAAAACCATGCACTTTGCTTCTGTGTCTTACATTTGGTTGAAATGTTCTTTTCATCGTGAATACACCTCCTTAACAAATTGCAAATATAACTAAAAAAGCACAAACTTTTTAATTACTATTTTGTATTATTATCTGACAACACAGATAAATCAGAGTATATTATATACCAATTTATTTTGTTTGTCAACCGTTTTTTACTGTATTATTGTACAATTTTAAAAGGTAAGACATAACAAAACATTGTAAAATTGTTGAAATTACCTCTTCAGTAAGCCTTGGCACATAGAAAATCCAGAAACCAGACTTTGCTACAGCGGGAATAAAATGCATTAGCACAAATGTGTTTACCGTGGTTACAAACACGTTTGCAGTAAGCATTGCGGCAAACAGCTTTATAAAATTATCGCCAAAATACACGCTGTTTTTTCGTCTTAAGATATATTCCAATACAAGTATCAAAAGTCCTGTAACAGATATTATCTCAAAGCCGACTGTCCAGAAGGATATTTTCTTAAGCGATGATAAAAACTGTCCAATCGCGCTTGTTTCAAAGAAGGATACAGTAACGTGAAGCGCCAATCCGAGTACACCGACAAGCACAAATATAAGAAGAATTGTTTTTCTTAGTATGCGTGTGTTTGCGTTTTTGACCGCCTTCCACATTAGCCCCGCCAGTACACCGCCAATTATCGCAGATAGAGTAAGCATCGGTATCCACGCGCCCTCAGGCTTTATAATCATACCAAGTATGTCTATAAGACCCGATGTAATTCCGCCGTAAACGGGACCGAAAAGCACCGCAGGAAAGCGTGATATAAATATCGCAGGGCTTATCCTCATACCCGTGCCTCCGCCCATCATCACCATATAGCCAAATTGCCTTAGCACAAGCGCCATAGCAATGATTAGACCTGTTTGAATAGTTTTCTTAAGTGCAGTATTTTTTGTCATAAAAATACCCCTTTCTAAAAATAAATTTAGCAGGGGCTGTTAGAATAAAAAATTAAATTTTAAATTTTAACAGCGGATGAAGCATTACACCGCAAGCCCGAAGGCTCTTCGTTTAAAGACTATACTCCCATTCTTTAACACTTAACGCGCAATACCTGCTCTGCATTTTAGATTATTCTAGCACTTTTTGTTTGTATTGTAAAGTATTTACATTAAATTATTTCAGTTCTACCACAGTTACACCTGTGTCGCCTTCGCCAAACACACCAAGTCTAAATGCTTTTACGCACTTTTGCTTGCGAAGGAAGGAGTGAATGCCGCTTCTAAGCACTCCTGTGCCTTTGCCGTGGATAATTCTCACCTGACCGAGCGATGACATAAGTGCATCGTCTAAAAATTTCTCTATCATATAGATAGCATCCTCAACGTTCTGACCTCTTACATCAAGCTCACTTCCAACGCTTAATGTCTTGCCCATAGCGTCTGCCGATGCTCTTTTCTTATTTGGTTTCTTTGGTGCAAGCTCTTCTATCACACGTATGCTTTGAAGGTTGGTTTTTACGTTCATTATGCCCACTCTTACCTGTAAATCGCCTTTGGAATTTGGAAGAGTTAGCACCGTTCCGCGCTGTTTTAGGTTTACTATCTCTACCGTTTCACCCAGCATAACCGATTTTGGAGCTTTGGCGTTTTTCGGTGTTTCAAATAGTTTTTTACTTACCGCGTCTGCTTCGGTTTTGATTTTTGCGTTTATATCACGGCGCGCCTTTTCAATAGCGGCATTTGCCTCTTTTTCCGACTTTATTTTCCTTACTCGCTTAGCATCGGCAATAATCTCTTCCGAGCTTTCCTTTGCACTTTCAAGGATTTTCTTCGCCTCAGCATGCGCATTTTCAAGTATTCTGTCGGTCTTTTCCTTTAACTTTTCGTTTCTGTGTGCAAGCTCGTCCTTAAGTTCTTTTATCTCACGCTTGTATTTTTCAGCTTTTTCGCGGTCGCTCTCTGCCTCCAGCCTGTTTTTCTCAAGGCTTCCGAGTACATCCTCAAACGATTTATCTTCACTTGAAAGGTGCGATTTTGCGTTTTCGATAATTATATCGGATAATCCTAATCTTTTTGATATAGCAAACGCGTTACTCTTACCGGGAACGCCTATAAGCACTCGGTAGGTAGGGGACAGTGTGTCAACATCAAACTCGCACGATGCATTTTCCACCCTCGGCGTAGTAAGTGCATACGACTTAAGCTCACTGTAATGCGTGGTAGCCGCACATTTTGCGCCTGTGTTTTTAAGATGCTCAAGTATGCTTATAGCAAGTGCTGCGCCCTCGACAGGGTCGGTGCCCGCTCCAAGCTCGTCAAACAGGCAAAGCGATTGGTGGGTATCGTTTTTAAGTATGCTTACAATGTTTACCATATGCGATGAAAATGTACTAAGGCTCTGCTCAATGCTCTGCTCGTCGCCAATGTCGGCAAACACGTTTTCAAAAACCGCCACAACCGAGCCTTCCTTGGCAGTTATGTGAAGTCCCGCCTGCGCCATAAGGGTAAATAATCCTATAGTCTTTAGCGAAACCGTTTTACCGCCTGTGTTAGGTCCTGTGATAACGAGTGTATCAAAATCTTTTCCAAGGTATATGTCAGTAGGCACAACTTTTTCAGGGTCTAAAAGCGGATGTCTCGCCCTTTTTAAATCTATATATCCGTCTGCATTTAATATCGGTCTGTACGCATCGTATTTAAGCGCAAACTTTGCCTTTGCAAATATCACGTCAAGCATCATAACCGTTTCAAATGTCATAGTCAAAACTCTCGCGTTTTCAGCAATAAGTGCAGTGAATTCACGAAGAATACGCTCTATTTCCTCTTTTTCCTCGAGCGCAAGTGCGCGCACTTCATTATTTGCCTCCACCACCTGCATAGGCTCTATGAATAGGGTTGCACCGCTTGCCGATGTATCGTGAAGTATGCCGGGTATTTCACCCCTGTACTCAGCTTTTACAGGCACAACAAAACGGTCGTCACGCATAGTTATAATCTGCTCCTGAAGGTGCTTTGCATGTTTCTGACTGCCGACTATCTTTTGAAGCACATCGCGGATTTTGTTGTTTGTAGATTTTATCTTTCTGCGAATACTATATAGCTCATCCGACGCATCGTCGGCTATGGTTTCATCATCTATCATACACGAAAATATTTTCGTTTCCAGCTTTTTATCTTCATAAAGCGCCTCAAAATGCTCGTCTAGTGCGCCTTTTTCGTTATCATCTGCGTACGATTTAAAACCTCTTGCAGTTTTTAACAGCCTTCCCACGTTTAATATGTCGCGTATGGAAAGAACCCCTGACATTTCCGCCCTTGCAAGCGAAGGTCTTAAATCCTCTGTTATGTATATTGACGGCGCGCCTTTTTTCACGGTAAGCGAAAGCGCAGTCGCCGTTTCGTCCTGAAGTGCATTTACCTTTTTTATATCAGTTTGTGGGCATAGCGAAAGCACCTCGTCTTTTGTTGGCTCCATTACCGCAAATGACGAAACTATGCGAAGTATTTTATCAAATTCAAGTGTTTTAATGCATTTTAAATCCATCGGTATTTCCTCTCAAACACATTTATATTTAGATTATACACCAAGTTAAGCAAAAAATAAAGCCTGTTTTTTACCATTTAGCAAAGGTCTACCTATTTATATATAAAAAACACTATGCAAATGAATTTTTTTATGATATAATAGCATTGGTATGTCATTGTTTTCAAAATAAAAACAATGGGTATAAAACTATTATTGACAAAACAAGGGAGCTTTAATATGAAAAAAATAACAATAAGCTTACTTATAATAATTTGCATATTATCATCACTTATCTCAGTTTGCGCTGTAGAGTACAACGCGCCCCAGATAAGTGCGAAATCTGCGGTGCTTATTGATGCGTCTACAGGTCAGGTTATATACGAAAAGGATATGGACACTAAAAAATATCCTGCAAGCACCACAAAGATAATGACGGCTATCCTTGCTATAGAAAACCTTGATATAACCGATACGCTTACTGCAGACGAGGAAGCTATCGATTCTGTACCGAGGGACACTTCAAACATAGCTCTTGACTACGGCGAGGAAATAAGCGTAGAAGACCTTTTGTACGCGACACTTTTAGCATCGGCTAATGATTCGTCAAACGTGCTTGCCATTGGCGTAAGCGGTTCTACTGACGAATTCGCAAAGCTTATGACCGAAAAGGCAAAAGAATTTGGTGCAAAAAACACCAACTTTGCAAACGCAAACGGACTTCACGATGAAAACCATTATACATCTGCGTATGATTTAGCACAGATAATGCGTCACGCAATAGCAAACGAAACATTTTGCAAGATAATCGGCACTGTCGTATACGAAGCTATGCCTACAAATAAGCAGGAAGAGGTAAGGGTGTTTGCAAACTCTCACAAAATGATAAAAAACACTCCATACATATACGATGGCACTATAGGCGGTAAGACAGGCTGGACTACCGATGCAGGGCACACCCTTGTAACCGCTGCCGAAAAAAACGGCACAAGACTTATAGCGGTTGTTATGGATTCGGGCGACAGCCTTGATGTAAAATTCGAGGAAACCGCCACTCTTTTCGACTACGGATTTGACAATTTTGAAAAGGTTGTATTAACCTCCGAAAAGCTTCAAAACCAGTTTGCGGGCACAGAAATTGCAAAAGAAATCGATGTGTCTACACTTTATGATGCCCAGTTTTTAATTCATTCAAGTGAAAACGGCGAGTTTATCACTCATATAAACAATCTTGGCGAGGGAAAAGCCGAAGTTCTTATAAAATCAAAAAGCGGAAAAACGCTATATCAAAGAGAGTACATAACCACTCCCGACAAGGTGAGCGGTATACTGGGACTTATACTAAAAATTGCATCGGTTATACTCAAAATTGCGCTTATATTAATAGCGCTGTTTATCATATTTATCATTCTTGCGATAATCAGGAACAAAATACGCAAAAACAGAAGAAAAAGAAGGTACAAAATAAAAAGCTACCGTTCCAATTATTACAGATAAAGTGGTGATTAAATGCAATATAATATAGGCATCGATATCGGTTCAACTACGCTTAAAGCGGTTATTACCGATGAAAACGATAAAGTAATATACAAAAGCTACGAAAGGCATTTTTCTAAAATAAGAGAGCTAACCAAGGAAAAACTCACTGAGCTGTCAGGCATAATAGGCGATGCGCCTGTTAAAATGGCTGTTACAGGCTCGGCAGGTCTTGGTGTGGCAGAAGAATGCGGATTTGATTTTATACAAGAGGTATTTGCAACCGCTGGCGGAGTACAAAAATTCTATCCCGACACCGATGTCGTGATAGAGCTTGGCGGTGAAGATGCAAAAATAATCTTTTTAAAGGGTGCGCTTGAAGAAAGAATGAACAGCACTTGCGCAGGCGGTACAGGTGCATTTATCGACCAGATGGCGTCACTTTTAGACGTTGACGTGACAGAGCTTGATGCCCTAAGTCAAAACCATAAATTTATATATCCTATCGCATCAAGATGCGGTGTGTTTGCAAAGACGGACATTCAGCCTTTATTAAATCAAGGTGCGGACAAGGCGGATATCGCCGCAAGCATATATCAGGCGGTGGTTGACCAGACCATAGCAGGACTTGCGCAGGGCAGACCTATCGAGGGCAAAATTCTGTTCCTTGGCGGACCGCTTGCATTTTCAAAGGGACTTCGAGAAAGATTTGTAGAAACACTAAAACTTTCCGAAGAAAACGCAGTATTTCCTGATATGGCGCAGTATTTCGTAGCACTTGGTGCATCTATCTACGCAGGCGATACCGATAAAACATACACCTGCGCCCAGATAATAGACATTATCACAAGCACAAAAGGCGCTGTGTCAAAGGTTAAGGGCCTTGATCCGCTATTTGAAAATGAAAGTGATTATCAGGCGTTTTGCCAAAGACACAACCAGTCAAACGTAATGGTGGAAAACATTTCTACATACGAGGGAAATGCGTATCTTGGCATAGATGCAGGCAGTACCACTACAAAAATAGTCCTTATAAGCGAGGACAACAAGCTGCTTTACAGCTACTACCACTCAAACCTTGGAAGTCCTATAGAAATAGTGGTAAAACAGCTTACAAAGATTTACGAGTTATGCGAAGACAGGGTTAAAATCAAAGCCAGCGCAGTTACAGGCTATGGCGAGGACCTTATAAAAAGCGCATTCGGCATTGACGAGGGCATAGTTGAAACCATAGCACACTACAGAGCGGCAAAGCACTTTAACCCAAACGTAGATTTTATCATTGACATTGGCGGTCAGGACATAAAATGCTTTGAGATAAAGGACAATTCCATAAACAGCATAATGCTAAACGAGGCGTGCTCATCGGGTTGCGGTTCGTTTATTGAAACGTTTGCAAAATCGCTCGGCTATTCTATAGAGGATTTCGCAAAGATAGGCTTATTTGCCGAAAAACCCGTAGACCTTGGCACAAGATGTACTGTGTTTATGAACTCATCTGTAAAAGAGGCGCAGAAAAACGGCGCAACAGTTGCGGATATCTCGGCAGGTATATCTATGAGCGTTGTTAAAAATGCTCTTTACAAGGTTATACGAATCGGCAGTGCCAACGACATAGGCGAAAATATCGTGGTACAGGGCGGTACATTTGCAAATGACGCGGTACTAAGAAGTTTTGAAAAGCTTATTGGTAAAAACGTCGTAAGACCTGTTATATCAGGGCTTATGGGCGCATTTGGTGCGGCGCTTTATGCAAAAAATTCAAAAACAGACACATCAACTATTATCACAAAAGACGAGCTTTCTAACTTCTCAAGAACGTCAAAGGTTGTTAAGTGCAACGGCTGTACAAACAAATGCTCTCTTACTGTAAATACATTTAAAAACGGAAACAAATCTATATCAGGCAACAAGTGTGAAACACCTGTTACAGGCAGTGCAGGCAAAAATCTTCCCGATATGTACAAATACAAGCTTGAAAAACTATTGTCTTACAAATCGGAAGGCGGAAAACGTGGCAAGGTTGGCTTGCCTTTAGTGCTAAATATGTACGAAAATCTACCGCTATGGCATACGTTCTTTGATGCGCTTGGCTTTGAGGTTGTAACAAGCGATGTGTCAAGTCGAAAGATGTACTCAGACGGTCAGCACACCATTCCTTCCGACACAGTATGCTATCCCGCAAAACTTGTGCACGGACACATAATGAATCTAATGGACAAGAAGGTAGATTTCATATTCTATCCTTGTATGACATACAATTTTGATGAGGGTATATCGGACAAGTGCTTCAACTGTCCTGTTGTAGCATATTACCCAGAGGTTATAAAGGCAAATATCGTTCCTGAAACAAAATTTATGTATCCATATTTGACATTTAACGATGCAAAATCGTTTGTAAATACTATGCACAAAACACTTTTGGAGGTTTGCCATATTACAAAGGGCGAGATAAAATCTGCGTTTAAAAAGGCGCTTTGTGAATATCACGCGTTTAAAGAGGATATCGCGTGCGAGGGCAAGCGAGTGCTTGAGATTGCAAGTGAAAAAGGTCTTCACACCATAGCACTCCTCGGCAGACCATACCACGTTGACCCCGAGGTAAATCACAGCATAAATAAGCTTTTAGTTTCACTTGGTTTTGCAGTTGTGACAGAAGATGCATTCCACGAAAAAGGCGATTTAAAACCAGACATAAACATACTAAACCAGTGGACATACCACGCAAGAATGTTTAACGCAGCAAAGAAGGTTTGCAATATGAAAAATGCAGACGTAGTTCAGCTTGTGTCGTTTGGCTGCGGTATAGACGCCATAACCACCGACGAGCTTAAAAACATTATGCGAGATAGTGGCAAGCTTTACACACAGATAAAGATAGACGAAATGAACAATTCGGGCGTTGTAAAAATCCGCCTTAGAAGTCTTAAATCGGCAATCGAGGAAAGGGGTGAGGCAAGTGCCAACTAACAGAGTAGAATTTACAAAGGATATGAAAGACACCCACACCATACTCGTACCAATGATGCTCCCAATTCATTTTGGCATTATAGCAGGCATACTCAATAATTACGGCTATAAGATAGAGCTTCTTACCAACACCGATAGGGCGGTTATAGATGACGGACTTAAAAACATACATAACGACATTTGTTATCCTGCGCTACTCATAATCGGTCAGATGATAAATGCGCTTCAAAGCGGCAGGTACGACATAAACAAAACCGCCGTTATGATAAGCCAGACAGGCGGCGGCTGCAGAGCGTCAAACTATATTCATATGTACCGAAAGGCGCTTAAAAACTGCGGTCTTGAGCACGTGCCCGTTATATCCATAAATATGTCGGGACTTGAGAAAAATTCAGGCTTTAAGCTTACTCCTGCTATTATTCTAAAAGCGGCAGTGGCGCTTATATACGGCGATGTTATAATGTGCCTGTCAAACCAGTGCAAGCCTTACGAAAAGGTTAAAGGCGAAACGCAAGGTAAAATTGACGCGTGGGTAGAAAAACTAGTTGCATTAAGTGATAAAAGAGAATTTTTCAACCGAAAGAAAATATATAATGATATTTTAAATGATTTTGCAAGCATTGACAGGACAGACGAGAAGAAGGTCAAGGTGGGCATAGTCGGGGAGATATTTATGAAATACTCTCCGTTTGGCAACAACTACTTAGAAGATTTCCTTATAAAAGAAGGCGCAGAGCCTGTTGTATCGGGAGTTATGGACTTTATGCTGTACTGCTTCCACAACAAGCAGATAGACGCCGAGCTTTACAATATGCGTGATATGGCAACCCTTCCGTCAAAGTGGCTTGTTAAATACATAACCTCACTTCAAAAGGACGTTATAAAGCATATTAAAAATCACGGGGTATTTACTCCGCCGTCATCGTTTGATAAGCTTTTACCGCTTGGCGACGAATACATAAACAAGGGCGTTAAAATGGGTGAGGGTTGGCTACTAACCTCCGAAATGATAGAGCTTATCCACTCGGGCGTGTACAACATCGTAGCCACACAGCCGTTTGGTTGCCTGCCAAATCACATAGTGGCAAAGGGAATGGTGCGAAAGATTAAGGATAAATACCCTGATGCGAATATCGTTGCCATAGACTACGACCCTAGTGCTACAAGCGTCAACCAGGAAAACAGACTTAAGCTGATGCTTGCTAATGCAAAGCTTATGCAGAAAAAGAGCGCCGAAAGTCTTGCTAAGGGGTTAAAAGGCTCATTAACAGAAGATAGCAAAGCATTAACAAAATAATTCACAAATGATACAAAGACTTTAACAAAATACTTTACAGGAGATAACACATATGTACACAACTTGCATATTCGATATGGACGGCACAGTAGCCGACACCATAGCCTCGATAGCGTATTTCGCAAACAACGCGCTAAAAAAATACGGTTTCCCAGAAATCGAACAGGAAAAATACAAGGTGTTGGTGGGTGACGGATACAAGGTATTAATCGAGAGAATGTTAAACATTGTCGCACCTGAAGGATATACTAAGGAGCAATTTGATAACGTAGCGGAATACTACAAAACCACATACGACGATGATTTTCTTTACCTTACCGTTCCGTATGACGGCATCATAGATATGATGAAAGCACTCAAAGAAAAGGGTATCAAAATAGGTATTCTTACAAACAAACCTCAAATGACCGCGATACAAGTTTCCGACGAGCTGTTCGGTGATTTGGTAGATGTAATAGTCGGTGCTACCGATGACACACCTCTAAAGCCAGACAGACGCGCTATAGAAAAAATCCTTTCAAAAATCGGTGCTAAGCCCGATGAGATACTTTACCTTGGCGACACAGGTACCGATATGAAGACAGGCAGGAGCGTAGATGCGTTTACGATAGGCGTTACCTGGGGATTTCGCGATGTTTCCGAGCTAAATGACAATGGCGCCGATGCGATAATAAACCACCCAATGGAGATAATGGAATATTTAAAATAATAAGAACCCGACCCGCTATCTAAATAAAAGATTGCAGGCAGGTTCCTCGAAATATATTGTGTTTACAAATAAAAAAACTACACGTTTTTTACGTGTAGTTTTTTCTTTAGCGGACACCATTCCCCTTTTCTTGCGTGCGACAAGACTATTTTAAGTCTTACCTCACTATCCGCTAACAGGAAGGATTTTATATAAATATCAGATAAGCCAAAGCTAGTATTGCAACCGCCGTTACAAGCGAAACCGCTACAGCTTTAACATTTACCTTTTTTCTTTTCTTATAAAGGGTTATGCCTTGAAGGCGACAGTTTAGTATATATTCTTCCACAATCTTTTCTGCCTGCTCAACTATCCCTTTACATTCCGGTTTTTGATTCCTAAGCGAAAATTTTATTTTATCTATAAACGATATTATTGCTTTTACCTCTGCAAATGTGACTTTTTCCATTTTCCTTCCCTCCATATGTTTTATCGTTTATATTATTTCCACTCATTTCCATATTATAC
>JAZQHY010000039.1:0-4843 GCA_045540815.1 Clostridia bacterium | reverse complement strand
GACGCTGCTGAAATGGCTATTTTGGAATTGGTATAATATTACTTTTAATAAAAAACAAAAATCCAAATCGAAATATTTCGGTTTGGATTTTTTGATTTATATATATTTCTTCATATGCTCAATGGCACTTTTTTCAAGCCTTGATACCTGCGCTTGCGATATGCCTATCTCACTTGCAACCTCAGTTTGCGTCTTTCCTTTGAAAAATCTTAGCCCAAGTATGTGCTTTTCTCGTTCGTTAAGCTTTTTCATTGCTTCCTTCAAGGAAATTTCCTCTATCCAGCTGTCGTCTAAATTTTTATCATCACTCACCTGGTCCATAACATATATCGTGTCGCCGGAATCGTTGTACACAGGTTCAAATAACGATATCGGGTCCTGTATAGCATCAAGTGCAAATACAACGTCCTTTTTAGGTAGCCCAAGTTCTTTTGCTATTTCCTGTATGGTAGGCTCTTTTTCATTTTGCCTTGTAAGCTTTTCTTTCGCCTGAAGCGCCTTGTATGCAGTATCTCTAAGCGACCTTGACACTCTTATTGAATTATTGTCCCTTAAATACCTTCGCACTTCGCCTATAATCATCGGTACAGCATATGTGGAAAATTGTACGTTTTGGCTTGTATCAAAATTATCTATCGATTTTATAAGACCGATGCAACCTACCTGAAACAAATCGTCAATGTTCTCGCCACGGTTGTTAAACCTTTGTATGACCGACAGTACAAGTCTTAAATTTCCCTGAACGAATGTTTCTCTGGCGGATTTGTCACCGCTTTTAATTCTTTCAAAAAGTTCCCTCTTTTCATCTGCCGAAAGTACCGGCAGTTTAGATGTATTTACCCCGCAGATTTCAACCTTGTTTATCATTATAAAACCTCCCTTTAAGTGAAGGTTTTGAGCTCATAACCTGATAGTAACATTATTTCCAAGCAAGTGTAATTTATACGAATGTATTTACAAATTTATTTTGATATTATATACTGAAACTGTGTATAAAAACGGAACATTTTGGAAACTAGTTTCGTCTAAAATATAAATGAAAACAAAGGAGCGGTAAGTATGAAAAAAATTGTATGTTTGCTTTTGTGTGTTATGATGCTTGTGCCAAATGCAGTATTTGCAAATGCAAGTACGCTTGAAAGCTTGACATTAAGCGTAAAAGAGAGGATAGAAATTCCTTCGGAGCTTACAAAATTTACAAGCAATATTCGTACGCTGACAGACTCGGGTACGTCTTATGTTTTATCGTGGACAAACGAGGATTACGATAAACAAATAGAAGTTACTGTAAACGAGCATGGAGATATTACCAGATACTATACATATGACTATAACGATGAACGAATAGATTCGGGTATGGCTAAGTTTGAAAAAACGTATTTCATTAAAACCGCTAAATTATTTGTAGAAAAGGTAAATCCATCGTGGGTTTCTGAACTGGATTTTGATGTAGATGTAGACCTTTCAAACCTCTATAGTGAAACGGTAAGCGTTGATTTGTACAGAAATGTAAACGGACTTCCGTTTTGCAATAATTATGTTGGTATAAGTATAAATAAATACACAGGCGAGATAGAAAGGTTTTACTCAAACTGGACTTATGCAGAAAACATTTCAGATGTGAATGAAGTTCTTCCCGAAGCTGACCTGAAGAAAGTATTTGAAGAAAAATCGGGTGTAGTGCTTAAATATATGACAAAGGCTGATAGCGACAATGCTATACTTGTGTATGTGCCAAAGGATAGCTCTATAATCATAAACGCTATAACAGGCGAGGTCGAAGAGCCCGAAGAACTTTATTTTGGTGATATGAAGGAAAGTGTTGGCTCAAATTCAGCTATGCGAGATGAAACTGGGTCAGGAGGACTTACAAAGGAAGAGCTTGCAGAGATATCGCGTATGGATAATCTTATTTCGCAGGACAAGGCAGAAAAGATTGCAAATTCGCTTGAAAATACATATATAGCAAATCTTAAGCTTACAAACATTGAATACATAAAGCGAAACGAAGGCGAAGATTTTAAATACATTGTGGGTATGTCGTTCGAGGGAGAGGACAGCTACGCAAATGTAACTCTTGACGCCGAAAATGGCGAGCTTATCTCTATGTATGCATACGGAAACACCACCAAGTCAGGCGGAAAAATTTCTGCTGATAAGCTAAGACAGAATGCCGATAAATTTATATCAAAGTACGCGTCAGACGTTGCAAGTAAAACGAATGTGTTTGACGAAACCTCACCGCGATTTAAATATTCACAAAGCGTAGATGGCATAGAGTATGCATCAAATAACATTTCGGTCACAGTAGACGAATACACAGGAAAGATTACACGCTTTTCGAAAAACTGGGATGATAAAGTGACATTTGAAAGCACAGATGGTATATTGACAAACGAAGATGCACTTTCTGTTTTGTATGAAAAGATTGGTTTTAAAACATATTATTTTAACACAAAAGATGGTGCGAAAATAGGTTACAGCCTAAATGAAAACATTCCATATTATATAGATGCTAAAAGCGGTGAAATACTTTCGTATAACCTTGAAGAATACGTTCCCGACGACAAAATTCTTGGCACTGCTTCTGATTTAGAAGGTCACTATGCAAAGGAATACATAGATGCGCTTATGGAAAACGGCATTATAAAATACGAAGAAACCTTCCGCCCTGATGATACAGTTACTGTAAAAGAGGCGCTTGAGTTTTTGGTATGCCTTGAAAGAGGCTACGTGCCATACGATAGGGAAAATTATATGTATGTAAATCTTGCTAAAGAGATATTTGACGGCGAAGAGTATGACGAAAATGCTATTATTACCCGCGAAGAAACAGCAAAATATATCATAAAAGCAAGCACGGATTACGAAGAAATTGCTAAAATGAAAATATTTGACTCAGGATTTAACGACAGAGCAAATATTTCTGAAGGCTATGAAGGATATGTTGCTATCCTTAAGGGAATGGGCGTCGTACAGGGCGATGAGCTTGGAAATTTCAACCCTTCAAATGAGATTTCAAGAGCGGATTTCTCAATACTTTTATATAAGCTTTTAAATAAATAAAAAATTTTTTAAAAAATATGGAACTTTTTAAGTTTTACATCGTCATAAGGATGTGAAAAACAAAAGGAGGATACATAAAATGATAAATGTAATCAAGAAAGTAACTGCTATAGCAGTTGCGACAGCGTCACTATTTACAGTGGCATTTGCAAACGAAAATGACATAATGCTTATTTCAGAAAATCCTGATGCACAGGTAGATGTTATGAGAGAACCTACATATCTTACAAAGACAGGTACAGTAAAAGAAATTGTTACAGAAGAATTCAAAAGCGTGACAATTGATACAGACGGCGAAGAATACACACTAAACGTTGATGATGCTACAGTAATCATAAACGCAGACGGAATGCCTTTAGCACTTGAAGAAATCAAAACAGGTGATGTAATCACAGGCGTACATAATATGGCAATGACTATGAGCATACCACCACAGAGCTATGCATTTGTTTTAACAGTAGTTTCAGAAGAAAAAGTTGCCCCTGCATACCTTGAGGTATTAAAGAAAGAAGAAACAGAAGATGGTATTAAGCTTTACGACAAAGCTGATAACTACATAATTACAATAGTAAATGAAACAGTAGTAGAGCCATACAAAACAAGAAATATTGTAACTGCAGCTGATATTACAGAAGGCTCAAGAGTGCTTGCATTCTTTGATATGATGACACTAAGCATTCCTGCACAGGCAGTAGCAAACAAGGTAATCGTTCTTCCTGCAGAAGTAGCAATCGAAGAAGAAACTGAGGAGCTTCCTGAAATTGCAGATATAGATGTAATCGAAAAAGAATATACTTACTTTACAAAAGTAGGCGAAGTGAAAGAAATACTTGAAAATCAGGTAGTAATCGATTTTGAAGGTAGCGAATTTGCACTAAACGTTGGCAACTCAACAGTACTTCTTGACGCAAATGATATGCCAATAGGTCTTTCTGATATAAAAGTTGGCGATACTATCACAGCTACTCATAATGCAGCTACTACAAGAAGCATTCCGCCACAGAGCTACGCAAGAGCAATCGTTGTAAATGCTCAGGATAAAGCTGCTCCTCTATATGTAGAGGTTTCAAAGAAGGAAGAAACAGAAGACGGTATTAAGCTATATGACAAAGATGATAACTACATCATCACTCTAACAAGCGAAACTGTTTTTGAACCATACAAAACAAGAAACATTGTAACTGCACAGGATATCTTTGAGGGTAGCGAAATACTTGTATACACTGACATAATGACACTAAGCCTACCTGCACAGGCGGTTGCAAATAAAGTGATCATATTCCCAGCAAAGGTAGAAAGTGCAATAGAAGAAATTGACGGAGTAGGTATGGTAGCTCTTAGAGCACTTGCTGAAAACCTTGGATATAACGTATGGTGGAAAGACGATATGTCAATCGAACTTAAAAAGTTTGAAACAACTATCAAACTTGCAATCGGTCATGACGAGCTTACAATAGACGGCGAAGTGTTCGCACTTGCAAACGCTCCTGTACTAAACGTAGATAAGACTTTCGTTCCTGTAGAAGTGTTTGAGAAAATAACTGCTAAAGATTACGATTTAACAGTAGTTGCAAATAAACTTGAAGTAAGATAAGTTTATAAATATAAAAAGCTAAGCGAGATAATCGCTTAGCTTTTTTTGTTTAAGGAAAACCACGCGATAGTCGCGTGGTTCAGTAGAGGCTATTGCCGGTGAGTAGTAGACATAAAAACTCCGATTGTATAAAATAAAGTTGTGACCTGCCCAGTTACAACAAAAATACAATCGGAGGACATT
>JAZQHY010000038.1:0-9411 GCA_045540815.1 Clostridia bacterium | reverse complement strand
ACGCCCGAAAGCTTGCGCATTGCCTGCGACATGAGTCTTGCCTGAAGTCCCACGTGCGAAGCACCCATGTCACCGTCAATTTCCTGACGTGGTACAAGCGCCGCAACAGAGTCGATAACGATAACGTCTACCGCACCGCTTCGTGCAAGCGCCTCAACTATCTCAAGTGCCTGCTCACCTGTGTCAGGCTGTGAAACTATTAGGTTATCCACATCAACGCCAAGGTTTTTAGCATATACCGGGTCTAGTGCGTGCTCCGCGTCGATAAACGCAACCTCGCCGCCCATTTTCTGTGCCTCTGCGATGATATGTAGTGAAACGGTTGTCTTACCCGAGCTTTCAGGTCCGTATATCTCGGTAATTCTTCCACGAGGGATACCTCCTATGCCAAGTGCAAGGTCTATACCGATAGAGCCTGTAGGTATAACGTCCACCTTCATAACCGGTGCATTTCCAAGGCGCATTATAGAGCCTGCACCAAAGTTTTTCTCTATCTGACTAAGCGCCGCATCAAGCGCTGCTCGCTTTCCTTCCTGTGTTTTTTCAACTGTTATTTCTTCTAACTTCTTTTCGTCTTTTGCCATAACAATTCTCCAATCTGCCGCTCCGCCGTCGGCAAAACTTTTTGTATATGCGGATGTATTTCTATACTTTAATTTTATAATAAATTACTGATAAAATCAAGCCAATTTATCAAGCGCAAGCCTGATAGCATTTTCTACCGTGCTTTTACGCACTGCATCACGGTCCCCTGAAAATATAAACTTGTGTGTTTCTACGTTATCCTTTGTAGCAACGCCTATATACACAAGACCGACAGGCTTTTCAGCAGTACCGCCACCTGGACCTGCTATACCTGTAACAGCTATGCCTATATCGGCATTTGATTTCTTTCTCACGCCGTCAGCCATTTCACGAGCAGTTTCCTCGCTTACTGCGCCATATGTTTCAAGGGTAGTATGTGGCACGCCGAGGTTT
Organism: Clostridia bacterium; assembly: GCA_045540815.1. Taxonomy (GTDB): domain Bacteria; phylum Bacillota; class Clostridia; order UMGS1810; family UMGS1810; genus JAZQHR01. Next base: position 8,433 of record JAZQHY010000038.1, on the reverse strand, counting down.
TTCTCTTTCGCATCGTTACTATACGTGATGTACCCTTCGTTATACACATTTGACGCACCCGACACGCTTGTGATACACGCACCTATCATACCACCTGTACACGACTCGGCAGTTGAAATGGTCATATGCTTTTCGTTAAGCTTTTCTATGAGTTTTTTTATCATAGCTCTATAACCTCAGTATTTTCTACAGCCTCATTTATAAGTCTTTCACAATCAATGTGGCTCTGCGACATCTTAACCTTTTCAAGTATAGGTTTTGTGCTTGGGTGCTTTGGCACGAACACTGTACAACAATCCTCATAAGGTAGTATTGATGTTTCAAATGTGCCGATTTCACGTGAAATAACTACTATTTCTTCCTTATCCATACCGATAAGAGGTCGGAATACCGGAATATTTACGCTTTCGTTTGTAACTGCAAGCGCACCGATGGTCTGGCTTGCCACCTGACCGAGGCTTTCGCCTGTGATAAGCGCACCACACTTATTTTTAAGCGCAATTTTTTCTGCAATCTGCATCATAAATCTTCGCATAACAAGTGTTAAATGTTCCTCAGGACATTTGTCGCGAATTTCAAGCTGAATGTCTGTAAATGGAACGATATGCACTCTCATACCACCTGAGTATTCCGACACCATTTTAGCCAGGGTAAGCACCTTGTCCTTTGCTCTTTCACTTGTATACGGGTAGCTGTAGAAATGTATAGCCTCTAGCGCCACACCGCGCTTTGCTATCATATAGCCTGCAACAGGTGAATCGATACCGCCGGAAAGTAGCAGTGCCGCCTTGCCGTTTGTACCTACAGGCATACCGCCGGGGCCTTTTATTCTTCCTGTATGAACGAATGCGTTAAAATCTCTTACCTCAACTACCACTGTCACATCGGGGTTCTTCACATCAACCTTTAAGTGATGATATTTTTCAAGTATATTTCCGCCAAGCTCTGCGCAAAGCTCAGGTGATTTTAGCGGGAATTTCTTGTCCGAACGCTTTGCCTCAACCTTAAACGTCTTTGCATTTGCAAGTGTATCTCCAAGGTTTTCAAGTGCGCAACGTCTTATGCTTTCCATATTCTTTTCGGTCTTGTACGCAACTACGATTGACACTATGCCGAAAACCTTTTTTAGTTTTTCAATAATCTTTTCTATTTGGTCGTCCGAGTCAAGGGGCTCGATGTAAATGGTCGCCTGCGCCTTTGAAATCTTTGTTCTGCCTGTGCCATTTATGGCAGTTTTGATATTTCCCACAAGGGCATATTCAAAGTTTGACCTGTTAAGTCCCTTAAGTATAATCTCGCCGTATTTTACAAGTATAAGTCTGTCCACTGTTTATCTCCTATCTCCTGCCCATTATCTTTCTAAGTAATGGTATTTCCTTTTTTAGCACATCCATTGTGTAATCTATATCTTCTATGGTGTTTTCATAAGAAAAACTAAATCTTATGGCGCTGTCAATAACGTCATTTTTTAACTTCATTTCTTTTAGCACGTGGCTAAACTTCGCTTTTTTTGACGTACACGCAGAGCCTGTGGAAACGTATATTCCCTTTGACTCTAAAACGTGCAAAAGCACCTCTGATTTCACACCTACAAATGACACGTTAAGTATGTTTTCTATGCCGTTTTCGGGTGAATTTATGCTTATGTCATCTATCTCGGAAAGCCTTTTTATAAAGTATTCCCTTATTTTAGCTATATGCTCTATATCTTTATCAAAATTGTCAAACTTAATCTCGCACGCTTTTGCAAAACCGCATATACCTGCAAGGTTTTCTGTGCCTGAACGAAGGTTCTTCTCCTGATGACCGCCGTATGTTACGGGATTTATCTTAGTTTTGTCAGCCACATACAACGCACCTACGCCATTTGGCCCGTGGATTTTATGTGACGATAAACTAAGCATATCCACCTTTGTCTTTTTTACGTCTATCTTTACCTTGCCGTAAGCTTGTACCGCGTCTATGTGAAGTGCCGCATTTGGTGCGATTTCACGAACTAATTTCAAAAGCCCGTCAACGTCTGTTATGGCACCTGTTTCATTATTCACCCACATAATGCTAACGAGTATAGTTTTGTCATTAAGTAGCGATTTTACCGAGTCAAGACTAACGCTTCCGTCTGAATCTAAATCGGCATAGCACACATCAAAGCCTTCTTCGGCAAGTACGTTAAACGGCTCTGTTACCGCGGCGTGTTCGACTTTAGTAGTGATAATGCGGTTGCCTGCGCGCTTATTTGCGCGGGCGTATCCAAGTATAGCTATATTATCGCACTCTGTACCGCCTGATGTGAAATATATTTCATTTTCATTTGCGTTTATGCTGCCAGCTATCACCCTTCGCGCATCTGTCATAGCGTCTTCGGCTTTTTTGCCAAGTCGGTGGAGCGACGATGGGTTACCATAATTGTTTAGCATTATATCATATACCACATCGCAAGCCTCTTTGTAAGGCTTGGTGGTAGCGCTGTTGTCAAAATAAATTTCCAAAATTTTATACACCTCTTTTTGTGTATCTATCGTAATATCGGTTACAAATATATTTTATCAGGGATTGTGTCCGATAAAACGGACACAGTGATATATTTATACTATATTATTATACCACATTTCTTTTGTTCTTTCAATTGTAAAACAATAAAAATATATTCTAAGTAACATTTTGTTTGAGTAAAAAAGCAAAAAAGCAACTTCCATTTAAGAAGTTGCTTTTAGCTTTTATATCATATTATTTGGGTCTAAGATTATATCAATTTCCTCTGCTGACATAATATTTTCAGCTATTACGATATCTCTTATATTTTTATTTTCCTTAAGTGCTCTCTTTGCCAGTTTTGCTGCCTTGGTATATCCTATATGAGGGCAAAGAGCGGTAACAATTCCAACACTTCTGTCAAGGTTTGTCTTACACTGAGTGGAATTAACTGTTATGTCACGAACGCAATCTTTTATAAATATCTTTATTCCGTTACAAAGTGTGTCAAGCGACTCAAATATACAACGGAAGATGATTGGTTCAAATGCATTTAGCTCAAGCTGTCCTGCTTCAGCGGCATATGTAACTGTAGTATCGTTTCCGATTACATTAAATGATATCTGGTTCATCACCTCAGGTATAACCGGATTAACTTTACCCGGCATAATAGAAGAACCGTTTTGCTTTGGCGCAAGATTGATTTCTGAAAAGCCTGTTCTTGGACCTGATGACATAAGTCTTAAGTCGTTTGAAATTTTTGAAAGTGAAACTGCGCAAGTTTTTATAATGCCTGATACATACACAAAAGCATCAAGGTTTTGTGTTGCATCAACCAAATCATCTGCCTGTACAAGGTTTAGATTTGTAATTTTTGCAAGGTTAGGAACAATGTTTCTTATGTACTCGTCATCTGCGTTTATTCCTGTACCTACTGCAGTTCCTCCCATATTGAGCTTTGACATTTCATCTATAGCGATTTTAAATCTTTTTTTATCTCTAGAAATGGCAGATGCATATGCACCGAACACTTGTCCAAAGCTTATAGGCACGGCGTCCTGCATTTCTGTTCTTCCCATTTTGATGATATCTTCAAAATCAACTGCCTTTTGCATAAGTGTTTTGTAAAGCTCGTTTAACTGCTCGTATGTCTTTTTAAGAAGTCTTATAATAGCAATTCTTCCGGCACTTGGGTAAGCGTCGTTTGTAGACTGTCCGCAGTTTACGTGGTCATTTGGGTGAACGATATTATAATTTCCTTTTTCTCCGCCAAGCAGTTCTATAGCTCGGTTTGCAACCACTTCATTAGCATTCATATTTAGTGATGTACCCGCACCGCCCTGTATTGAGTCTACGATAAAATTTTCAACAAATTTTCCGTCAAGTATTTCTTTGCACGCTTTTACCATTGCATCGGCAACATTTGCGTCAATTATTCCAGCTTCTTTATTTGTTATAGCAGCTGCCATTTTTATTTCTACAATGCTCTTTACGATTTCGGGATGAACTTTTGTACCTGTGATTTTAAAATTCTCTGCTGCACGAAGCGACTGTACTCCATAATATGCATCTACAGGGACTTCCTTCATTCCTAATGAATCATATTCTTCTCTAAAGCTTTCCATATTTTTTACCTCTCTTTTTATAATCCTTATTGATTATACATAAAAGCTATGCTATAATCAAATACATATTATAATATAATTAACATAACTCATAAGTTATAAGGGGTAATGATATGTTTACTAATAAGCATTATATTTTAGCCGTATGGAAAGAGGGAAGCTTTTCAAAAGCCACAAGCAAGCTTTATATATCTCAGCCGTCACTTAGTGCATCCGTTAAAAGAATTGAAGATAAAATCTCAATGCCTATATTTAACCGCTCCACATCGCCGATTACACTAACCGAGGTAGGAGAGCAGTATATTCGCTATGCGCTTGAAATCGAACAAAAAGAAAAAGATTTTGAAAGATACATTTACGATTCCACAAATATGCTTACAGGTTCTGTAAGAATAGGCGGAAGCAGCTTGTTTTCGTCATTTATGCTGCCTGCTATGATTTCTAAGTTTAACAAAAAATATCCGCACATTAATTTTGAAGTATTTGAAGACAGTACAAAAAACCTTATAGAAAAATTATCGCTCGGCTATATAGATATTATGATTGACAATGCAGTCATAGACGATTTATCTATAAACTCTACAATATACACTTCGGAAATGCTTCTTTTAGCCGTACCGATGCAATATGATGTAAATGAAAAACTTAAGGATTTTCGACTTTCTTCAAACGATATAAAAGAAGAAAAGCATTTACTAAACACGTTCAACGTAAGCATTAACGAATTTGCAGATTATCCGTTTATACTTTTAAACCCACAAAATGATACAGGCAGACGTGCTAATCTTCTTTTTAAAAAGCACTCGTTAAACCCTAAAACTATATTTTCGCTTGACCAACAGGTTACTGCATATAACACGTCGGTCACCGGTATGGGAATATCTTTTGTAAGTGACACACTTGTAAAACACATGGAATCGGAGCCAAGGCTTTACTATTACAAGCTCGGCGACAAGGAGCTGTCAAGATGCATTTATTTCTGCATAAAAAACAGCCATTATCTGTCACGCGCTTGCCAAAAATTTATTGATTTTAACACATCAAGATAATAAATCCTAATGGATTTATTATCTTGATGCGACTTTTTTATTCAGATTTTAAAATATTATTTTGTTACGAGCATTGCAATGAGCATATCCAGAACATTACTGTCGTTTTCTGCCGGTGTAATGTATTTATTTATGCTTGTGCTCTTTTCTATTATATCCTCATCGCCTATTCTGCCAAACGAAAAAACACCATAGCCGTACTGATTATTTCTACCGCGTTTTCCCACCTGTTCTGTATAAATATTTAAAAGAAGACGTATTTCGTCAGGTGTGAGGAACCTTCCATAGCGGATAAGCCCCTTCGCCTGAAGTATAGCAACTGCACCAGTTATGATAGGTGTAGCCATTGACGTGCCGCTAAGAGTAGCATAGCCGCCATTAAGATAGGTGGAATATATATCCTTACCCGCCGCTGAAATCTCTGCCGCTCTGCCAACTGAGCTAAAATCGGTAATATGCTTATTTACATCTACCGCTGTTACTGCTATTGTTTCAGGATAATTTGCAGGATAGCCAATATTGTCAAAAGCTTTTTCTCCTTCGTTACCTGCGGCGCACACCATAGTGATACCTCGTTTTGATACCTCGGACACCAGTGCGGCATACTGCTTTGTAGTAGCCGGCGAGGAAAATGACATATTTATCACTTGAACTTTATTTTCCACAAGCCAGTTTATGCTTTTGATTACTGATGAAAACTCTGTTTTTCCGTCCTTGCCAAACGCCTTTGCGACATACAAATCAGCCTTTGGTGCAACTCCTATTACGCCAATTTTGTTTCGTTCTGCCGCGATTATTCCGGCAACGTGAGTGCCGTGACCGTTTTCGTCCTCCACATTATCGTGTCCCACGCCTGTAAAATCTGCACACTTTTTTATCCTCTTTTTAAGGTCGGGATGGTCGGTGTCGATACCTGTATCTATGATACCTACTCTTACTCCCTCGCCCATAGTTTCGCTCCATTCAAGCGGAGCTCCTACCATTTTTACACCATAATCTATTATTTCACCAGGTTTTGTGCCTGACACCGATATTACTTTATAATTACTTAGGCTTATATACATAATAAATCCCTCCATATCTATAATATGCAGGGATTTTATTAAGTGCAATTACACTGTTTTCTTTCTTAATTTTGATAAAAATGCAGTTGTTACTACCATAGCTATTGGGAAAACAATAGTGGAAAGTATTCCGATTTTCAATGCTATCTCGTCTGCGTTTCCGCTTGTAAATATAGCCATATTTGTCACGCCATCCGATACGCCCGCCACAAGTCCAACCATTGTAGGACCGAGAGAACAACCTATATCACCAAATAGAGCGAGCATAGAATACATGGCCGTACCGCCTTTAGGACAATATTTAGCGGCAAGTGCTACCACGCCCGGCCACATTATACCTACCGAAAGTCCGCAAAGTCCGCATCCAAGAAGAGATACAACAGGAAACGGTGAAAATACGACTATTACATAGCTTATCACACACAAACAAGCACTATACATAATAAATTTTCGAAGATTCATACCGTGATTTGCTTTGGCATAATATACCCTTGATATTCCCATAAGCACTGCAAAAAGGCATGGACCAAGTATATCGCCCATTGATTTTGACACTCCAAGTCCTGCTTCTGCAAAAAGCGACGCCCATTGAGATATTGCCTGCTCCGACACACCTGCACACACCATAAGTACCAAAAGCACCCAGAAAACTTTTGTTTTAAAAAGTCCTGTAAATGACAGCTTTTCATCTTCAGGTTTAGGGCTTACTATAGGTGTTTTTGAAAACACTATAGCATTTACCACAGGAACAATCGCCCAAAGTGCGGTTAATATCTTCCAGTTTTCTATGCCAAACACTGAGAAAAATACGGTAGAAAGTAAAACTACCGCTACCAGTCCCCACGAGTAAAATGAATGCATAAAACTTAAATCCGCCGAACGAATATTTATAGGAAGTGACTCAACTATTGGATTTCCAACAACCTCCATAAGTCCTCCTCCAATACCGAGAAAAACAGTTGCAACAATTATTCCCATATAAGCGTTGGGTGTTATTTCGGGAAACACACCAAGTCCCGCAAGCCCTATAGCTGCTGAAAGCTGCGACAAAATAGCCGCCTTGCGATAACCAATCTTATCTACAAAAAGTGCTGATGACATATCTATAAGCATCTGTATGACAAAGTTGCACGTAACTAGCATTCCTATCTGCGCAAATGATATATCAAACTGCTTTTGAAATGTTAAAAACAAAAGCGGTGATAGATTTATAACTATAGCCTGAACGCCAAATCCTGTACAAGCTGCATAATATGTGGTTTTGTATGACATTTTCATAAATATAACTCCTTATATTTATTGCACTATTTAAGGCAACAAAATTATCATTATACTATTTTATTCATAATAATAGGTTTGGATAATTTTATCATATAAGAAAGTGCATTTCAATAGCAAACAAAAAAGAGCTGAAAAAACTTTCAGCTCTTTTAAAACTTAACTTAAGCTATATCTTATAGTTCAGCGAAGTATTTGATTGTTCTAACCATCTGGCTAGTGTATGAGTTTTCGTTGTCATACCAAGAAACAACCTGTACTTCATATAGGTCGTCAGCTACTTTAGAAACCATAGTCTGAGTAGCATCGAATAGTGAACCGTAAGTGATACCGATAACGTCTGAAGATACGATTTCGTCTTCATTGTAACCGAATGAATCAGAAGCAGCAGCTTTCATAGCAGCGTTGATACCTTCTTTAGTTACGTCTTTACCCTTAACTACTGCAGTAAGGATAGTAGTAGAACCAGTTGGAACTGGAACTCTCTGTGCAGAACCGATAAGTTTGCCGTTTAGTTCAGGGATAACTAGACCGATTGCTTTTGCAGCACCAGTAGAGTTAGGAACGATATTAACAGCACCTGCTCTAGCACGTCTGAAATCGCCTTTTCTGTGAGGACCGTCAAGAATCATCTGGTCGCCAGTATAAGCGTGGATAGTAGACATGATACCTGACTGAATTTCTGCGTAATCGTTAAGAGCTTTAGCCATTGGAGCTAAGCAGTTTGTAGTACAAGAAGCAGCAGAAATGATGTTGTCTTCTTTAGAAAGAGTGTTTTCGTTTACGCTGAAAACGATAGTTGGAAGGTCGTTACCTGCAGGAGCAGAAATAACAACTTTCTTAGCGCCGGCATCGATATGAGCCTGGCTCTTTTCTTTTGAACAGTAGAAACCAGTACATTCTAGTACAACGTCTACGCCGATTTCACCCCAAGGAAGATCCTTA
>JAZQHY010000037.1:0-9757 GCA_045540815.1 Clostridia bacterium | reverse complement strand
CCCAGTTTTCCGGATATTTGCCATGGATATTACCAATACCTGCTGCTAAGAAATCAACACCTAAATCTGCGATTCTCTTGCATTCAGCAGGGTCTGCGCATTCACCGGCACCTACAACACCATCTTCTTCACCGCCGATAGAACCAACTTCAGCCTCAACGCTGATGCCTTTTTCATTTGCAATACGGATAATTTCTTTAGTTTTTTCGATGTTTTCATCGATTGGATAGTGAGAACCATCAAACATTACAGAAGAAAATCCAGCTTCGATAGTTTTAAGTGCACCTTCGTAGCTACCGTGGTCTAAGTGAATTGCTACAGGAACAGTAATATTTAGTTCCTCTATCATACCTTTAACCATACCTACTACAGTTTTGTAACCGCACATATACTTTCCTGCGCCTTCAGATACACCAAGAATTACAGGCGAATTGTTTTCCTGTGCAGTAAGAAGTATAGCCTTTGTCCATTCAAGATTGTTGATGTTGAACTGTCCAACAGCATATTTACCCTGTTTTGCTTTGATAAGCATTTCTTTTGCAGATACTAACATTTATAATATCCTCCTTAAGATTTAGTATATAATATTGAAAAAGTGCAAAATCACTTAATTTCCAAGTTTATTTTCTCTGGCGTAATAGAAAAGATACTGCTGCGCAAAACCTCCAAGATTACCAAATTTCTTTGTACCATAATCAAATATTTGATTTACAGTAGCTTTTTCATCTACGTAAAAATATTTCATAACCCTTTCTACCCATACATCAACGGGGAAAGCTTCTCTTTTCTTAAGTGCAAACAAAAGCACACAATTTGCAACCTTTGGACCTACACCAGTAAGTTTTAGAAGATTTTCTCTGGCCTCACCATACGGCATATCTATAAGTGAATTAAGTATGATATCACCATTTTTTATAGCACGAGCACACGAAAGTATATACGCCGCCCTGTAGCCAGCTTTTACAGGTTCAAAATCCTCTTCGCTAAGCGAAGATAAAGTGTCAACATCAGGAAATGTATAATATGTCTTTCCATTATATTCAATAGGTTTTCCAAAAAGAGTTGACATATGCTCTATTATCTTTTTTATTCTCGGAATGCCATTCTGCGTAGACAGTATAAACGAAATAAGACATTCATATATATCCTGATTAAGTATTTTAAGTCCTGCGCCGAAGTTTATAGCATCGGTCATTGCCTTATCATCTTTTGAAAGAATTTTTTTGATTTCATCATAATCGGTTTCGAGGTCAAGGTAATTTTTCCATATGTTTTCAAAATCAGAAAGATTGGTATTGTCAATGATAAGGTTATCATCTTCGCACCTTATATTTACTACTCTGCCGTGAGCAACTCCTGTAAAACTTCCATCAGCCTCTTCATTCCATCTAAAACACTGACCGCAAAGAAAAGTGTGTACAGGGTTAAAATCAGTGACATTTTCAACTATAACTTTACCCTTGTCTTCATAAACCTTCATAAAATCACCTGTGATATTATACCACAAAAAATATCATTATGCAACAAATTATTTACCATCTTTTAATATATCCATATATTTTTTAAAACTGTCTTCCGTTTTGTTTGATCTAGGTTCATAGTATGTTTTGTCTTTAATGTTGTCAGGCAAATATTGCTGCTTAACATACGCATTTTTAAAGTTATGCGGGTATTTATACTCTGTACCTCTCCCTAGCTTTAATGCACCGCCGTAGTGAGCATCGCGAAGATGTGCTGGAACAGGTCCTACCGTTCCATTTGTAATATCACTCATAGCGTCATCTATGGCACATATTGCAGAATTAGATTTAGGAAGGCACGCCAAAAATATCACAGCCTCCGCAAGCGGTATTCTAGCCTCAGGCAGTCCAAGCTGAAGTGCCGAATCAACACACGCTTTTGCCACCACAATAGCATTTGGATACGCAAGCCCTACATCCTCTGCTGCAACGACTAAAAGTCTTCTGCAGGCAGTTATAAGGTCACCGCCCTCTAGCAGTCGTGCCAGATAATGAATTGCAGCATCAGGGTCACTTCCGCGTATTGATTTTTGAAATGCGCTTATAACATCATAATGACTATCGCCATTTTTATCGTGTGCAAATGAGCTTCTCTGTGTACACGATTTAGCAACTTCCAAATCAACATTAATATCATCGTACGAGCAAAAAAGTTGAGACTTAACACACACTTCAACTGCGTTTAACGCACGCCTCACATCACCGCCGCTGCAAAATGCTATATGTTCTTTCGCATCATCATCAAACGAAATTGTTTTATCGGGATAGTCTTCTTTTATAAGCTCAATTCCACGTTCAACAGCAGTGTATATATCGCTGTCATCAACAGGTTTAAATTCAACAACTAAACTTCTTGAAAGTATCGCGTTATATACATAAAAGTATGGATTTTCAGTTGTGCTTGCTATAAGTGTTATGCTTCCATTTTCGATAAACTCAAGTATTGACTGCTGTTGTTTTTTATTAAAGTTTTGTATCTCGTCCAGATACAAAAGTACACCCGACGCGTTTTCTTCTTTGTCAAGGTCTTCTATTACTTCTTTTATGTCTTTAATTGACGAATTAGTTGCATTTATCTTGTAAAATGTCTTATTGGAAACAGATGCACAGATATTGGCAAGAGTAGTTTTACCCGTACCTGATGGGCCGTAAAATATCATATTTGGTATATCGCCCGTTTTTATTATATTTGTAAGTAATTTTCCCTCGCCAAGAATATGATGTTGTCCTACAACATTTTCCAGACTGTCAGGGCGAATTCTGTCTGCTAACGGTCTTGTCATAATAAAACTCTCCGTTCAAAATTGTATATATAATATTATATACTTTTAATGTTATATTTTCAAGACAAAAATAAAAGAGATGATTACTCATCTCTTTTACAAATTTTAAAACTTAACTACCTTACCTGTTGAAATACTTTCATATACAGCGTTCATAGCTTCAATAGTTCTCTTATGCCATTTAAGATTGATAAGCGGTGTTTTGTTGTTTCTTATATTGTCAACGAATTCGTCTATAAGACCAATCCACTCATCAAAATATGTGTACTGAACAGTGTATCTGTCATTTGGACAACCATTATGATACACGTTAGGACCAAAACAATCTGCCATAAGAGTACCTTTTTCTCCGTTAAGAGTAATATTTACTTCCATTCTTTTTGGAAATACTTCCCAACCAGGACCCGGTACTTTTAATCTTTCTTCCATTTTAGACCAAGATGGGTCAAGCGAGAATACTGTACCATCTTTCATTCTTCCTATAACAGAAAGCATATCTTCTTCCTCAATATCAGGTCTGATATTAGGAGCAACTTCAGCATAGATGCTTTCAAAATCACTTCCTGTCATATGTCTAATCATATCAAATATGTGCGGATGGTCACAAAGTGCTCCGCCTCTAAAACGGCTATCACCATCTTTTATAGGCACACGTCTGCCATAGCTTTTTTCAGGTACGCCCTGCCACGGAAATGCCCATACAGGTGAAAGTGTGATGTTTGTTGCGTTAAACGATTTTATCTTTCCGATTTCGCCGTTTTTGATAAGCTCTTTCATTCTTGCTATAACAGGATTATAGTGCATTTCAAGTTCAATCTGACATACAAGATTGTTTTCATCCACAACTTTTGTCATTTCATCATATTCAGACATATCAAATGTAGGTATCTTCATAGATAAAATATGTATGCCTCTTTCGGCACAAAGCTTCATTTGACGAAGATGTTCTGAGTTTTCACTTGCAAGAACAACAGCCTCTATTTCAGGATGAGCATCAAGCATTTCAAGTTCGCTGTCGTAGCACGGAATACCTTTTACGCTATTTAAAAATATTTCTTTAACCTCATCATTTGCGGTAGCTACAGCAACCCAATCAAGCTTAGGATTTTCCATAAGGGTTTGATAATATTTTCTTGTATGGCCGTGTGTCATACTCATCATTGCTATTTTAAGTGGTTTCATGATTACATTACCTCCCTTTCACCGCTTTTAGCTGATTTTTTTGCCATATCAACTAATGTATCTAGATTTTCATTTATTTTTAAAATTTCATCTGCATTTTTGCTTTGAGCAATTGAAAATGCATTTCTTACAACAGCTGTTTCTTCAATTGATAATCCAAATATTTCGAAATCAACGTCAGTATATTTAGCGTTGTTTTCACCAAATATGTAGATAGAATCCTGCTTAAGCTGAGCATCTACTACTACATCGCAGGCAATACCTCTTTGCGAAATGATTTCGTGCTTGTCTTTTGGTATCTCGCCTTTTTTAAGTGTTGCAGAAACTTCTATAGTGCATACAATTCCATCTTCTGTTGTAGCGATAGCATTTAATACATTGTCATTTTGCATAACTGTTACTGATTTGATTTTTCTGTTAAGAACATACTGACATATATCAAATTCACGGTAAAGCTCATCATATATATCCTTGTCTTTTTCAACAATTCTTGCAACTCTCATAACACTTATTCCAACAAGTGTTCCGTTGTTCACAATGTTTTTAAGTTCAATAAATCTTCTTTCGAATCTGTGTGGTAATAGCGGAATATTTTTACCATCAATTATAACTTCGCTATCACTTTTTAATTCTGCTTTTGCATTAACCGAATACTTCTCTATTAGAAAGTCAAGTTTTTCTTGTAATTTATTCATCAAAAATCCTCCCTTATAACATTTTTATTCTTGGCTTATATTTTTCAAGATAAGCCGCATTCTTTTCATCACCGCCAGGAGTATTTGCACTTGACCATACAGGTGGTGTGATTCCTCTGTCGATACACTGCTTAACACATTCAATCTCAAGAAGGTGTGCAATATAGAAATCAATTATATTTGAAACTGGTGCAATAGGAGTATCAAGTCCCGGAACATTTACAACAGCATCTCCGACAGGGTTAAAATCCTCTATACATACATCGGCATAATCAAAAAGATTTGTTTTATTTGGATGTCTGATAAAGTGGTCTTCAGGCATTTCTTCCTGCCAAGCTTTACTTGACACCGCAATGATTTTTACACCATTCTTTTTAGCTTCCATAGCTGCATCAATTGTTGCCGGATTAATGCCGATATTATGGAAAATTATAAGAACATCATCTTTTTTGAGGTCATAATATTTCATTATTGCACTACCGTAATTAACGGTTCTCTCAAGCTCAAGATACTTTAGCGCCTGATTAAATACCGAAAGTCCAGTTTCCATTATTGGATTGATGCACGAAAGTCCTCCTGCTCTAAAAAACATTTCTCCCATACATAGAGTTGTGTGTCCGCCACCGCCATAAACATTTATTAATCTGTCATTTGCAATAGCATCACACATAAGCTCGGCAGCTTTTTTTATGTTTTCGCTTTGTGTATCATTTACTTTTTTAAAATTTTCTAATAGATATTCATAATATCCAAAATCATTCATTTTTAAGCATCCTTTCTATTTCTTTTCTATGTGGAATTGCATTAAGCACATACTCTTTTCCTACACTCATTCCTGATGCAGTTACAGCGTATCTGCACGCCGTTTTTAAATCCATGCCTTCTGCGATACATACCGCAAGAACACCACTAAAAGTATCACCAGCTCCGGTAGTATCTACGGCTTTGACTGCAATTCCGGAAACGTTATCTGTTCCGTTAATCATACACCCTTTTTCCCCGAGTGTAGTTATGCAATTTTTAAATCTTTTAATATTTATTGCCTGCATTTCTTGCTCGTTAGGTGTTACCAAAAATACCGTATTTGCCATTTCATCCGATATATCTCTTATTGGTGCTGGATTTAAAATTACTTTTACATTATATTTTTGCGCCAGCTTAACAGCAGTTTCGTTAACTTCTACAGGTACTTCTTGTTGAATAAGAAGTATATCACTTGACGCAATTTCTTTTTCAAATGACAAGACATCATTTTCATCAAGCTCTGCACTTTTATATTCTGTTACTCGATTTTCACCTGTTTTATCTGTTAAAATAACTGCAAATGGTGTTATTTTACCATTTTTTATTTTAAAAGTAGCATTAATTCCATTTTCTTTTGCGGTTGTAATACTTTTTTCTCCGTTTTCATCGTTACCAATTGCAGTAAGAAAAGAAACCTCTGCGCCCATACGCTTAGCTGCAACAGCCTGGTTTATTCCTTTTCCGCCAATCTCTTCATAAAACGAATCTGCTACAAGTGTTTCACCATTTTCGTGAAAATGATCAACATACATAAAGGTTGAATTCCCGCATATTCCTATAACTGATATTTTAGGCATACAAACACTCCTTTACAGATGTTTTATTCTCGGCAGATATTCGTTGATAAGCTTTTTGTTATATTCAGCACCGCCGTCAACGTTACCACTCATATATACAGGTATCTTTATCCCTGCTTTAGAGGATATCTGTGCAGCTTCTAAAAGAATCGACTGGATAACAAATGAGCTTGCCGCAGTGGAAACACTACCCATTTTAGCTTCGCATCCATCAATACTGATAACTGCATCACCATGAGGTACACAATTGTCTATATACAAATCGGTACATTCATAAAGCTTTGGCATATCAGTTTTGTCATTAAAATAATCTGACGAAACCACAGATATATTTTTGATGTTATTCTTCGACGCAATCTGTGCCATCTCAACAGGAACAGCGTTTTTACCTGAAGTTGAAAATATAAATAACACATCTTTTTCGGTAATGCAATAACGCTCAAAAATTGACTCAGCAATACCTTGTGTTTTTTCCATCTTACTGCTCTTTGCCGCACCATTGTGAAGCATAAGGTCTGTATCAAGCATTACGCTTACATTAGCAAGTCCGCCTGCTCGATAAAAACAGTCAAGAGCTATAAGATGAGAATGACCGCAACCAAACATATAGATAATACCATCACTATCTATTGTTTCGGAAACAATTTTGGCTGCCTTTTTTATTTTTTCTGCTTGTGTGTTTTTGATATTATTTAGTACTGATACTATATTTTCAAAATACATTTCAGTAATCATTTTTTAAGTACCCTTTTATAATTACGTCCTATATTATCCCAAAGCTCGATTGGATCTTTAGCAGCAACAGATGTTCCAAGACCGCCTCTGTATGTCCATGTAGCAAGTCTGTCAACTCCAAGACTTTCATACATATCAACAACTTTGTCAATCTGTGAAAAATCAGCAGGACGTTTGTTATATCCCATAAGCCATCTTTCTGACTGCTTGCCATACTTTTTAGCCATAGCAACCGTTCTTTCAGTTATATCACGGAAGAAGCTTTCAGGAAGCTCCCAGTTGATGATTGTAGTTGAGAATACGTCAAAATAAGGACAAGCTGCAACCATTTCCCAGTTGTCGTATCCACGTAGCTCTGTTACATAATATGTATTTAGTGTTGCATGAACACAACAAGTTATTTCAAGATTAGGATTTACTTCTTTAAGTGCCTTTGAAGTATCAGCAAGTGTAAATAATGCCTCTCTCCATCTGAACTGCTTAACATCATCATTCATAAATTTAGGCATTTCATAGCCATAATATTCTTCAAACTTTTTCATACATTCAGGACATCTGCACGCCCAGTCATCACCTGCACCGCCTGTGATAGATGCATAAGATTTTGGATATGCATAATGTGGCTCGTCCCAGAAAAATCCATCAACTTCAGTTTCTCTTGCAAGTTTTAGGCATAGTCCTTTGAAATAATCTCTGAATGAATTTGTGTTAAAGCATGCTGCATTTAACACTTCGCCTGTGTACGCAGAAACCTGTCTGTGATGAATGTTATTCTGTAAGAACAAACTTACCTGTTCACCACCGAAGTATTTACCTATACCCCATGTGTCTGCAATAACCCTTAGTCCCATTTCGTGAGCAAGTTTTACGATATTATTGATATTCGGGAACCAGAAGTCCATATCAAATTCTGTGATAGCAAGGATTACTGTATCACAACCGTGATCAATCATCTCCTGAAAATCTTCCCTTGCGTGTTCAACATAGTTGAAACCGTAATAACTTACTGCTGTGTGTTTAATAGCCATTTTTATCTTCCTCTCTTTATATAAAAATTTTTATAGTCCAGGTCCTATAACTTTCTCGCACCATCCAGATTTTTCATAATTACCGCCTGATGGCATTACATTTCTTACAACGTGTGCAGTAAAGAAATTTAGTTCTCTTCTGTGTATTATATCGGCATCGCCGCTATACGACACAAGTCCTGCATATACCATTGCACGAAAACCGCTATGTAACGTCTGCCAAGTTGTGTGCATAATGCCAAATAAATTTTCATTTTTTATTGTACTTACTGCAGACTTTACATTATCTATGTTATCCCACGGACAGCATATGATATCAAAACCGTATGATTTTAGTTTTTGTGCCGATTTCCACGTATCACAAACCTGATGATACTGCCAATCAGCTATGATAACATCTTTATTTAAATTATTTAAAATATCACTGGATATTCTTTCATCTTCAACGTTTGCGTAGTATTTTTCTTCTTCGTTTTCATAATCTTTTTTATTAAGAAGCATATCACCCCAGATAATTGCTCTGCGACCTTCTTTTGAAAGCTCATCTGCAACCCTGTTTATATACTCACAAAGCTTTAACGCTCTATTTTCTCCATAGCCTATTGAATATGCTTCATCGCAACCAATGTGAAAATATTTTCCATCTCCGCAAAGGTCAATAAGTTCACGTCTTACTTTCTTTAAAAGCTCATAAACTTCTTCATTTTCAAAATCCCATTCCCATCCGTATGTATTAAACATATACGAAAGTTCAGGATTTTGATCAAGCACCACGTGTTTGCCATACTTTTCTCTGTTTGCAGATGCATGACCAAGATGATTAAACATTGGTATGATTTCCATGCCATATGACTTTGCCTCGTCAATAATCGGTTTTATTTCTTCCTTCGTATATGCAAAATCCCAGGAAAGCTCCTTCATACAGTCAAACTTAAGCATACCCCAAAACTCTAAAACTATATGAGAATATTTCACTTCACCACAAGTTCTTACAGCCTTTTGAAAATCCTCAAGGCTTGTTTCAGGAAATACACATAGGTGCACACTTCGAAACTCCATTGCCGGATTGTCAGGAAGTTTGATTTTTTCTTCATTATTCCAAATAAAACAATTACTCATAATACTCTACCTCCTTTTGTTTCAGTATATCAAATTCATACAATCTAAAAAACCTAATAAAAATAACACAAGGTGGATTTTTCGAAACTTGACTAGTTTCGCTCCAAGTGATAATATTATATTGGTGATATTATGAATATAATTAATTCAAACACAAGTGTAAAAATACTTGAAATTAAAAAAATGTCATGGGATAAATCAAATGTATTTGTATCTGCAAGACCATATCATGCCCTTGCATACAGAATAAAAGGAAATGGTATTTTTAAGATAAACGACAAAATTGTAGAAACAAACGAAGGCGATGTTGTATTAATGCCTGCGAACACAGAATATTATGCTAAATACCCCGAAAGAAATGAAATATTTGTAATACATTTTTACTCGGATGATTTGCTCGATTTAAACAATTACTGCCTGAACTCAAACGAACTTCTGCATAATCTTTTTAAATCATCATATAGTATTTGGCGAAAAAAAGAATTAGCTTATTATTATGACTCAATGGTAATTTTTTATCAAATCCTTTCTCAAATAGACAAATTAAGCAAATACAACACTCAAAACACAAGCAACAACGCTAACTTTTCTAAA
>JAZQHY010000036.1:0-128130 GCA_045540815.1 Clostridia bacterium | reverse complement strand
GAAGCCCCCCTTAAGATAAGATATCCCACACGTAAGTGGTAAGGTCCCATGAAGACTACATGGTAGATAGGTCACGAGTGTAAGTGCAGTAATGTATTAAGCTGAGTGATACTAATAGACCGAGGGCTTGACCAAGAGAGAGAAAACATTTGGAGAAAGAGTATTATATCGTTTTAGTTACTTAGTGATGATAACGCAGAGGAAACACCTGTACCCATACCGAACACAGCAGTTACGCTCTGTAGTGCCGATAATACTTGGTGGGAGTCCGCCCGGGAAGGTAGGAAGTCGCTAAGACAAAGTAAAGCCTTGAGATGATTCTCAAGGCTTTTTATATTGTTACTAAAGCTTTATATATTGTGAAAAAACGGGAACGACACACAGGTCGTTCCCTACGATATAATATATCACACATTGAATATATCTTCATAACTGACATTTAGTATTTCTTTTATTAGTATTATCTCATCGGGATAGAGGTGTCTTTGACCGACTTCTATTTTTGCAACCGCACTCCTTGTAATGTCACAACCGTTTACCTGCAATTTTGCAGATAGCATTTCCTGTGTAAGTCCAGCTTTTTCACGAAGATAGCGTATGTTATTTCCTATCTTTTTTTCTATTTCTATATTCATTGCATATCCTCCTGCACTTATTTCGGTGCAAATTATTCTTGACATTATTATAAACACGTGTTAAAATAAAAATGCACCTATATAAGTGCAAAACGTTTTGAAAGGAAGATACAAATGAAGAAAATTATTTCAATGGTTTTGGCAGGCATAATGACGTTGACTTTGTGCTTTGGAGTGGCTTTTGCGGATGAGGTAACAGCGGATAACTCTAAAACTTTACTTGAAGAAAGCGCAGATGAATTAAAAGGATATGGCATTTTAAAAGGCGACCCTGACGGAAATATAAGATTAGAAGATAACATTACAAGAGCAGAGGCGATTGCGCTTTTAATAAGAGCTAATGCCGATATGAATGAAATTGCACAAAAAGAAATATTTGATATTAAGTTTGATGATGTAGAAGAACATTGGGCGATACAGGAAATAAGCTTTGCGCATCAAAACGGGTTAATTGACGGTACAACTGAAACTACATTTGAGCCTGAAAGAAACGTGACAAATGCGGAATTTATAAAAATGATAATTACTCTTTTGGGATATAAGCCAAAGGCTGAGATAATGGGTTATCCGCAAGGTTATGTCATGACTGCTTCACAAAGAGGGATAACAAGTGATATGAATTTAAGCTTGGATGCCGATGCAACTCGTGGTGATGTAGTTAAAATGATTGCAAACAGTTTAGATGTTCCTATGATGGTGCAAAGTGGTTTTGGAGAATTTGAGGAATATGCTGTAATGGACGGAAAAAACGGAGTTAAGCTTATTACTTTGAGGACCATTATTGAAGGGAAATAATACTGGATTTAGCGGAACGACACAAAGGGCGTTCCCTACATAAAAAAGGAATGTGTTTAAAACACATTCCTTGATTTTTACTCTATCCCAAAAAAGTTTTTAAAGTTATCTGCAAGTATTGCTTTATTTTCCTCGTGGGTAAGTCCTAGATTCATAAATCTTTCAAGTTCTTCGGTATGTTTCCACATAGGGAAGTCGGTACCGAAGAACAGTTTTTCTGTGCCGAATTTTGAAACAAGCTCTTTTCCTTCCTCGGCTGACATAAACGGAAGAGAAGACGATGTGTCGTAATACACATTTTCGTGGCCCGCAAGGTATTCTACTGAATCCTGCCATCTTCTGTAACCTCCGAAATGTGCTGCGAATGCGATTTGCTTTGGAAAATCGTCAAGCACTTTTCTAAGTCTTATTGGCGACGAAAAATCGTATCTGTTATCGCCTGTGTGAAATAGAATTGGCAATCTCCCTTCGGTGGCCTCATATATTTTGTATGCTTTTTTATCGTCAATATTAAAAGTTTGAAAATCAGGGTGTAATTTTATACCTTTTAGTCCATTATCTATGCAAAACTGTACCTGACCTTCTATGTCCTCGTAATCGGGGTGAAGAGTACCAAATCCCACAAATTCAGGGTGCTTTTTGCACTCTTCCACTATGAAATGATTTATGCTTTCCACCTGATGAGTGGTTGTGGCCGTGGAGCAAACGAGGTAATGAGTAACATTTATTTTGCTTCCGCTTGAAAGTATTGCGTCAGAAACTCCGTCGCCCGAATACATTTCTATATCGTAAAATTTGCCGATAGCAGACACGGCTTTTGACGCGATTTTCTCGGGAAAAATGTGCCCGTGGGCGTCACATATTTCATAATTATTAATAAATTCATTTAATTTGGTGTTTGACATACAGTGTAACTTCCTTTGTAAAAAATATATTTAGATTATACACCTACAAAACCAATAAATCAAGAGGTTTATTAATTATCGGTTGACTTGGGGTATGCGGTGTGATAAAATGTTTTAAAATAACAAATTGCGGAGGAATAGGATGTACACAATAAAAAAAACACCACATAAAATTACGGAATTAAATGATAAAGTGTGGGATAAGGCTGAGGTTGCCAAGATAGAAACGCTTAACTGGGAGAAATTTTCGTGGAAACCGAATACCACTGCAAAGCTTCTTTACAGTGAATTTGGGTTGCATATTCAAATGCAGACAGACGAAAAACCGCTTCTTGCAAGACGCACTGAAAGAAACAGCGCGGTATGCTCTGACAGTTGTATGGAGTGCTTTATAAGACCTAATGCAAATGATGATAGATATATGAATCTTGAATTTAACGCGTTTGGTACATTGTATTACGCCCTAAGATATGACAGGAATAACAGAGTAAGGCCTGATGTTCCAAAAGAGATTTTTGAGATAAAAACACTTGTAGAAGACGAAAAATGGACACTGCAATTTACTATCCCATTTTCCTACATCGACGAAATATATGGCGGTCACACAGATGTGATGTACGGAAATCTATATAAATGCGGTGAAGACACCGAGATAGAGCATTATGTGACATATTATCCTATAAAAACAGAAAATCCTGATTTTCAAAGGCCTGATTTCTTTGGTGAATTCAGATTGGAGAAATAAAAAATATTAAAATAAAAAGGATACGATTAACGTATCCTTATTTTTTATATTCTCTGTGAATAAGCTTTAATTTTTTCTTCCTTGAACTCTTTGTATCTGCCATCCTCTATTGCGGTGCGGATATTTGCCATAAGGTTATTGTAGAAATACAGGTTGTGAAGGACACAAAGGCGCATCGCAAGCATTTCTTTTGCCTTGAAAAGATGCCTGATATAAGCTCGTGAATAGTTTCTGCACGCAGGGCAATTGCAGTTTTCGTCGATAGGGTGCATATCACGTTCGTATTTTGCGTTCATAAGGTTCATATAACCGTTTTCTGTGAACAGATTTGCGTGACGTGCATTTCTGCTTGCTATAACGCAGTCAAAGAAATCGACGCCTCTGTCTACTGCCTCGAGTATATTTATAGGTGTGCCTACGCCCATAAGGTAGCGAGGTTTATCTTCGGGTGCAAATGGAAGTACAGCGTCTAAAACGTGATACATTTCTTCGTGTGTTTCGCCAACTGCAAGCCCGCCTATGGCATAGCCGTCAAGGTCAAGTTTTGCGATTTTTTTCATATTGTCTATACGAAGGTCGTCAAAGGTTGCGCCCTGATTTATACCAAATAGCATTTGATTTTTATTTATTGTATCGTCAAGGGAATTCAGCCTTTTCATTTCAGCCTTGCAACGCTCCAGCCAACGAACAGTCATTTCACTTGATTTTTTTGCGTACTCGTACTCGGCAGGAAGCGCAACACATTCATCAAACGCCATAGCAATAGTTGAGGCAAGATTTGACTGAATCTGCATACTTTCTTCAGGTCCCATAAATATTTTTCTTCCGTCTATGTGCGATGAAAAATACACGCCTTCCTCTTTAATCTTACGGAGTGATGCAAGTGAAAACACCTGAAAACCGCCGCTGTCGGTAAGGATAGGTTTGTCCCAGTTCATAAACTTGTGAAGTCCGCCAAGTTCTTTTACCACCTTGTCACCAGGTCTTAGGTGAAGGTGATAGGTGTTTGAAAGCTCTACCTGACAACCGACTTCTTTTAAATCCATTGTAGAAACAGCGCCTTTAATTGCCGCAAGGGTGCCTACGTTCATAAAAACAGGTGTCTGCACAACTCCGTGAACTGTGTGGAACTCACCGCGTCTTGCTAAATTGTCTGTACATAAAAGTTTAAACATATTTTACCTCTTGGGTTACAGCATACAAGATGCTGTAAAATGAATAATGAATGATGAATATTGAAAAATGAAAAATTAATGTAGAAATCCGTTTGCGGATTTCAACCAAAATTATTCATTGTTAGTTATTATTTATTCATTTGCTCATTTTTTACAAAATGAGCATCGCGTCGCCAAAGCTGAAAAATCTGTATTTTTCATCGACTGCGATTTTATAAGCGTTTTTAAGATTTTCCATTCCGCCAAGCGAGCTTACAAGCATTAAAAGTGTAGATTCAGGCAGATGAAAATTTGTTATAAGCGCATCAACACTCTTAAATTTATATGGCGGATAGATAAATATATCTGTCCAGCCTGTAGCACTTTTTAGCGTTCCGTTATCGTCGGCAATGGTTTCAAGCACTCTTGTAGAAGTAGTGCCGACCGATATTATTTTTCCGCCGCTTTTTCGTGAATTATTTATAATCTCGGCATTTTCTTCGTCTAAATGATAATACTCCGAATGCATCTTGTGGTTTGTAACATCGTCTACTTTTACGGGACGGAATGTTCCGAGTCCAACGTGCAGTGTAACGTAGGCGATATTTACGCCTTTTTCTTTTATTTTTTCAAGTAGCTCAGGTGTGAAATGAAGTCCCGCTGTAGGCGCAGCCGCAGAGCCGTTGTGCTTTGAATACACTGTCTGATAGCGCTCCTTGTCACCAAGTTTTTCAGTTATGTATGGTGGGAGCGGCATTTCGCCAAGCTTGTCAAGTACATTTTCAAAAAGTCCGTCATAATAGAATTTTACAAGTCGGTTGCCGTCATTTATTGTTTCCAATATTTCGGCTTTTAACTCGCCATTTCCAAATACAAATCTTGCGCCAGGTTTTGCTTTTTTGCCCGGTTTTAGGATTACCTCCCAAGTATCTGTACTTTTTCTGGTGAGTAATAAAAATTCTATCTTTCCGCCTGTGCCTTCCTTTGCTCCGTAAAGTCTTGCAGGAAGTACACGTGTATTGTTTAAAACAAGGCAGTCGCCCTCGTTTAAATATTCAAGTATATCGGTGAACACCTTGTGCTGTATATCGCCTGTGTCTTTGTCAACTACCATAAGGCGCGATGACGACCTGTCGGAAAGTGGTGTTTGCGCTATAAGCTCTTTTGGAAGGTCATAGTAAAAATCTTTTGTCTGCATTAAATGTAATCTCCTTATTCAAGATATGTACCGGGATAGTAGTGTGCAAGAATCTCCTCGTATGTGTATCCAAGCTTTGCCATACCGCGAGCGCCGTTCTGGCTCATTCCTATGCCGTGCCCGTAGCCTTTGCCGTTGAATACGTAATTTCCGTTTCCAGTTGTCTTTACAGTGGTTTTAACGTTGTTTGCACCAAGTATGCAAAGATTAGTGTTTGATTTTCCTGTAACACTTGCAAGCGCAGAAACACTTTTGGTTGTTTTTCCATTAGCACCAATAATGCACACTGAATTGCTTTCAGGTGCAGTTATGGTGTAATTTTGACTGTAAATTCCGTTTCCAAAAAATGCCCTTGCCTCTGATTTTTTAATAGTATGTGTGCCGTTTGTGCCTGTGATAACTATTTCAAGAACATACCCTGCATCGTCTGTTTTTGTAACTTCGACATTTGTTATGTCACCGATGTTTTTGCCCTTGTTTTCAAGAATTGTTTTTATTTCCTCTGCTGATTTTTCAGCTTTCCAAGTGTAATGTCCTGATGTTTTCGGGTCTTCATAAGGGTCTTCCACACCGCAAAGATACGGGATAGACGAACCCCATACGTTCTTGACATCTGCAGTATGACCGCCACTTGTGGCGAAGAAGTATGTCTGTGCAGGAGCATCTTTGTACATAAGCATCTGTCCTGCAACTGCATCAACTGCCTCGCGCACGCTTTCGCTTTCGGCAGACACTCCGCCGTAAACCTGGCTTACAGTGGTTGTGCATAGATTAAAGCCATATTTGGCAAATTTATTGTAATTTGTGATAGCATAGTTTTTTGCACAGACAGCCTGGGCCTTAAGTGCCTCTATCTCCCACGAAGGGCTCATTTCTCTGCCAACCACGCCATAAAGGTATTCATCCATAGAAACCTTATTTATAATTGTCATATCGCTTATGTCTGTGCGGAGTATCTGCACGCATCCGCGGTATTCTTTGCCGTTTACAGTGATGTTTCCATAAAGAGGTTTAACGGTGAATGTGCCAAGTGATGTATCAAACGTGGTAACATCAAGTACAATTATGGTCATATCGTCGCCTTTTTGTATAGTGATAAGAGGATTTTCCGTTTGTACCACTGATACAAATTCGCCATCTGCCTCATAGCCTATGTCAAGCCCCGATGCGCTTCCGATTTCAACACTTTCCACCTGAGTATTTCCAAAAAAAAGTCCCAGTTTTATGGTGTCATATTCTTCGGCAAGTGCATAAGATGTATATGAAAACAGAGCAAAAAATACAAATATTAAACTGATAATTATCTTCTTTTTCATACATATAACCTCGCTAAAATTTGCGCATATATAATTAGGATAGTGCAGTTTGTATATTAAGTCAAGACATTTATGTATTTTTTAACACAATTTTAATCAAAATCCGCTATAGTTTTGGTTAATTTAATATTGACTTATAACGCATAAAATGATATTATTTATATATTAATTTAATGTTATAATAGGCATTTTAAAAGTGTCGGTCGGTGTGATTTACCGGCTTTTGACAAACTTAGGAGGTTTTGAGATTGAAAAAATATAATATTGCCATTGTTGGCGCAACAGGTATGGTTGGAAGAACATTTCTAAAGGTGCTTGAAGAGGTTAATCTTCCAGCAGAAAACTACTATCTTTTCTCTTCTAAAAGATCAGCAGGCTCAAAAGTTGAGTTTATGGGAAAAGAATATATAGTAGAAGAGCTTACTGAAACATCATTCGACAGAGGTATTGATATTGCGCTATTCTCTGCGGGTGGTTCTACAAGTGAAAAGTTTGCACCGATTGCAGCGTCAAAGGGTTGTGTAGTAATAGATAACTCAAGCGCTTGGAGAATGGACCCTGAGGTTCCGCTAGTAGTACCGGAAGTAAACCCTGACGATATAAAATGGAACAAGGGTATTATTGCAAACCCTAACTGTTCTACTATTCAGGCAATGGTTGCACTAAAGCCTTTACACGATAAATATAAAATAAAACGTGTTGTTTACTCTACTTATCAGGCTGTATCAGGTGCGGGACTTGCCGGCTGGCAGGACCTTGAAAATGGTCTTAAGGGAGAAGCTCCTAAGAAGTTCCCTTATCCGATTGCAGGTAACTGTCTACCTCACATTGATTCATTCCTTCCAAACGGATACACTAAGGAAGAAATGAAAATGGTTAACGAAACAAGAAAAATCCTTGGCGATGATTCTATAAAGATTACAGCTACTACTGTTCGTGTGCCTGTATTTAATGGTCACAGTGAGTCTATAAACGTAGAATTCTACAACGATTATGATTTGAATGAACTTTTTGAAGTGCTTAGAAATGCACCAGGCGTTGTAGTGGAAGACGATGTTGAAAACAACATCTACCCTCTAGCTATAAATGCTGCAGGAAAGAACGAAACATTTGTCGGCAGAATTCGCCGTGACGAAAGTGTTGACAGCGGTGTAAACCTTTGGGTTGTTGCAGACAATATAAGAAAAGGTGCTGCTACAAACGCAGTTCAGATTGCACAGGAACTTATAAGACAGTGGGAAGAGAAATAATAGATTTTTTAGGAGGTTATGATATGAAGGAAACTCTATTTGTAGGTTCGGGCGTTGCACTTGTTACTCCGTTTCACGAAAACGGCTCGGTAAATTTTGCAAAGCTTGGCGAGTTACTTGAGTATCATGTTGCTAATTCTACCGACGCTATAATCATCTGCGGTACAACTGGTGAATCGGCAACAATGTCAGATGAAGAACATAAAGCAGTTATTAAATTTACAGTTGATAAAATAAACAAAAGAATTCCTGTTATAGCAGGTACAGGAAGTAATGATACTGCATACGGTATCGCACTTTCGAAGTACGCCGAAGAAGTAGGTGCAGACGGACTACTCCTTGTTACACCATACTACAACAAGACTACTCAAAAGGGTCTTATTGCACACTATACCGCTATAGCTGATGCGGTAAATATTCCAATAATTTTATACAATGTTCCTTCAAGAACAGGCGTAAACATTCAGCCAAAAACTCTTAAGGAGCTTGCAAAACATAAAAACATCGTAGGCATCAAGGAAGCAAGCGGTGATATCGCTCAGGTTGCTGAGATGGCAATGCTTTGCCCTGATATAGCTATCTATTCAGGTAACGACGATATGATAGTGCCTACAATGGCGCTTGGCGGTAAAGGTGTAATATCTGTTGTGGCGCATCTTGCTCCAAAGCAGACACACGATATCGTTATGGAATATATAAACGGCAACACTAAAAAGAGTTTGGAACTTCAGCTTGAAATGTTTGAGCTTGTAAAATCACTCTTTATAGAGGTTAACCCTATTCCTGTAAAGACAGCTCTTAATATGATGGGATTAGGCGTTGGTCCTCTTCGTCTTCCTCTTTATGAAATGGGCGATGAAAACAAAGAGATACTTAAAAATGCTATGAACAAATACGGTATTAAAACCATATAAAGGTTGGTAAAAACGAATGATAAATGTAATGCTTTCAGGATGTAACGGCAAGATGGGCAGAGTTTTGTCTTCGCTTCTTGCAAACGACGAGGAGGCCTGCGTTGTATGCGGATTTGATATAAATACTGCATCTGACCAGGGTTATCCTGTGTATGACAGCCTTGATAATGTGAAAGAAAAGGTTGATGTGGTAATAGATTTCTCACATCCGAATTCGCTTTCATCGATTATCGCATACTGTCAGAAAAATACAGTTCCTGTAGTGGTAGCTACCACAGGTCTTTCTGATGAGCAGAAAGAGGGCGTTGAGGAGCTTTCTAAAAAAGTCCCTGTGTTTTTTACCTTTAATATGTCACTTGGTATAAATCTTTTAGTAAACCTTGTTAAGAAAGCGACAAGCATACTTGAGGATAATTTTGATATAGAGATAGTAGAAAAGCACCACAACCAAAAGATAGACGCGCCAAGCGGTACGGCTATAATGATTGCAGATGCTATAAGGGACACTATGAAGGATAAGCCGGAGCTTGTATACGACAGACATTCTGTGCGGGAAAAACGAAAAAAAAATGAAATAGGTATGCACTCGATACGCGGAGGTACTATAGTTGGTGAGCATAGTGTTATATTTGCTGGCAAGGATGAAGTGCTTGAGCTTAAACACGAGGCGCACAGTAAAGAGGTTTTTGCTGTTGGTGCTATAAAGGCTGCAAAGTTCCTTATAGGAAAGAACGCAGGAATGTATGATATGGCAAATTTAATAGAAGAAAACTGATATTAAAGGTTGAAATAATAGATGTCACGTTATAGTGTGTGGACAGTTATATTTCAACCTTTTTATATTGAATTTTTTAAATGAATATGGTAAAATACTATAATACCTAAAATTAAGAAAGGTTTGACAAAACAATGAACAATCAGCCAAAATTTGACATAAGGAAATATATGAGTGCGGGCGCTACTGCATTTTTAGTAATAGTATTAAGTATAGTAGCTTTTTTTGCTGTGTTCAGATTGGATAAAATATCGGGATTTTTAAGCACTGTGCTTACTATTCTCCAGCCTATTATATTTGGATTGGTTATAGCATATGTGTTAAATCCTGTTGTGCGTTTTTTCGAACGAAATCTTGAGAGGCTTACAAAGAAAAAGAAGGTAAAGTCGCTTGCGAGAAAAAAAGCAGTGATAAGAAAGACAAGCATATTTTTGTCGATAATACTGACTATTGCAGTATTGGCAGTCCTTCTTAATATGATTATACCTGAGCTTGCAGAAAGTATAACAAAGCTTATATACGAACTTCCTGAAAGGTTTAAGTATGTTACGGATTATTTTGCCAAAATTCAGGGAGGGTCTTCGCAATTCTCTACAACAGTTGAGCAATTTATAGTAAATGCGATAGATCGTATAGGGGTATGGTTTAACACAAACTTTTCATCTAAGGCAAACGAGTGGATAGGTATGTTTGCAATAAGCATAAAAAATGTTGCAAGTGTTATATTAAACATAGTAATAGGTGTGATAATTTCGGTATATCTTTTATCCGACAAGGAAGGCTTTATAGGAAAGACTAAAAAGTTTGTATATGCCCTTTTTGGAACAAAAAAGGCAAACGTAATAGTTGATACTGTCAGACGCAGTCATATGATGTTTAGCGGATTTATAGTAGGCAAGGTTATAGATTCCGTTATCATAGGCATACTTTGTTTTATACTTATGTCTATATTAAGACTTCCGTATGCACTTATTGTCAGTGTGCTTGTTGGTGTGACGAACATCATTCCGTTCTTCGGCCCGTTTATAGGCGCGATACCATCGGCAATTTTAATACTCATTACAAATCCTGTGCAGGGACTATATTTTATAATACTAATAATCGTGCTTCAGCAACTCGACGGAAATATAATCGGTCCTAAGATACTTAGCCAGTCTACAGGACTTTCACCTTTCTGGGTGGTATTTGCCATACTTCTTGGCGGAGGACTTTTCGGATTTGTGGGTATGCTCATAGGCGTTCCGACTTTTGCGGTAATATATGATATTATAAAGAGAATTATAAATGCCGTTCTTACAAGGCACAGATTGCCTGTAGATAGCTGTGAATATACAAAAATAAAAAATATTTCGGATTCGGGAGAGGTTAGCTATTTAACCGAAAACGATAAGTAGTGTGATGAATATGAGTAAGGGCAGAGGAAAATACAATATTTTCAGGCTGATTTTCAGCCGAAAGACATTCAGTGCACTTATTTTACTTGTTCAGCTTGTATTTGTAGCGGTTGGATTTACCAAGCTGAGAGAAAATATGGTGTATCTTTATTCGCTATGCTCATCTGTATCGGTTGTTCTGGCTATATTTGAGATTAATCGTGACGAGAATCCGGAGTTTAAGCTTACTTGGGTGCTTTTAATAGGGCTTGTGCCTGTTTTCGGTGCAATACTTTACTTGTATGTTCATTCAGACGTTGTGTCTAAAAGCATACAGAAAAGGCTTTCAGCTATAGAAAAGCGAAACAAAAAGTATATGTACTGGTCGATGGATAAACGCGAGGACGTTAAGGCTCATACCAAACATCATTTTGGACTTTTCAACTATATGTATGAAAGGTGCGGTTATCCTGCATATGAGATAGAAGATGTAAAATATTACGGTATGGGCGAGGATTTCTTCGAGGCGCTTATAGAGGATTTGAAAAAAGCAGAGAAATTTATATTTATAGAATTTTTTATAATACGTCCGGGTTTTATGTGGCAAACGGTACTTGATATTTTACTCCAAAAGGTGAAAGAGGGGGTAGAAGTTCGCCTTATGTACGATGGAATGGGTTGTATGACGCTTCTTCCGTCTGATTATCCCGAAATACTCGAAAAGCAGGGGATAAAGTGCAAGGTGTTCTCACCGATAAGACCTTTTTTGTCTACTTATCAAAACAATCGTGACCACAGAAAGATAGTAGTTATAGACGGAAACGTATCATATACAGGCGGTGTAAATCTTGGCGATGAATACATAAACAAGCTTGTGAGATTCGGCAAGTGGAAGGATTCAGCTATAAGGTTTACAGGCGATGCGGTAAATACTTTCACGGTACTTTTTTTACAGTTGTGGGAGGTTGCATCAAAAGAAGAGCAGGACTATGAAAAGTATCTTGAAACACATATAGATAAGCCGGGTGTAAAGGGGTATATAACACCGTACAGCGACAGCCCTATTGACAACGAGGCAACGGGTGAAAGGGTGTATCTGGATATGTTAAATACTGCTGAAAAGTATGTGCATATTATGACGCCGTACCTTGTTCCGGGAAATGAGCTTTTGTCAGCTATGAAATATGCCGTGAAACGCGGTGTAGATGTAACTATAATTATGCCTAGTATCCCTGACAAAAAATATGCGTTTAATCTGGCAAGGACTTACTATCCGGAGCTGATAGAGGCAGGTGTGAAGATATTTGAATATACACCCGGGTTTGTTCATTCAAAGTTGTGCGTATCCGATGGTATAAAGGCGGTTGTCGGAAGTATAAATTTTGATTTCAGAAGTTTATATCTGCACTATGAATGTGCCGTTTATGTGTATGGCGACAATGAGATATCAAATATTGAAAAAGATTACAAGCATACACTAAGAGAGTGCAGACAGTTTAGGGCGGAGGATTATAAAAAGCTGAAGCTCACTTCGCGTATTTTCGGAAGGACACTAAGGATATTTGCTCCGCTTATGTAAAATGAATATATTATAAGTGAATTTCGCGGAAAGCGATTCATACGGTATAAATTTTAAAATTTTAAAAATGTTGGCTATACAAAAAAGGATGTGGAAAATCACATCCTTTTAATATATTATTTTTTATTCATCGCCATATCGTGTCTTAAGCATATGCTTTAAAACCTTTATTCCAAACTCAGCGGTTTCAATCTCAAATCCTTTACCGAAGTGAGCAAGTTGTAATTCCATATTATATATTCCGTTATAGCCTACCTCGTCAAGCGCATCAAATACGTCGTTCCAGTCTATACAGCCTGTCATAGGTGCTTTGTGCTGGTCGGTTATGGTATCGTTGTCATTTAAATGAAGTACGCTTATATTTTTGCCGTTCATTCTGATAACGTCAGCTGCTGACGGATTGTCAAAACGTGTTGCTTTGTTTGAGTGACCTGTGTCTACACATACAGTAAAATAATCTGCATTGTCGCCTTCTGCACAGATTCTGTTGTATGTATCGATAAATTCCTTTGCGTTTCCAAAAAAGTCACAGCAATGGTAGCCGCCTTCGCCGCCACCTTTTGCATCGCCAAAGGTTTCGGTGGCTATTTTAATGCCATACTGTTTTGCAAATGGAATAATACGGTTAAACATAGTAAAGTTTAAATCACGATAAAGCTCAGGGTCGGCGTCAGGGCCTAGGAAAATAGTGGTTACACCGTGCATAACGCATACAGGTGCGCCAAGAGTTTTGGTAACAAGGCAGTCAATGCGTGCGTTTTTGATAAGTGCTTCGTCTTCTTCGGGAATATTTTTAAAACCTTCTATTCGTCCGTGAGTCTGAGCAATTTCAATTCCGAGATTTTCAGCCTTCTCGCGCAATTTAGTATAGTATGCGATTATTTCATCATCGCTTTTTGAATATATAGATTCCGGATTCTGGTAATCCCATCTTTTGCCGCACAGATTAAAGTCTACCGCGTCAGCGCCAATTTCTTTTGCGATTTCAAGTGCCCTTTCATCGCCGTATAAAACCTGAAGTCTGCCGATTGAAAAACTAACTTTTCGTTTCATAACAATGCCCCCAATATTTGTTTATCTGGGTCGAGTGTACTGTGTACAACTCATGCCAGATGTGTTTTTTGATTTATCATAACGTTAAAAATATTTTGAAATTCTTAATTAAATGATACATCTTAATTTTGTGAGTGTCAATAGAAAAAACAGACTTTTGTTTATTTAAACAGACGCTAAAAAGTAAAGAATCGTTACTTTTTTAAACTTTTTAACTGCAAAAACACAAAAATCAGAATTTTTACACACTATTTATGAAAAGTGCACAAAAACAGAATAGTAAGTTTATGATATTTATACATATAGTGGTATTGCAAAAAACGACATATAGTGGTATTATATAAACATACCACAACTAACATAAAACTTTTTTTCATTTTCCCTCCTTTTTTAAAATAAAAAGGAAGCAAAAAGTGAAGATTCCCTCTCACTTTTTGAACCCGGTCAGCAACCGCCAATTGCAGACCGGGTTTTTTTCGTGCTGATAAAAATAGATAAACTGGAAATAATACATAAAATAAAGGAGACGGAATATGGACATATTTAATGTATTAACTCTGGTATGGGGACTTAGTCTTTTTTTGTTTGGTATGAACGTTATGGGGGAAGCTCTTGAAAAGCGTGCCGGAAATAAGCTAAGGAGCATACTTGGAAGGCTTACAACAAAAAAATTTATAGGACTTATCACAGGTCTGGGGATTACCGCAGTTATTCAAAGCTCATCTGCCACTACTGTAATGGTAGTAGGTTTTGTGAATTCAGGGCTTATGACGCTTATGCAGGCAGTAAATGTGATAATGGGTGCTAATATCGGTACTACCGTTACTGCGTGGATACTGAGCCTTAGCGGTATTGAAAGCGGGAATATATTTGTAAGGCTATTAAAGCCTACTTCTTTTACACCTGTTCTTGCACTTGTAGGCATAATATTTCATATGTTTTCAAAAGATGACAAAAAAAGGGATACAGGCACAATCCTGCTTGGATTTGCAACTCTAATGTTCGGTATGGACGCTATGTCAGATGCAGTTTCGGGACTATCGGATGTATCTGAATTTCAAAATTTATTTATAGCATTTAAAAATCCTGTCCTGGGTGTTGTTGCCGGCGCAGTTCTTACAGCTATTATTCAGTCCAGCTCGGCGTCTGTAGGTATACTTCAGGCTCTTGCGATTACCGGTAAGGTATCGTATGGTGCGGCTATTCCTATCATAATGGGACAAAATATAGGTACTTGCATCACTGCTATTATATCTGCGTTCGGAGCAACAAAAAATGCAAAAAGAGCAGCGGCAATTCATCTTTTGTTTAATGTAATAGGCACCATAGTTCTTCTTGTTGGATACTATATCCTTCACACGGTATTTAAGCCTGTGATATTGGATCAGGCAGCAACACTTTGGGGTATAGCGGTTGCGCACACGTTGTTTAACCTTCTTTGTACGATTATTTTATATCCAATGTCTGGTATACTTGAAAGATTGGCTATAAAGCTTGTGCCTGATAATAAAACAACTGAAATTGAATCGGAGCTTGACGAAAGACTGCTTATTACTCCGCCTATGGCGCTTGGA
Source organism: Clostridia bacterium (assembly GCA_045540815.1). Lineage (GTDB taxonomy): Bacteria > Bacillota > Clostridia > UMGS1810 > UMGS1810 > JAZQHR01. The sequence goes on along the minus strand of JAZQHY010000036.1, from coordinate 112,864 downwards.
GTGTGTAGAAAATACGCACTCCAAATGGCAGAAATATCATTTGACGCATTGAAAAACAGCCTTACGCTTTTTGATAACTTTGATAATGAGCGAGCAAAATCTGTTAGAGAAAACGAGAAGAAAAGTGATCATTACGAGGACATACTTGGCACTTATCTTGTAAAACTTAGCAGTCATAACTTAAGTCACGAAAACAGTCTTGAGGCGGCAATGCTTTTAAAGGTGATAGGCGATTTTGAGAGAGTATCCGACCACGCTGTAAATATAATGAAATCCGCACAGGAATTAAATGATAAAAATTTGATGTTTTCGCAGGATGCATTCAGAGAGTTTGAAAATATTTCAAATGCGACAAGCGAGGTTATAGGTATAGCTTATGAGGCGTTTAGAGATAATGACATAAACAAAGCTGAGAGGGTAGAGCCGCTTGAGGAGGTAATAGACGGGCTTAAGAAAAAATTAAGGTCGGGACATATAGAAAGACTGCAAAGGGGAGAGTGTACATTTGGGCTTGGTTTTATATGGAATGACCTTTTAACTAACCTTGAAAGGGTATCTGATCACTGCTCTAACATCGCAGGACACATCATAGATAATGTAAATCACAATATGAATATACACCAGTCGATCGGAAAAGAAAGATATGAAAGTAAAAAGTTTAATGAACTTTTTGAGTATTTTTCAAAGAAATATGCGCCAAAATAAATGTGTGAAAAAAAGATAGCCTAATAGGGCGCACCCTATTAGGCTATCTTTTTATATTCCGTAATCGTTTGAAAATACAGTTAAAACGGTAACTTTTTCAACGCCTTTTTTCTTTAGTATGCGTGCACATTCGCCAGTTGTTGCACCGGTTGTATATACATCGTCTATAAGTAGCACGTGAGCGTCGAAAAGAATATGCTTGTCGTTGTATTTAAATGCATTTTTAATATATTTAAATCGTTTTGCCTTTGTTAGTTTGCTCATAGGCAAGGTGTCCTTAACTTTTATAAGAAGGTCGTTTGCATAGTCGAGGTGCGCATATTCACAAAACGCTTTTGCTATGATATCAGCCTGATTGTATCCGCGCTGTTTTATATGCTTTTTGCTTGAAGGAACACACGTTACGAGGTCCAAATCCTTCATAAAGGATTCGTTCTTGCACGATTCGTACAAAATTCTGGCAAAGGTTTCTCCGTAAAATGGTTTGTCTCCAAATTTAAATTTTTGAAGTGCTTTTTTAGGGCGGCCTGTGTATTTTATTGCGTAATACACTTTGTCTATGCTTCCTATTCCATAGGTGTGCCTTTCGTAAAAGGTTTTGTTATTGGCAATGTGTTTGGTGTAACAGCTTTTACATATGAAATATTTGTTTGAGTAATCGATATAACCACCGCAAAGCATACATTTTTTCGGAAACAGGACTTCTTTGACGATATATATAAATTTATCTAAAAAACTCATTTATATATAAAAACTCCTGATTTCTTTTGAAAGTCCCGACCAACGCATACGTTCTTTGTTGTTATTTACCATTTTACGCATAACCCCTTCGTTCCCAACTAATACAACCAGATTTTTTGCTCTGGTTACTGCAGTGTAAAAGAGGTTTCTGTTTATAAGCATTTCCGGGCCGTCGTACATAGGCATAACCACCACAGGAAATTCATTTCCCTGACTTTTGTGCACAGTAACTGCATATGCAAGGTCGATGTTGTCTGTTATATCCTTAAAGCTATACTGTACTGTTTTGTCGTCATATGTTACTGTTATACTTTCAAATGTAAAATTTATGTCGGTAATCCTACCTACATCACCATTAAACACACCCATTCCTTCGCTTGTGTTATCTAGCGATGTCCAGATGATGTTATAATTGTTTTTCATCTGCATTACTTTGTCGCCCTCGCGAAGCACAAATTCACCGAATTCCTTTTCTTTTTTGTCTTTTGATGGCGGATTAAGCTCGTTTTGAAGATGAGTATTTAAGTTTACAATGCCTGTGGTACCGCGTTTTACAGGGGATAGCACTTGAATATCAAACGGCGATATATCGTATTTTGCACTAAGTCTTTCTTTACACAGTGATAGGATATACGAAAGCCCCTCGTTTGCATTTGTTTTGTGCGCGAAGAAAAAGTCCTTGTCTTTTTCGTTGCATACAGGATACTCACCCTGATTTATTCGGTGCGCATTTACTACTATCATGCTTTTTTCAGCTTGTCTGAATATTTCTGTAAGTTTTATTACTTTAAGGCAATCAGAATCTATCATATCTTTAAGCACATTTCCTGCTCCAACTGACGGAAGCTGATTGACATCGCCCACCATTATAAGCTTTGTGCCCTGACGGAGTGCTTTTAGAAGATTTGACATAAGCACGATGTCTACCATAGACATTTCGTCGACGATAAGCACGTCGGTATTTATAGGACTATCTTCGTCTATCATAAACTCCATTATTTCGTCATCATCTGTAACCTTTGCTTCGAGCAGGCGGTGAATAGTTTTTGCATCGCGGTTGCACACCTGACTCATACGTTTTGCCGCTCTGCCTGTAGGTGCACAGAGCATTACTTTAAGTCCGTTTTGTTCCATTATTTTTATAATGGTGTTTATTATAGTGGTTTTGCCTGTTCCCGGCCCGCCCGTTATAATCATAACATTATAATTCATAGCATTTATAATAGCTTCTCTTTGCTGAGAGGCGTATCGTATGCCCTCATATGCCTCTATATGCATAAGCTGACGTTCAATGTCGTCTATATTGTAATCATCACGCACGCTGTCGAGTTCCTTTAACTTTTTAGCTACAAATCGTTCGCTTAGGTAATATCTGTAATAATATATGTATTCTATATCGTCGATTGTTTTTGAAATGCAGATAACGTCGGTTATAAGTGATGACACCGCCTCGTCTGCGACAGAAATATCGATACCAAGCAATTCTGCCGAACTTCTAACAAGGTATTCACGCATAACGCAGGTGTGTCCATATGCCATATATTGCTTTATGGTGTATATCACGCCTGAACGCACACGGTTCTCGTCAAAATAGTCAAGCCCCATATTAAGAGCCATTTTGTCGGCGGTTTTGAAGCCTATACCTTCAATCTCGTCGCACATAATGTATGGGTTAAGCTTTATCCTTTCGATTGCAGCTATACCAAGCTTTTTATATATTTTAGCCGCAAGCTTTACGCTTATATCATAATTTTGTAAAAACATTATAAGCGCCGATGCGCCCATCTCAGATATATAACTTTGCTGAATTTTTATAGCTTTATCCATACTGATGCCACGAACAGTTGACAGTCGTAATGGGTCGTTTTCAATGACATTAAGAGATTCTTCGCCAAACGCCTCTACAATCTTGTTTGCCGTAGCTTCTCTTATGCCTTTTACTATGCCCGAACTCAAATATCTGTATATGGCATCGCAAGATTTTGGAACTTCTTTTTCATATATTTCAACCTTAAACTGCTCTCCGTAAACGTCGTGATTGACCATCTTACCTGTAAGTCTGGCACTTTCACCGCAGTTTAAACCTGTAAGATAACCAACAATTGTGTAAAGCTCGGTTTCTGTTTCAAACTCCGCAACTGTGTAGCCATTGTCGTCGTTTCGGTAAATGATATTTACCATTTCGCCAACGAGTGTGATGGTTTCTTTTTCTTTCACGACATTCACCTCCTGTGTTCTGCAATATTAAAATTAAAACTGCCCAAGAATCTCAGGCAGTTTGATTGATTTACTATTTTGAATAACTGTTTCTGTAATATATGCATGCAAACAGTGCCAATAAGCTCGAAGCAAGCATTCCCAAGTCGCCAAGCTTTGATGAATAGAATGATACCATTACACTTATAGTAGCGCCAAGTGTCGACAAAACAAACAGTGTTCTGTATACAGTAATGAATGTGTATCCATCGCGTATAGATGACGGAACGATATATATCATATAAAATCCGCCTGCCGCGTATGTTATACCTATAAGTAGTAGTCCTGTAACTGCAAATGGGTCAAGCACGTATATAAGAAGTGCAACCGCGTATGTAATAAGTATTGCAATAGTAAGTTTTTTGTGTTTTGAAAATCTGTAATCCATAAGATATTTTGAGAAGAACAACAGCATACAAGCGCTATAAAGCGTCATAAGAAGTATATTCACTCGTGTGACTATAACTCCAACTATTGAACCACTGACATAATCCGCCAGCATTAAAACACAAAGCATACTCATTATAATATGAGCGGCTATTGCAAAAACAAAACAAAACTTAGTTTTCATTTTTCTAAATGCCTCCAAAATGTGTTATTAATATATTGATAACTTTACATATTATATCAGTATTTCGGTAAAAAGTAAAGGCTTATTTGTATTTTTCGGACAAAATTTTGCAAAAGGAGGTAAGAGGTAAGCACAAAACAAACCATAATGCTGAATAAACAGGACAAATCTGTCCTTTTATGTTGAAACGAAAACGTGAATAATCCCATACATTCCATTTAAGAACGATGTTTATTATCACTCCTGATATAAATTCCACTGCAGTTATTGCTCCCGAGCCAAGAAGACATTTAAATACTGTTTTGCTTTTTTTGAAAACGCTGTTTATCTTAAAAATAATGGAAAAGCATATTCCACCCACTATGCTCATAGTCCAGTGAGTGTAGCCTCGCCAAAGAATTTCAAGAATACTGTAGCCGATTGCGCCTATAGAATATATTTTGAGGTATGTTTTTGCTTTTTTCATAAAAATCTGTCCTTTTTTAGTGTTATTATGCAAAAAAACAAGGAATTTATTCTCAAAAAATGAAATTGGTATTCGAGAAAACAAGAGAAAACAAGAGAAAAAACGAGAAAATCAAAGAACGCAAAAAACAAATTAAAATTTTTTGAAAAACCTATTGACATAAATTTGGTTTTATATTACAATACATAAGGCTGAGAGATTGCTTTTTTCCCACTTAAAGTAATTTTCAGTAAAAATTGTTAATAATAAAAAGAAATATATATGGAGGATTTTTCAATGAGTACTTATATGATGAAAAGTGCTGAAGTTGACAGAAAATGGTACATTATCGATGCTGCTGACAAGCCGCTAGGTAGAGTTGCCAGCGCTGCTGCTTCTATTCTAAGAGGTAAAATAAAACCTACTTTCACACCTCACGTTGACTGCGGAGATTTTGTTATCATTATCAATGCTGACAAAGCAGTTTTAACAGGTAAGAAACTAGACCAGAAATACTACAGATACCACACAGGCTACATCGGTGGTCTAAAAGAAATTAAATACAAACACCTTATGGCAGATAAGCCTGAAAAAGCTATGATGCTTGCAGTTAAAGGTATGCTTCCACACAACACAATCGGAAGAAATTCTTTAACAAGACTAAGAGTATACAAGGGCGCTGAGCACAACCACGCTGCGCAGAAGCCTGAAATGTACACAGGTGAAATCAGATAAGGAGGATATGAAAAATGGCTAATGCACAATTTTACGGAACAGGCAGAAGAAAAAAATCTGTTGCAAGAGTTAGACTAGTTCCAGGTACTGGCGTTATCACTATCAACGACAGAAACATTGATGATTATTTTGGACTTGAAACTTTAAAAGTTATTATCAGACAGCCGCTAGTAGCTACTGATACACTTGGTAAGTTTGACGTTATATGTAAAGTAAACGGCGGTGGCTTCACAGGTCAGGCAGGCGCAATCCGTCACGGTATTGCAAGAGCTCTCCTTGAAGTTGAAGGCGAATTCAGACCAGCTCTTAAGGCTGAAGGTTACCTAACTCGTGACCCTCGTATGAAAGAGCGTAAGAAATACGGTCTTAAAGCTGCTCGTAGAGCACCACAGTTCTCAAAACGTTAATCGATTTGCGATATACAAAATCCCACGGGTTATCCTGTGGGATTTTTTGCATTTTAAAATTGATTGTGGTATAATGGCATAAATCACAAAATCAAGAGGTAATAAGATGGATAATCGCATAGAAAGACAGCTTAAATTTTCGCTGGAAATTGATAAACTTAAAAATATATTCAGACAAACACACCTTTCGGGTAACGGAAGATGTGAAAACGATGCCGAACATTCGTGGCATATGGCGATAATGGCGTATTTACTTAAGGAATACTCAAATGAGGATATAGATATAACCAAGGTGATGCTTATGTGCCTTATTCACGATATCGTAGAGATAGATGCAGGCGACACATATGCATATGATGTTGAAGCGTTAAAAACGCAAAAAGACAGGGAAAACGAGGCGAAACAGAGGATATTTTCGCTTTTACCTGAAGAACAAGCAAAAGAACTGATTGCCATATTTGACGAATTTGAAGAGAATGAAACAGCTGATGCTAAATTTGCGCACGCCATGGATAATTTTCAACCGCTTATGCTTAATGACAGTAACAACGGTGGCGATTGGAAGGAGCATAACGTTAAAGCGGAACAGGTATATAACAGACAACGAAAAACCAAGCTTGGTTCTGAAAAGCTTTATGAGATAACAGATAAAATCATTTCGGAGAACATAAGAAAGGGAAATTTGAAAAAATAATTGCCTTAAAGGAGCAACCATATTGAAAGAATTTAAACTTACAATTGATGCATCGTATGACGGAAAAATGATAAAAGAAATCTACAAGAAAGAATTTGGTTTTTCCGATAGGATGATATCAAAGTTAAAATTAAATAGCGGAGTGGTTTTAAATGGTGAGGTTGTAAGGGTGACGAAGTGTGTAAAGACAGGCGATACACTCCTTGCAATAGTACCCGACGAAAAGTCGTCAAACATTACGCCTACAAATCTACCTGTAGACATAGTGTATCAGGACGAGGACATAATGCTTATAAATAAAAATCCGAATATGCCCGTGCATCCGTCACAGAATAATTACACAAATACGCTTGCAAATGCGCTTAAATACTATTGGGACACCCGTGGGGAAGACTATATATTCCGCGCGGTAAACAGGCTTGATAAGGACACTTCGGGACTTATGCTTGTGGCGAAAAATGCTCATTCGCATTATAAATTATCCCTTCAGCTTCAGTCAGGTGAATTGCAAAGAAAATATCAGGCTGTTTGTCACGGGATAATAGAAGATGATAGCGGTACTATCGACCTTCCTATCCGCAGAAAAGACGGAAGCACTATTGAAAGATGCGTTGCAGATGACGGCAAAAGGGCAGTTACTCATTACAGGGTGCTAAAACGTCTTGATTATCCTGCCACGCTTCTGGACATTAACCTTGACACAGGAAGAACTCATCAGATAAGAGTGCATTTTTCGCATATATGTCACGCACTGCTTGGCGACTGGCTGTATGGCGTGGACGATGAGATGCCAAGACAAGCACTTCATTCGTACTATATTCGGTTTATCCACCCGACCAAAAACGAAGAAATGATATTTGAAATTCCGCTTTATACCGATATGGCTTTGTTTGTGGAAAAGTATGACGGAAACGGTAAAAACTGACCCCTTTTTATATATAATGGGATATGCTATAATATATCCATAAATATAAGAGGGGTTTTTATTATGCGAAAAATTTTATCGATTTTCCTTGCATTAATACTGACATTATCGTCTGTGCCGTCAATGGCATATGAGTTAAACACACTTTCCGACATAAACGAGCATTGGGCGGAGAAAGAAATACAAACTCTTTATGACATAGGTATACTAAACGGAAGTAACAATATGGCAAACCCTGATGACACTATTACACGTGGCGAATTTACCGCACTTTTGACGCGTATGATTTATGATATGAATTCATATAGCGGTAGAAAATATTTTGATGATGTATCGAGTAATGATGTGTTTTTTGACAACATTTCCATAGCATATGAAAACGGCATAATAAACGGTAAAAGCGAGGGGAGTTTTGACAGAAACGGCAATATTACACGTGAGGAAATGGTGATAATTATTTCGCGTGTACTGAAGGACAAAGAAAGCACGGGAAACATATCATTTGCCGACATAAAAAAGAATTATACTTATTTAACCCATCTTGAAAAAGTAGTTGGACTTGGCATAATAAACGGCTACTCTGACGGAAGTTTTAAACCGTATTCGAACGCGACAAGAGCAGAGGCGTCGGCTATACTGTTAAGGCTTTTGAAAGTTATGGGAAATACTCCGTCAAAGTCAGAGCTATCGGGATTTAATGATTACGAGATAGACGATAAAATTTTAACGGGTACCGCACTTGCTGAAGAAGATTACAAAAAAGAAATTCGTTCGCTTATGAAAAAGTACTCGCTATCCGTTTCAAAAAAGAACGAACTATTATCGTCAAGCATTGAATTTTCAGGGCATAATCTAGCAATTATAGAACAAAAATTCAGTGCAGATTATACCATAGATTATAAAAATGAAAGCAAGCAAAAAGAGTATGCTTTGCATAGGGATTTGTACCTTTACAGAAAAGGCAACGTTTGGAAGGTGTATAGGATAGACGAAAGGCTATCTTACGAAAAAGACATAAACTTAACGTGGGAAGTTTTTAATACTGTGCCGTCATACGCACCCGAAGGTGTGAATGTGGTGTCGCCTACGTGGTTTGAGTTAAACTCGGGTGGTGACTACAAGTATTCTCCAAAGGTATATGAAAAGGGCGGAGTTACTATAAATCTGTCGGATAATGCAACAAGTGCATACCTTGATTATGCGCGTAAAAACAATTACGAAGTGTGGGCAATGTACCGAACAGACTTTAAAACCGCAACGGCAAATAAGTTTTTGCACGATATAAGTGCAAGGCAAAATGCGATAGAGCACCTTGTTGACAGGGTGTCACGTTATGCACTTGACGGAATAAATATGGATTTTGAAAATATGTATCATACCGATGCGCCTGCATACACAAATCACGTGCGTGAGGTAACACTTGCTATGCACGAAATTGGTCTTGTAACAAGTGTAGATGTGAGTAAATACGATAAGACGAGCAAAACGTGGTCTATGTGCTTTGACAGAGATGCTCTTGCAAAATCGACCGATTATGTGTGCCTTATGGCATATGATCAGTATGGCATAGGCAGTAAAACGGCAGGCCCTGTTGCAGGTCTTAACTGGGTAGAAGGTTGTATAACGAGCCTTTTAAAAGAAGTTCAAAAAGAGCAGATTATACTTGGTGTGCCATTCTATGTAAGGCTATGGAAAACGAGTGGTGGTAAGGTGACAAGCACAAAAGCGGTGTCTATGGCGGAAGCATCAAAGCTTGCGTATGAAAACAGTGCAACGTACACATATTCGCAAAGTGACGGACAAACCATTGCAAGTTGGGCGGATGGCGGATACACATACAAAATGTGGATGGAAAATGCTGAGTCTATCGATAAAAAAGCGTCACTCAAAGAAAAATATGGTTTATCAGGTCTAGCATCTTGGCGAAGGGGATTTGAAACTATAGACGTTTGGCAGGTAATAGACAAGTATATAAAATAAAATCTTTATGCACAGAGGATAATTTCATTTTTATTCTCTGTGTTTTTTGTTGAAATTATCGGTAATTTGGGAAATGTCTTGCAAAAAATCTGGAAATGGGATATAATATATGCTGATTACATATTAAGATTTTTACGGAGGCACCATATATGAAAGCTTTTTTTAAAAAGTCATATAATGTTTTTGCACTTGTTATGCTACTTGTTATTGCGGTATCGGTTATAGTACCGCCTATTTGTGCTGTTCCCGATGCAGGTGAATATTTCGGCACATTTACAAGAGTAGGCTTGTACCAGACAAGTGAATATTCGGTGTCCCTTTCATATGGTATTGACGAGCCTTTGGCTGGCAATCCTACTTTCTTTGAAAGATTTTTAATGGGAGTTGTTGGCATTAACAAGGCAGTGTATTCGGACACCGTATTTGACATAAGATTTTTAAGCATTTTGTATATGCTTGTATTTTTGATAGCATCATATTTCTTTATGAAAAATATGCACACAGGACAAAGCGTGATTGATTATACACTTGGTGCAGTAATGCTAATATTTTTCTGCGACCTTGGATATGTATCGTATTTTAACTCGTTTTATGCATCTGCACTTAATCTTGTGCTGATATTTTGTATGTTGTCTTTAGCTGTAGCTATGAATAAGAAATTCAAAATTTGGAAGATTATTGCGTTTACAATCGTAAGCGTTTTATATACATTTACTATGTATCAGAATTTTGTTGCGGGCGCAGTCGCCGCAGTGCTCCTTGCGATTTTTTCTGTTAGAAAAATCGGGGTGGAGCGTATAATTGGAATTTTGTGCGCGCTTGTTATTTTTGGTGCGGCGGTATTTTCGGGCGCAAATGCAAATATTCCTACGAAAAATGACAATGTATTTAACAGTGTATTTTACGGCGTGCTTATGGATAATCCCGATGCCGAAAATGCACTTAAGGAATTTGGTCTTGAAGGACATAAGGACTTAATCGGCAAGACTTCGTATGAGGTGAAGCCTGATGATATTGCCCTTGTAAAAGATATTGGCTATGGCAAGATAATGTCGTATTATGCAAAAAATCCAAAGCTTCTTTTAGACAAAATGGATATGGCGGCGAAAAATTCGTATTTTCTTGTGCAGGACTTTTTAAACTACAATGATTTAAAGCCTGTTCCGTTTAAAATATGGAATCTCTTAAAGAGGAAGGTTCTTCCGCAGGCTTTATGGATAATACTTATATACGCAGTTGCGTTCTTCGTTATGGCGGTAAAGGAATATAAGAAAAAAGGCGGAGCGTATGTACTTTCGCTTGTGCTTCCTATTATGCTTATAACCGAGCTAATATTTAGCTTTATCGCAAACGGCGGAGTGCTTATAAGTATGAAGCTTTTCGGCTTCGGAATATATCTTGATATAATGCTTATGCTTACTATCGTATGGGGCATAGACGCGGTTATAAAAAGACGCGCGGAAATCAAAGAAAAATACGGAGTTAATCAGTAAAGTATATTGGAGGGTTTTTAATGGATAAAATATATGAAAAAGTATTGTCAATACTTGAAACAAACTGCGACGTTACAAACGAGCAAATAGCAGTAATGCTTGATATGAAGGAAGAAGAAATTGATAAAATAATAAAAAAGCTTAAAGACGATATGGTTATTTTAGGCAATAAATGCGTTATAAACTGGGAAAAGACTGATAAAGAGTTTGTAACTGCGTCTATTGAGCTTAAGGTTACACCGCAGCGTGGCGATGGCTTTGAAAAAATTGCAGAAAGAATTTATCAGTATCCCGAGGTTAAGTCACTTTACCTTATGGCGGGCACCTATGACCTTAATGTTATTATAGAAGGTAAAACACTTCAGGATGTGTCAAGATTTGTGTCTACAAAGCTTGCTCCTATGGAATGTGTTATAAGCACAGCTACACACTTTGTACTAAAGAAATATAAAGATGATGGAGTTGTTTATGCTGACAAAGTAGAAGACGGAAGACAGGTGATTACAATATGACAGATTTTAAACCGGAAAGCTTTATAAATAAACACGTTGCAGATATGGAACCTTCTGGCATAAGAAAGTTCTTTGATATAGTAAATACTATGGAAGGTGCTATTTCGCTTGGCGTTGGCGAGCCAGACTTTGTTACACCTTGGCACATAAGAGATGCGGCTATTTACTCGCTTGAGCGCGGTAAAACATGGTATACATCAAACTCGGGTTTAATGGAGCTTCGAGAAGAAATATGCAACTATTTAAAAAGAAGATTTGACTTGTCTTATTCGGTAGAAGAAACACTTGTTACAGTAGGCGGTAGTGAGGCGGTAGACCTTGCAATACGTACACTTATATCAAGCGGCGAAGAGGTGCTTGTTCCTGAGCCTTCATTTGTATGCTACAAGCCTTGCGTTACATTAGCAGGAGGTACAGCCGTTCCTGTTGTAACAAAAGCGGAAAATGAATTTAAACTTACGAAAGAGGACCTTCTAGGAAGTATTACCGACAAGACAAAGATGCTTGTGCTTTCGTATCCTAATAACCCTACAGGCGCTATTATGACTAAAGAAGAGCTTGAGGAGATAGCAGATGTAGTTATAGAGAAAAATATTATGGTGCTGTCAGATGAGATATACGCAGAGCTTACCTATGAGGGAAGTCATACATCTATAGCATCACTTCCTGGTATGAGGGACAGAACCATTGTTATAAATGGTTTTTCAAAAGCATTTGCTATGACAGGCTGGCGACTTGGCTTTGTTGCAGCAAATAAGGCACTTGTAAAGGCTATGACAAAGGTGCATCAGTACGCTATAATGTGTGCACCTACTGCCAGTCAGTTTGCGGCTGTCGAGGCGCTAAAAAACGGTGACGAATCAATAGAAAAAATGAAAAATGAATACAACTACAGAAGAAAACTTATAGTAGATGGTTTTAACAGTCTTGGTCTTACCTGCTTTGACCCTAAGGGAGCATTTTATATCTTCCCTTCAATTAAGTCTACAGGCTATACCTCGGCAGAGTTTTGCGAAAAGCTTCTTATGTCCAAAAAGCTTGCACTAGTACCTGGCACAGCGTTTGGTGCTTGCGGTGAGGGCTTTGTCAGAGTATCGTATGCATACAGTATAGCACAGATAAACGAGGCTCTTGAAAGACTTAAAGCATTTATGGATGAGCTATAAGAAGCGAGAGGTAGACATATGTTTAATATAGTACTTGTTGAGCCGGAGATACCGCAAAACACAGGCAACATAGCAAGAACCTGTGCGGCTACAGGCTCGCGTCTTCATATAGTAAAACCAATCGGGTTTGAGATAAGTGACAGAACTTTAAAACGTGCAGGACTTGATTACTGGCATTTGTTAGATGTAAGATATTATGAAAACATATCAGAGTTCTTTGAAGCGAACAAGGGAGGAAGATTTCACTTTGCCACTACTAAAGCACCGAAAAACTATGCTGAGGCAAAGTTTAAAGACGGCGATTTTATACTTTTCGGCAAGGAAACAAAAGGACTTCCTGAAGAGCTTCTAAAGGATAACAAAGAAGGTTGCATAAGAATTCCTATGATAAACGATGCCAGAAGCCTTAACCTTTCCAATTCTGTGGCAATAATAGTGTATGAGGCGCTAAGACAAAATAACTTCTTCGAACTTAAAGAAGAAGGTAATCTTACAAAATATTCTTGGGAATGAGGCATGAAAAATATGGATAAAATAAAAATTATAACAGACACTACATCGGACATAACACTTGAGATGGCAAATGAACTGGGTATACATCTTATACCTATAAACATCATACTTGAGGATGTTTCGTACAAGGACAAATACGAGCTTGGAACAGACGAATTTTATGCTAAAATGGCGAGCATGGAAGGTATGCCAAAGACATCACAGATTACTGTGCAGGAGCATATTGACGAGTACAAAAAATTCTCTGATGACCATAGCATAATCTACGTTACTATAGCATCGCAGGCGAGCGGCACTTACCAGTCGGCGCATATTGCGAGGGAAGCAGTTCTTGAAGAAAACCCTAATGCTGATATTACTATTATCGATGGCAGAAGCTTTTCGTACGCATACGGCTATTGGGTAATGGAAGCTGCCAAAAAGCTTAAAGAGGGCGCATCAAAAGAGGAGATAATATCGTTTATTGAAAACGGCTTGGCAAAAACCGATGTTCGTTTTGTGGTTGACACGCTTGACTATCTTAAAAAGGGCGGAAGAATAAGCGGTGCTGCAAAAATGTTTGCAACAGTACTTGATATAAAGCCGATTCTTACCATAGAAAACGGCCTTGTAATGACAGTTGACAAGGTAAGAGGGCTTAAAAATGCCATTTCAAAATCTGCAGATACCGCTATAGCAGAGTCGGAAAATCTTGACAGAATAGTGGTTGTACACGGAAATGACGTAGAAAAGTGTAATATGACAGTTGAAATGTTGAAATCAAAAGCGGACATAAAAGATATTCCTGTCGGTGTTGTAGGCCCTACAGTTGGCTCACATACAGGCCCTGGTGTAGTAGGAATTATCTACTTTAAAAAGTGATAATACGAAAATTTATATAAATTACTTGCAAAATGTCTGAGTTTGCGGTAAAATAAGTTTTAGAATTAAATTGTAAAAAATTTAACAATATATATATTTATGAGGTGACTTTTAAATGAACAAAAAAACAATCGAAGATATTGCCGTACAGGGCAAAAAAGTATTAGTAAGATGCGACTTCAATGTTCCTCTTGATGAAAACAAAAATATCACAGACGAGAACAGATTAAATGGTGCGCTTCCTACTATCAAATACCTTGTAGCTCAGGGCGCAAAGGTTATCCTTTGCTCACACCTTGGCAGACCAAAGGGTGAATTTAACGAAAAATACAGCCTTCAGCCTGTAGCTAAAAGACTATCTGAAATGCTTGGTCAGGAAGTTAAAATGGCAGCTGACGTTATCGGCGACAGTGCAAAAGAGCTTGTAGCAGGTCTTAAAGACGGAGAAGTTATGCTTCTTGAAAACGTTAGATACCACAAAGAAGAAGAGAAAAACGATGCTGAATTCTCTAAAAAGCTTGCAGAATTCGCAGATGTATATGTAAACGATGCATTCGGTACTGCACACAGAGCACACGCTTCTACAGCAGGTGTTGCTGCGTATATTCCTGCAGTATGCGGATACCTTATCCAGAAAGAAATCGAAATTATGGGCGGAGCTCTTTCAAATCCAGAAAGACCGTTCGTTGCTATCCTTGGCGGTGCAAAGGTTTCTGACAAAATCGGTGTTATAGAAAACCTTCTTGAAAAGGTTGATTACCTAATCATCGGTGGCGGTATGGCTTACACATTCCTAAAAGCTAAAGGCTATGAAATCGGTACTTCTATCTGCGAGGACGAAAAGCTTGACCTTGCTAGAAGCCTTATGGAAAAAGCACAGGCTAAAGGTGTAGAACTTCTACTTCCTATCGAAAATGTATGTGCAAGCGAATTTTCTAACGACGCTGAAAGAAAGGTTGTTCCATCTGATAATATGCCTGCAGACTTTATGGGTATGGATATCGGCCCTAAGACTATTGAGCTATTCTCTGAAGTTATTACAAAAGCTAAAACAGTTATCTGGAACGGACCTATGGGCGTATTTGAATTCTCTAACTTCGCTGAAGGTACAAAAGCTATAGCTAAAGCGGTTGCTGAATCAGGCGCTATCACTATCATTGGCGGTGGCGACTCTGCAGCAGCAGTTGAACAGCTAGGATATGCTGACAAGATGACTCACATATCTACAGGCGGCGGTGCATCACTTGAATTCCTAGAGGGTATCGAACTTCCTGGTATCGCAGCACTAAACGATAAATAATATAAAAATCAGGGGGAATATGAAGTTCCCCCTTGCTTAAATTTACAATACGGGGGCATAATATTATGAGAAAAATAGTAGTAGCAGGTAACTGGAAAATGAACAAAACTCCTGCACAGACAGTAGAACTTATAAACGAACTTAAACCACTTGTTGCAAACTCAAATAATGATTGTGTTATTTGTGTACCATACACTTCTCTTTGCACAGCAGTAGAAGCTTGCAAAGGCTCGAACATTAAAGTTGGCGCACAGAATATGTACTTTGAAGAAAGCGGTGCTTTTACTGGTGAAATCGCGCCTTCAATGCTTACTGAAATGGGTGTTGAATATGTAGTAATCGGTCACTCAGAAAGAAGACAGTACTTCGCAGAAACTGATGAAACAGTTAATCTAAAGGTTAAAAAAGCATTTGAGCATAAACTTATTCCTATCATCTGCGTTGGTGAATCACTAGAGCAGAGAGAACAGGGAGTGACTTTCGAGCTTGTAAGTATGCAGACTAAAATCGCTCTTCTTGGCCTTGACAAAGAAGATGTGAAGAAAGCTATCATCGCATACGAACCAATCTGGGCTATTGGTACAGGTAAAACTGCTACAAGCGAACAGGCTCAGGAAGTTTGTGCAAAAATCAGAGAAACTGTAGCTGAAGTATTTGGTAATGACGTTGCAGACGTTATTACTATTCAGTACGGCGGCAGCGTAAACGCTAAAAACGCGGCTGAACTATTTGCAAAACCTGACATTGACGGCGGTTTGGTTGGCGGCGCAAGCCTTAAAGCTGAAGATTTCAGTGTTATCACAAACAGCTAATTTCAATTATGACATATAATGCGAAGGCAGGTTTGATACCTGCCTTTGTTTTGGATAATAAGACTTATAGAGTTTTAATCGCATTGGATTGAGGAGGTAAAAATATGAAACACAAACCGGTAGTATTGGCAATCCTTGACGGATTTGGAATAAGCACTATTGAAGAAGGCAACGCGGTAAAAGTTGCAGCTACTCCACGACTTGACGAAATTGCTGTAAAAGCTTCTTCGACTATAATTCACGCAAGTGGACTTGATGTTGGTCTTCCTGATGGACAGATGGGTAACTCCGAGGTTGGACATACAAACATCGGTGCAGGAAGAATAGTATATCAGGAATTAACAAGAATTACAAAAGCTATAGAAGACGGAAAGTTCTTTGAAAACGAAGCCCTTTCAAACGCTATGGCAAGCTGCAAAGAAAAAGGCGCAGCCCTTCACCTTATGGGACTTTTATCTGATGGCGGTGTTCACAGCCATATAGGACACCTTTTTGCGCTTTTACAAATGGCTAAAAAATATGAACTTGAAAAAGTATATGTGCATTGTTTTATGGATGGACGTGACGTTTCCCCTACAAGCGGTGTTGAATTTGTAAAAGAGCTTGTAGCTAAAATGCGTGACCTTGGCATAGGTGAAATTGCTACAATAAATGGACGTTACTATGCTATGGACAGAGACAACAGATGGGAGAGAGTAGAAAAGGCATACGATGCTATGGTGCTTGGTAAGGGCGAATATGCTACTTCAGCGGTTGAGTGCGTTGAAAAATCGTACAATGCTGACGTTACTGACGAATTCATCGTTCCAACTGTTATCACAAAAGACGGCAAACCTACAGGCGTTATTTCCGAGGGTGATTCAGTAGTATTCTTCAACTTCCGCCCTGACAGAGCAAGAGAAATTTCAAGAACTATCGTCGACGAGGAATTTACCGGCTTTGACAGAAAATATTTTAAAACAAACTACGTATGTATGACACAGTACGATGCTAGTATGCCAAATGTAGAGGTGGCATTTAAACCACAGGTTCTTACAAACACATTTGGTGAATATATCAGCTCGCTAGGTTTAACACAGCTTAGAATTGCTGAAACTGAAAAATACGCACACGTTACATTCTTCTTTAATGGCGGTGTGGAAAAGGTTTATCCGGGTGAGGACAGAATACTTGTCCAGTCGCCAAAGGTTGCGACATATGACCTTCAGCCTGAAATGAGTGCTTACGAGGTAACAGACAAGGTTATCGAAAGCATTGAATCAGATAAATACGACTGCATAATCCTTAACTTTGCAAACTGCGATATGGTTGGTCACACAGGTGTTATGGAAGCCGCTGTAAAGGCAGTTGAGGCAGTTGACACTTGCATTGGCAAGGTAACTGACAAGGTGCTTGAAAAAGGTGGAGTAATTCTTATTACTGCAGACCACGGTAACGCTGAACAAATGATAGACCCTGTAGACAAGTCAGTATTCACTGCGCACACTACAAACATCGTTCCTCTATATATTATGGGTAAGGAAGTTAAGCTTAAAAAAGGCAGACTTGCAGACCTTACACCTACAATGCTTGACATTATGGAGATAGAAAAACCGTCTGAAATGGAAGGCGAAAGCTTAATAGAAAAATAAACGTGTAAAAAGACCGTCCGAATGGACGGCCTTTTTTATTAATTTTATATAAGATTTTGTAAACGGATTTATTTGTTTTGTTCAAAAAAAGTTCACATTATATTAAAAATTTTGACTAAATATTAAATTTATTGCATTGTTTCTTTTAAGAAATGGGTGTATAATTATGATAAAGTTATTATAAAACTAATTTTGTCACTATATTTAACGAAAGGATTTGGATCAAATGAGTACAAAAAGCGTTGCAGTATCAAATACTGATTTGCGCAAAAAGCAAAGAAGCAAAACTTGGAATACCATTTATGCGTACAGATATTTGTATATTATGGCTATTCCTATAGCGCTTTTCTATCTGATTTTTGCGTATGTTCCAATGTACGGTCTTACTTTGGCGTTTAAAACATTCCAGCCAGGTGGTATATGGAAACTATTATTCGGCGGAGAGTTTGTTGGACTTAAGTATTTCCAGGAAGTTATGGCAGACCCACTTTTCTGGAGAGCATTTAGAAACACACTTATCATCAGTGTTATGAATATTTGTGTTAAGTTCCCTATAACCATTACAGTGGTTTTGATGCTAAATGAACTTAGAATGCCTAAATTCAAAAAGCTTACACAGACTATTATGTATTTACCGCACTTCTTCTCTTGGGTTGTTATCGGCGGTATAGTTATTCAGCTTCTATCAACAACAGGCGGTGTTATCACTGAGATAATTAAGCTGTTTAACGGTGGTGAAACGGTATCTCTACTTACAAGTAACAAAGCTTTCAGATGGATACTTGTATTTTCAAGTGCATTTAGAGAAACTGGTTACAGCACTATCATTTACCTTGCTGCTATAGCTGGTATCCCTAGCGAACTTTACGAAGCAGCAAGTGTTGACGGAGCATCTAGATTTAGAAAATGCTGGAGCATTACACTTCCAAGCCTTGTTCCTACAATTATGACAATGCTTCTTATCCAGATAAGTCATCTTATTGCCGGAAGTTTCGACCAGGTATATATGATGTATAATGCATCTGTATATGAGACAGGTGATATTATCCCTACATATCTATTCAGAGTTGGTCTTTCATCTGGTAAATTCTCAATGTCTACTGCTATGGGCTTATTTAACTCAATTATCAGTATTATGTTGCTTCTTGTTAGTAACGCACTAAGTAAGAAGCTTACCGGAAACGGAATATATTAAGGAGGTGGATGAATAATGAAACAGAAAGTTACTTGGTTTGACTGGGTTAACACCATTTTAATTGCAATACTTACATTTGTATGTTTCTACCCATTGTGGTATGTATTCGTTGTATCCATCTCTACACAGGCTGGTTACTATTCGGATGTTTACCATGTTATACCAAACTCGTTTACACTTGCAAGTTATAAGGCTATTATACTAGACAAGTTTATATTCAGAGCGTTCGGTTTGTCGGTTGAGGTAACTGTTATCGGTACTATCCTTTCGATAGTTTCTACTGCTATGGCAGGTTACATATTCTCAAAAACACATCTTCCTGGTATGAGCTTCCTATACAAAGCTGCACTATTTACAATGTATTTCTCAGGCGGTATGGTTCCTATGTATTTGCTTGTTAAGACACTTCATCTTGACAATACTATATGGGCACTTATTTTGCCGCATATGATAAGTACATTTAACTGTATACTTGCTCGAAATTATTTCTTGTCACTTCCGGCATCGCTTGAGGAGTCGGCTAGAATCGACGGTGCAAGTGAGTTTACTATACTTGCAAAGATAGTTGTTCCGCTATCTAAACCAATCCTTGCCACACTTGTACTTTTCTATGCGGTTAGTTACTGGAACGCATATATGGGCGCGTTACTATATATGAATGAATCAAGAATGTTCACATTACCACTTGTTATCAGAACACTTCTAATGGGTGCTGCTAGTACAGACATGCAGCAGAATGAAGCTAAACAAAAGACATTTACAGTTGGTATGAACATGGCATCAGTATTCGTATCTATGATTCCAATTCTACTTATATATCCATGGCTTCAGAAATACTTTGTAAAAGGTATTATGGTCGGAGCTGTAAAAGGTTAATAATATTGTCTTCTTTTTAAAAATTAAAATAAACGGAGGAATGAAAAATGAGAAGAAAAACATGGATGAAGTTTCTTGCTATGACACTTTCAGCAATTATGATGCTATCTTGTTTTGCTGGTTGTGGCGACAATGCTTCAAATGACGGCGAAGTACCTACAATTAAAGTGTACATACCAAAATTCAACATGGCAAACGCACAGTGTGTAGTTGATGAAATCAACAGACTTGCCGGCGTTGATATGCAGATTATCGAGAGTGGTGGCTCTAACGAAGCTGCACAGAGAGCGGCACTTATCATCACTACAGGTGAACACGTTAACTGGGTTAACGTAGGAGAAACTCAGCCGTTTAAAGAGTGGGGCGAACAGGGATTCCTAAACGACCTTGCTCCATACCTTGAAAAACACAAAAAAGAACTTCCTACACTTTACAAAATTGCAAACGATGAGCTATTCAAAGCACTTAAAGGTGACAATGGTGAAATCTACGCTATCCCTGCTGTAAACTATATTACAAACGAGGGTATCAGAATGAACAAAGAGTGGGTTGAATCTACAGGCATTGAGCTTCCTACAACTACTGAAGAAATGTACGAAGTGCTAAAAGTATTTAAAGAGAAAAAATGTACTACTGTAGACAGCTCTCCTATCATTGCTGATGGTTTAGGTTCATTTAGATGGGCATTCTTGGCTTATGGCTCAGATCTTCACACTAGCGGATATCCAAGATTCTACGAAGATGAAAATGGCAACTTCAATGATTATGCAGTGTCTGATATGAGTAAAGAAGCTCTTAAATACATTAGAAAACTATATCAGGAAGGTTTAATAAACTCTGACTGGGAAGTTATCGGTTCAACTTCACAGAGAAAAGACAGATTCCTTGCAGGTAAAGCAGGTATGTGGTATTCTTCAAATGGTATAGATGTTGAATTGTACGAATCAATCGGTACAACTACAGTATGGCCTGAAGCTCCAGAAGGTCCTACAGGCGTGAAGTCTTTCGGTGGTAATGCTCCACTATATAGACTTAATACTATTCCTGCAGCTATTACAGATGAAGATGAAATCTTAGATACACTTAAATTTATCGAATGGATGCATTCTCAGGAAGCAAGAACACTATGCAACTACGGTATAGAAGGCAGACACTATGAGATAAATGCAAATGGTGAAATTGACCAGTCTAAATACAGAGATAATATGGATGCTGACTTTGCACGTGTTAACGGTGGTGCTAACCCATTTGGTTGGGGTTGGGTATCTCCATTCGCAGGTGCTGTAGATGCTAAAAAATATGATACTGTAACAGAAATGGTTGCAAACATTGTGCCTCCTGCAATTGTTAAACAGGAACCAGTTGACGAAAACTACATGGCATTTGTTGAAAATATCAACAAATATATAAATCCTTATCCATATGCAGCATACTATGATGATGATCTAAAAGCTGCTGCAGTTGGTCCTATCGAGGTTGTTGGAAAGTTCTATCGTAAGGCGATAACTGAAAGCAACTTTGATATCGACAAAGAATGGGCAGGATTTGTTGCTGAACACAAGAAAGCTGGCGGCGACAAGGCTCTTGAAGCATTCAATGCACTTATCAAAAAATACGGTAAGGTTGAAATTAAATAATTTAACAACATATAAAGTAATCTAATTTAACAGGCTCGAACATATTAAATGTTTGAGCCTGTTTTTTGTTTTTACAAATTGAGCTAAATTTTTCAACTAAAAAGGCATAGAGTTGTATAAAGAAATATCGCAAAAATTTTTTTGTTAAAAATCACTAATTTATTATAAAAAAGGTTGAAATTGTTTGAATGATATGTTAAAATAAAATAGAATATAAGCACCTGTGTGGCTATTTAAATAAATAACATATTAATTGCGGGGGAATTTTATGAAAAAATCATTAGTTGTTTTAAGTCTTATAATGGCAATAATGCTTGTGTTGCCACTATCTTCGTATGCATGGGAGGCAACAGACACTGCGTTGTATATTAACAGTGACACAACTGATATATACTCTGGCAGTTTTAAAAAGGTGTTCGGAAAGACATTTTCTACTCTTGATGAATATACAAATTTATCGGGATGGAGCATATCCGGAGATTATGATTTTAGCGATACCAATGGTATGATATTAAATAGCGTTACATCATCAGCTATATATAACGCAAATCAGTTTGATGGAAAATACACTTTTAAGGCATCGGTTGTTAATAAAATGTATACCGATATTCAGTTGTATTTTAATTACATAGACGCAAAAAATTACTATTCTTTGTATATTGACGCGTATGAAGGAAATGTAAAGCTGGAAAAAGTTATAAACTCGCAAAAGACTCTTGTTTCAACAAAAAATGTGAGCGACTTTAAAATAAAAAGTGAAAATAAATTCGAGTTTGAAATTACATCTGACTCTGGTGACAATATATCAGTGTGGTATACCATTGACGGCGAAAGAAAAAATTTGTTCGAAGATATTACTGTTGACGGAGCTAAGCTTACTTACGGCAAAGTAGGCGTAGGATTTGCATACAATAATTTTAACGCCAGTGTAAAATCTATAAACGTTTATAAGGTATATGATAAAGATTTATCAAATGTTTCAAATACAATAGATGGTAAAATTGTTACATATAAAGATGCGGGCAGAGCGCTTTTGGCAGTTGCATTTTATGACGGAACAAAACTTGTTGATGTGTTTACAAAGAATGTTACTCTCGCAGAAGGTAATAATGATTTTGAAATAGATATTAATAGTGAGGAAAACCTCAATGGCAAGAAAATTAAATATTTCTTGTTTGATGATTTGTCAAATATTACTCCGCTTATTGTAGCAAATGACGTATCGAGTTTTAGAGAAAACGGATTTAGTGACGTGTATGAGCCGTATTTGCCGATGGCAACTGCTTCAACATTAAGTGTTGATGATATGTATACAAAGATTGCTGTTGGTAAAAATGTGCTTACTACCCGAGAAAAGGCTGACAGACTTGCAGTGCTAGATATGTATAAAAAAGCAGGTTTTGATATAACAGCAGATCTTGCAGATTATTTGTCAAGTGATATTCTTCAAAACTCTGCACCAACTACTTTTTCAAGACTTACGCCTAAATCGCTTACTGGAGATTATGAACAGTCATATTCTGTAGACGCTCCTTGGAATAATCCGATTCCAAGTGATAACCCAAAAACAAGGATAACTTCTTGGGCAAGCGATGGTGATTACGATTTGACTATGCAGATAACAAGCACCAGACCTAAAAATGCCACAAGCGGCGATGGCCTTGGTATGCCTATCATTATCGGTAAGGACGGAGACGAAGTAGAAACAGTTGTTGCAAAATATGACGCATCAACAACGGCAAGCAAAACGTATGCAGGAAAAATACGTGTGCCAAGCAATTATGGAGATTTGTTGAATAACAGATCAACAGGTGATAGACACGCAATATTTATTGATGATGTTACAAAAACAGCCCTTCAGACATGGCACACTGTAGCATCGGATTCTACCAAGGGATATAATTGGGAAACCGGTCTTTTACCAAACTTTGATGCAAGATCTAATGCATCAACTTCTGTAGTGGAGTTAACAGGAATAGGTAATGACCGCCATGCTGGTGTTAATGCAGCTGGTATACCTATGGATTCCATTACTCTAAAGAAATCGGATATTACAGATGCGGATTCTGATATAACTCACGCATTAGGTGCAGCACTTGCTAATATGATGAAGGCGAGAGTTTTCCCTGCATATGATATGGATAATGGTGTTAGCAAGGCTACAAGCGAAAAGGGAATAACAGGTTGTGTTCCATATGGTGGACTTATTCAGCTTGATCCATCACTTGATCTTGAAGGTTTATATGCTAGCAAAAAGCTTAGTCTTCCAGGATATAAAATACTTAAAGCTTGGAGAGATTATGGAATATACAATGTTGACCGTAGCGGAAGCGCTAACAATGGACATATGCTACTGTACTCTAGTGCAACATATGAAGATTGGAAAGACTCTAATAATCCAGAGCTAAATGTACCATTTAAAAATGGCGCTCAGGGTATGGAGGCTGTATCTGCAGAAATAAACGCACTAATATCAGGCAATTCGTACTTTGATTTGAGCGAAGCTCCTGCATTTTATGTGACAATTCCTGTTGTTAAGTACACAAGCTATGATGTAAATGGTGACGGTGCTGTAACAGATGACGATAAAACGACTATTTTAAATAACATTGACGAAGAGTTCACTATAAACAATGAACATTGCGATGTTAATATGGATGGCGTAATAAACGAAGATGACGTAAACTTTATCACAAGATATCTTGGCGGTCAGGTTTCTCATAAACCTGCAACATACAAGGTATCAGGTGTGTCGTCAACTGGCGGTGTAGTAAATGTTTCTTATACAACACCTAAACATGGTGAATATTACACAGTTACTGCTGTGCCATCAAATGGATACGAATTTGCAGGTTGGAATGCTGAATATACTGATGTTTATGGCGATGCATCATCAAATGTACTTGTAGTAAGGGCAGAGTCTGATGCTAGCTATGGAGCAAAATTCAAAAAGATGCCTGAGTATAGCGTTACCTTCAAAGCAAATGATGAAAATGTTGGAACTATAGCGGTTTCGTCAAGTATGAAATCAGGAACATACTATAGCAAAGAATACGGTACATACACATATAATGGAAATTATCTATGTTCGGTTTTACCTACACCTATAGACGGATATGTGTTTGATGCATGGAAAATTGACACAAACGGTGATGGTGTTGCAGATGTTGAATCGCATTCAAAAGAACTTAGTCTGTATATAAACAGCGATATGACTGTAACTTGTAATTTTGTTCAGGTAACTGCATCTGATTCATTCTCAAGCAGTACCCTTTCAAGCAAATGGGTAACCAACATAGAAACATATGATAAACCTAAATTTAGCAATATAATAACATCCGGAGCTATGCTATTGAAAGACTCATCACTTTTTAATGAGAAAAAATATATTATATTAAACAAAGATAGCGCATCAGGAAATGGTATTCTTGATTATAATATTAAGGTAAAGGCTGATGCAGGTCTTGATGGCGAAAACTACGGAAGAATAATATTTGGATACGCCAGCCATGATGATTTCTGGTTTGTGGATTTCAACTCGACAGGTCAGTTTAACCTAAAACATATAAGCGACGAAAAAACACCATATAGCTCATTTACTCCTACACTGGAGAATCCGCTTGATGCGACAGCGTATGTGACTGTTAATATAGTGTGTACAAAAGAGGGTACTATAACTGTTAAATTGTATCAAAATGACGCTGTATATGAGATGGATCCTGTTGATACAGGTAAAATGATAACAGGTTATACAGGTATGGGTACTAAATACGCATCAGGAATATATTTTGATGACTACTCTGTAAACTTTGCTTTGAGATAATACCTACAAAGAGTAATTTTGACTGTATAAAAGGTTTTGGTTTATATATCATCACACATAGATATAGCGCGAAAACCGGTTAAACATCTAAAATTATATAAATAATGACCAACAGGCCCAAAACACTTTCTAGTGCTTTTGGGCTGTTGTTGGTAACGAGATAGTTTGCCGTGCATGGAGGGAATACATATGCTTAAACTTATTATTGCTGACGACGAAGAAATAATAAGAGACAGACTTATAAATAAAATTCCGTGGAATACATATGGCTTTGAGATAGCAGGTGCAGCGGAAAATGGTAGGGAGCTTTATGAAATGACAAAGCTTTTAAGGCCGGATGTTGTTATGCTTGATATTAAGATGCCTGTAATGGATGGAATAGAGTACACCAGACGTATAAGGCAAGAAGGCTTTGATACTGAAATTGTCGTTCTGAGCGGATACGGTGAATTTGAATATGCGAGAGCATTTATAAATCTTGGTGTATTTGAATATATGCTTAAGCCTTTGAATAAAAAGGATATAGGCGATGTATTTAAAAGGCTTAGGTATAAGCTTGAAAACCAAAAAAAGACTACAAATATATTCAAACGCGAATTTGATATAGATAACCTTATCGTGTGCAGTTCGGAAATGGAAAACGCACTTGTAAAATCACTTAGAACTGTCAATTACGATTCGTTTGTATCTACGGTTGAAAGTATGTTTGACTTATTTGAAAAGTGCGGTATAGAGTTTGGGGATGTACTTCACAATATATTTTATATGATTAATTATTTGTATAGATATATACGTGAGTCTAACAAGCACAATGAAAGCATCAAGGAAACATTTAAGCTTCTTATAACAAACTGCGATAAATTTGACAATGCGTATGAGCTTAAGCAATTTGTAATAACGACTATGAAAAGTGTTTTTGACGTGATGACGGAAAAGAGTAATTCCAAGGTGAATAGCACATTTGACAAAGCACTTGCATATATAGAGGCGCATTATATGGAGGAAATAACCTTGGAAAAAGTATCCGAGCACATTGGTGTAAGCTGTGGATACTTAAGCAGTATATTTAAAAAGGAAAATGATGTAAGTTTTGTTACACATCTTCGTAACAGAAGAATAAACGAGGCAATAAAGCTTCTTACCACTACTGATAAAAAGGTTTATGAGGTTGCAGAAAACTGCGGATTTCAGACGCCTAGATATTTTAGTGAAATATTTAAAAGCGCGGTTGGTATGACACCGCTTGAGTACAGAAAAATGCATAAGCGGTAAAACCTGAATTTTTTAAAATACAAGCGTTAGGCATAACATCTATACGTATATGCCCAAATTCTTTTGTCGGTGTAAAAGGTTGATTGATTATGAACCATAAAAAGAAAAGTTTAAATTCAATTATAACATTCAAAATAGGAACAGCACTACTTTGCGCAATTTTACTTGTAATCATTGTAGCAAATATAGCTATTCCTATTTGCTTTTTTAACTCGCTAAAGGATATCAACCGTGACATTACAAAGAATATTAATATGCTTTTTTCAAATACAGTCGATAAAACTCAGTCTATATTTGAGCTTATATCTTCAAATGATACTATGCTTAGTGGGTTTGAAGAGTGGGGGAATAGTCAGGGCGATGATACGGAAAGTATTTTGAAGAGAAACGAAATAGTATCAAGCAGTATAGAGGAAGAAATAGTGTTGCTCAAGACTATGAATCAGGACGTAGTGGACAATATTATTATAACATCTAAAAATTGTGATAAAAAAATATATTCATCAGGATTAAGCGAAGAAACAGATGAACTTATAGCGTATGTAAAGGAGCATAGCACAGGCGGTGTGTCAATGTTTTATCTGGATGAATTTTCCGGATACGATTGGGTAAAAACGCATATGTATTTGCTGTCCAGACCCGTTTTTGGTAAAAATGGCGCTAAAGTGGCCGAGGTTATATTTTTATTAAACAACGATACCATCGACAAGTTTGAAAAGAAAAACAACATTTTTATATTAAAGAACGATAAAATTATTTTTAAAAAGACCGACCATCAAACACATCTTGGTGATATAAGAGATGTCAACGACCTTGGTATATATGACAGTAACAATACTGACTATATCATAAGCATTGATGGGAAAAAACACTTGGTAAGCTATGATATATCAAAGCTTTATGGCTGGATGGTAGTAAACCTTGTATCTGTTGACAATATTTACGAAACGGTAAATACTATAAAAATATTCAGCTTTATTATATCTTTGGCGTTTTTTGTGTTGTTTGCGATTATACTTAGAGTTTTTTCAAAACGAATATCGGAAAAATTAAGCATTGTTATATCAGAGATGAATAAGCCTGATGTACTGTCGGATTTTGAACAAAAGGATACCCTTCTCAAAAAAGTTGGATTTCGAGCGAAAATGATGACATTGTCGGTGGTTACAGTTATGGTGCCTACACTTCTGTTTGCGGGTGTTATGAGTCATCAGTATATTGGCATAATCAAGAATGAAAACAAATCTCTTGTAGAGGATTTTACAAATCTTAAGGGATATATAATAGAAAATAACATTTCAAACGCAGAGAATGTAATAAAATACATACTTACAGACCACACAACCAAACAAAAAATATATAATCTGCAAAAACACACTGACCGCGAGAATTATAATGCTGTGACATCGCGTATAGGCGGGCTTATTACAGGGGATTTATCTGCCAGAATACGGATATATTCTGATGAAGGGAAGCTAGTGTATACGGGGCTTGAGGATTTTGACTCAGCATCGGCGAGCAACACTGGTTTTGTTCTGCCTGAAGGCATCGCAACAAGATATGGATTTCGTCAAGAGAATTTTGGCGAATATAGTTATGTAATAACTAAAAAGATACTTTCTTCAAGCGAAGATTTTGACAGCCCGCTCGGGTATGTAGAGGTTATAATGACAGAGGACGCACTCCTTAGAAATTTCAAGGACGACGGCTCGTATTTTGAATATGTTATACTGGATGAAAACGGAAGTATTATTCGTTCAAAACTTCCTACTGTAATGGGTACAGATGCCGATAGTGCGTCGGATATTCTCGCACAGCAAATGCTTGATAAAAGGTACGTTTCAAAGGTCAGCCTTGATGACCGTGCAATAGAGTTTTATATACTTTATCAAAATGAGATGTCGGACCTGTATAATTCGTTATTTCTTTTGCTTTTGTTTATGACTTGCCTTGCTTGCCTGGTAATTGCTATCATAGTAGGACGCCATTTGGCAGATTTTGTGCTAAAACCTGTATATACCGCAAATGTCGCTATAGCTAAAGCTGAAGTTATGAAATTTGACGATGACATTTCGCGAAACGAAGGCGATGAGCTCGACGGACTGATAGAAGGCGTTAATGATATGAAGATAAAGATTAAACAGCTTATTGACGATTTGTATCAGCAAAAAATAATGGAAAAGGAACTTGAAACTATTGCGCTTCAAACACAGATTGCACCGCATTTTCTGTATAACACCCTTGAAACTATAAACGCACTTGTAGATATGGGAGACAATACACGCGCGTGCGATATGATATGTCTGCTCAGTGAATTTTTCCGAAAGGGTATTTCCAGACAAAAGCATATTCTTACACTTGGAGAAGAAATTGAATACACCAAAATTTATATACAAATACAAAAAATCCGTTTTGGTGATGACCTAATAGTTGCGTGGGAGCTTGGGAAGGACGTTCTTGATTGCAAAATAGTAAACTTTGCTATCCAGCCTTTAGTGGAAAACAGCTTGAAACACGGGAATTTTAGCTCTGATGAAA
This sequence comes from Clostridia bacterium, assembly GCA_045540815.1. Taxonomy (GTDB): domain Bacteria; phylum Bacillota; class Clostridia; order UMGS1810; family UMGS1810; genus JAZQHR01. The sequence continues at coordinate 83,776 of JAZQHY010000036.1, read as the reverse complement.
CGAAAATAATACGTATAAAAGCATACAGGACTAAAAACAAACTTAAGGTAGCAGTGACGGATAATGGTCACGGTATCGACGCTGATGCACTTCGGGAAATGAACGAAAGCTTCAAGGTAAATGGTATACCGTCTAAAAATATTGGTCTTAAAAATATATCCGACAGAGTAAAATTGTACTTTGGTGAGCAGTACGGGGTGAAGGTATACAGCAAAAAGAACAAGGGAACTATTGTTAAGATTGAACTGCCAATTGAAATGTAGAAAACAGTAAAAATATTGTAGGGAAGGGGCTTGCCCCTTCCTTTTTCTTTTTATATTAATAAATATTGTTAACAAAATGTAAAGAAAAACATTAAAATTTTGGACTAATATTAGATTTGCTGACTTGTGTTATTTGCAATGTGTGATATAATGAAATAAGATACAATGAATATACTGTCGATAATTTTGTCTAAATAAACTTAATGTCGATAAATTTAACAATATGAAAGGCGGATAAACATGAAAAAAAGATTACTATCATTGGTACTATGTCTGACTATGCTCTTTACAATGCTTGGCGCTACATCTGTTCAGGCAGAAGATATCGACGGACTGACTGTGTTTGAACAAAAATTTTATAATGACAGCACAGGAACCAATACAGCTTTAACTGCTATTCCTGATGGATGGAAGATCGTATCGTCAACCTGGCCTGCTACATATGATGCAGCAGGATTGAAATGGCCTGCTTCGGGTTCAGGATATAAAGGTGCAGAGACTACATCTGCTATATCTGCTGGTTCTGCTAACTACGAAATAGAGTGGAAACTGTCATCTGGCTGTAATAATGTATACCTACATTTTGGTACATTTGACACAACAGGTGCTGCTAAACGAAGAGCGGCTATAAAAACAGGATATACATTAGATATGAAAGAAGGCGGTAAAATCACACTTTCTAAAGATGCAGTTTCGAAAGGAAGCGGCGGAAATGTGTCGACTGACGAGTCGCTTGTAAAGACCGTTAAGCTTGTAGCTAATAATGGTGTTACATCTGTATATTACGCTGAAGGTGATAGTGCAGCATTAACAAAACTATTTGATTATACAGATGCTACTCCTCCAACATCAGGTGTGTTGTGTGTGAATGGTGCGTATGGTGAGTCAATGCTCATACGTTCTGTTAAAGTATCAAAACTGTTCGCTTTAGATGCAACCAAAAATGATATTCCAACAGTTCAAGTGGATCAGGATGATGAAATAACGATAGGTTTTAATGCTAAACTAAAAGCTTCTACTATTAATAAGACAAATGTATACATCAAGAATTTGGATGCTGATGCATTTGATGTTGCAATAGATGAAACCGACAATACAAAGCTTATAGTTAAAACAAAAGCCGAAAAACTTAAATTTAAAACAAATTATGAAATTGTTGTAACCACAGGCTTGCAGTCGTTAGGCGGAAGCGTTTTGTCAAAAGGCGGCTCGTATTCATTTACTACAGAGCAACCTCCGTTTGATTTTCAGGCTAAGGTGTATTCTGATGGTGATCTTGTAACCGATTTTTCCGCTGGTTCAAAGATTGAGGATGCTACGTTGAATTTTGAAGTTACAAATACTGACTGTTATCCAAACCCTGAGAGTGCCTTTTCGGCATACGCGGTGGTTTCGTTTGAGTCGGATGATGGCAAAGCACTTAAAACGGTTGCAAAAAAAGTAACTCTTAACCCAAGAGAGAGTGCGCCAGTTGATGTGTTCTCTGAGACAGTTACGATTCCTGAGGGAACTAAAAAAGTAGAAACATATTTTCTAAGCTTAAATCTCGACAATTATTATAAACCTGCTACTGAAGATGCTAAGGTTGGACCTTACGAAGCCGATGTGAAGGTTTTAAGTGATAAAATTACCGTTTCGGGTACCACTCCAAGCGGAAAGTCCGGAAAAGATGTTGTAATAGTTGTTTTAAATACATCTAATGATGGTACAGCTTATGATTTTGATAATGCTGACGAAGAATTTGGCTATAAAATTAAGAAGGTAGCTAAAGTAACAAGTATTACAAATGGCTCGTATACATATGATATCCTTACAGGTTCATCAGATGAGCCGGCAGGTACGTTTAAAATATACATTGGCGGTGACGACTTCAAAAGTACACACAGCATAGAAACCAACAATGCCGCAAAAATAAATAGTATAGTTTCAGGTGTAAACGGCGCTGATGAAACCACCATAGAGACTGCTCTTGAAGCAGCATCGATTGCTCTTGCTTTTGATAATGATCCAATATATACAGCTGTAATGGAAAATGATGCAGCAAAAGCTGATCTTGTTGAAGCAATTTTAGAATCAGAAGATTTTGAAACAACCGATTGTGGCGAACAGCTTGCATCAGAGGTGAAAAGACTTGCGCTTATATCCGCTGTCAAAAATGATATTACAAGTGCTATAATGGATGTAAATGGCAACATTATAGTATCATCTGATTTAATAGATTTTGCAGGCGGCGAATACGCAAAACTTACTGATGTATTTGAAGATGATTTAACAGCTACCGGAAGAAATGCGGTAATTACACTTGTTAAAGAAAAAATATCTAACGAAAGCACATTAGACGATATATATGATGCGTTTGCTGAAAGTGTAATGGTTAAAGCCTTCTCGAATTGGGAAGGAGAAATGGACGTTAAAGAGTTCCTTAACGACAATGGCGAGCAGGTCGGTGTATATTCTGACCTTATAGACCAGTACAATAGTATAGCTAGTGATGATGATTATGACAAGGTGAATAATGCGCTTAAATCAGCTGGATTAACAAGTATTACTGATCTAAATGCTGCGTTGAGTGCAGCTTTGGGAGAAGTTGATTTTTCGACGTATACATATGTATTTTCAGCTAAGGATGCAGACGAATCATATCGTAAGTGGAAACAGAACGGCGATGGTACTTTTTCTGATGCCGGTTTCGTATGTTCGGGATACACTTCTCGTAGTCTTATCAGTCCGGAAGATAAGGAATTTAACGGCGATTATCAGCTTACTGCAACCTTCACTAAGAGAAGTACAAATGGTGCCAGATATATATTTAATTACAAAGATGAAAAAAATTACTATTATATAGAATTTCGTGAACCGGATAAAAGTACTAAATATACTGAATTGGCTAAATGGGAGAACAATACAAAAACAAGTATTGCTTACGTAGACGATTACTACGGAGCTTTTAACAAGGCAAAAATTATAGTTGAAGAAGATGGTTATGTATCCGTTCTTACATCAGATAATGTCAATGTATTTAAGGATAAGAAAGTAACCTTTTCAGATGGTTACAGTATTGATGAAAACGGAAGAATATATGTGGGTGTAGCTGAAGGCGAAAAGCTAACTGATGGAAGAGTTGGTGTGGGACTTCAGGATACACCGGGTACTATAGCGTCTGTTTCTGTTTATAATTATTTGTCTGCGAGTGCGGTTCTTACAGACGACAGCATTGTAGACACCGATAGAAGTAAAATCGCTCCTAAATTTACAGTTACATTTAATTTTCCTGCGGATACTACAGATATCGATAAAAAGGTAAAAATACTTGGTAGCACTTTGGATGCTAACAACAAACCAATTCCTGGTAGCGAAGTGAAGAATGCAATTAAAAGTGTAGAGCCTTCAGACGATGGATTAACACTTACCGTTGAAGTGAATGAAGGTGTACTGGATTATAAAACAGATTACTTTTTGAGTCTTTCTAGTGATATCAAACTAAAACGCAAAGCAGACACCGGAATGGTATGCGATAAAAACTTTATATTTACTACAGAAAATCCGGAATTTAACATTACAAAATTTTACCACGATGCGGCAGACAATATGAAAATATTTGACGTAAATATGTCCAAATCTGCAGAGATTTATAATCCGCTTCATGCTGTAAGTTTGTTAAAAACACAGGAGCAGACAATAGTTATCGAGGGTAGAAATACTCACGCTACCGATGATAAGACTGTAACAATATATGTAACTATTGAACTTGACGGAAAACTATATGCAATTTCAAATGGAGTTACACATACATTTGCAGCAGCGGCTAATGTTGATGATGAAGTATCTATTCCAATTACTATACCGGAAAATATGCCAGATCCTCCAGCAAAGGATGATGATCCGGCAAATGGTGACCTTACAAAGGATGCTAAATTCAAATATTATATTTATGAAGGCAATAATATTATAGGTGCAAACGGCAGAATGCTTACCGCATATCCGGTTATAAAGAATGAGGCTGTCGACTTAAGCAAGGATGAGGCTCCTGAGTTTGGTTATGATGCTGAAACTAATATCCTTACAGTTAAAGGTACAAGTGCGAGCAAGGCCGAAGGAAAAGTTGTAAATGTGGCTATAGCGACTGATGAGCCTACACCTGTAGTTAAGATTATTGCTAGTACAAAAACAACTGCTGGTGGCGGATATGAGTTTGGTATAAATCCTGACGTGCTTTCATCAGGTTCATATCACATATACGTAGATGGCCAGGACTTCACTGCAAGAGTTCCGAACTCTAGTCATTCGGAAAAATTATTCGTGTATATGACTGCGGATGACAGAAATGAAGAGGTTAAAGAGGTCAACAAGTATATAGATGCATCTATTAACGGATTTGTCGATGAAAATGGAAATGGAACAAAAGATAGCGACGAGTCGGAAATTACTAAAGCTGAAGCTATTGAAGTTATAGAAGGTTTAATTAAAGACAATGCTGAGGAATTTGGTATAGATAAAGAAAATGATAATGGCGTTAATGTATATGCAGCACTTTCGCCTGAAGATATAACTGCAGTTGCAACAAAAGTAGCTGAATATTATAAGACAAATGATTCAGGTGCAATAACTACAAGAAACTTTGATTTAGACGGTGCGAAGGAATTTACAAAATTTGTTTCTGAAGCTATAGTTGTTCAAGCATATCAATCAGGTATCACATCGGTTCTATATGATTCAGAGGGTAACTTCTTAACTGACGATGTAGTTAACTTTGCAAATGTAAATGGTATAAAAGAGTCAACTGTTGATGCATATACATTCTATACAGATAAGCTTACTGATTCAGGTAAAGATCAGGTAAGAGATGAATTGCTTGGTGTAACATACACTGATGAAGGTGGTACAGGTATAAATGCTCTTTACAAAGAGTTTATCGTTCAGACTATTATCAGCGGTATAGATGCTTCAAATTACAACAGCGGCGAAGAAGGTTACACAGGAACCAGTCATATAGCTGATTTGATAATTAAAAACGCAAATTACGATAATATACTAACAACAGCTAATTACAATGCTTACGCCGGACTTTCCGACACGATTGATGTTGACGAAGGTCTTCAGGAAGCAGTAGAAGAAGGTAAGATACATAATGCTGCTACACTAGATAGTAAATTGAAAAAATTACTACCTGATTCAAGTTCTGGCTCTGATTCGGGCTCTGATTCAGGCTCTGATTCAGGTTCAGATTCAGGTTCTGGCGGCGGTGGCGGCGGTGGCGCTGGTTCAAGCTCGGATTCAGACTCCGATTTTGATACTACTGTTGGTATAGCAGGCGGGTCTACTATCGGCGAAGTAGAAGGCAAAATGAATTTCACAGACCTTGCAGGTTATGACTGGGCTGAAGAGGCAATTTCTGCACTAGCTAAAAAAGGTGTTGTATCAGGTGACGGAAACGGAATATACAGACCTGGCGACAGAGTTAAGAGAGAAGAATTTATGAAGATGGCTCTTCTAGGAACTAATATTGATATAAATAATTACGTTACTTCATCATTTAATGATGCCGACAAGGATCACTGGGCATATAAAATTATTGCAACAGCTGAACACAGAGGTATCACTGCTGGAAGACCTGATGGATCATTTGGATTCGGTGAAGATATCACCAGAGAAGAAGTTGCGACACTTATGTACAGAATACTAACTTCTCTTGGTAAAACAAATGTTGTAAGTTCAGATGTACTTAACGGATTTGAAGATAAAGGTGACGTATCTGATTATGCAGTACAGGCTATTAGCTTTATGGTTAATAACGGAATAATCAACGGAGTTGAAGCAGATGTTTTAGCACCAAAGGATTACTGCACAAGAGCACAGGTTGCTAAGATGGTTTATGGAGTAATGAACCTTCTTAACTAAAAGACAGATGTTTCAATTATAGATATTGTTTAATTTACGTATTATTTAATGAAGGAGTGAACAATTTGACGATGAAAAGAATGTTGTCGCTGATATTATCAGTAATACTTATATTAAGCGTATGTGTTATTCCGCAAATTGGTTTTGCAGCTGAAGGTTTTACAAAAACCTTCAGCACTGCAGATGATGCTCAATCACTTAGTGATTGGACTTTACCTGAAGGCTATGTACTTAGTGATGCTGACGGATTAACTCATGCCAGTACAATGCAGAAGGTTTATTATAACGGCGGAAATTTCAGTGGGAAATACGAGTACTCTGTTGATTTTAAGTCGGTATATGAGAATTCTGTTCGTATAATAACAAACTACATTGATAAAGGTAATTTTTATTATATGGAAATAAACCCTAAGAAGAGCACTGTTTCTTTGAAAACATTCAGAAGGGGTTCTATAGCTACACATGGTTCGTATAGCTTGCCATTTGAAATTAAAGCAACTAATGTGGTAACTGCCAGAGTGGTATCTAATGGTGGTGAAGGTATGTCAATGTACCTTAAGCTTGACGGCGGTGAAGAAAGTGTAATTTTTGAGAACGTTCATGTAAAAGATTATATCGACGAAGGTACTGTTGGTTTCGATGCTCAAGCCAATCCACTTAAGGTAAATAACTTCAAGGTAACAGTTCTTGGTGAAAAAGATTTCGTTCCACCAGTTGAAGAGGAAAAACCTGATGAGGGTAGCGATGTTGAGACTAATACACCTGATAGTGAACAACCTGTAGATAAGAACTATGATGATAAAGCTTTGAAGGTTGTAACAGCACTTGGTATAATGGATAAAACTGCGCTTGAGAACGGAAGAGCTCAGGTAACTGCAGAGGAATTTGCTCAGGTAATTAATGTTCTTAAATCTGAATATGCATCAAACGATGAAAAAATAACTCTTGGTACTGCTGTGGAGGCAATGGTTAAAATTCTTGGATACGATGTTATGGTTGGTTCAAAGAATTCATACTACAGACAGGCAGATTCACTTAAACTACTAGATGGTATTGATGCAAAAACAACTGATAATCTTATCAAATATGATTTTGCGCAAATGATTTATAATGCGCTTGATGTAGAAATACTACAGTTTGTTTCATATGGCGATAAAGTTTCATATTCTACAAGGAAAAATCAAACTCTTCTTACCAAGACTCTTGAAATGGGTATGGTAGAAGGTCAGGTAACTGATAATGGTGTAACTGGCAAAGATGGTCCGAGTGCAGTTGGACAGTATCACATGGTGATAAATGGTCTTAAATTATTTTCACACAGAGATAATTTAAACAGAAATGACTATATAGGAAGATGTGTAACTGCATATTATGACAATAGCGATCCTGATAGAAAAGAGCTTATTTACATTGATTATCACGAAAAAGAAGAAGTTCTTGTAATTACACCTGAAACATATTTGGGATATAGTTCGGCTTCAAAGGCTTTATCGTATCTTAATGGTAGCAAAGTTAAAACTGCAAAAATAGATACTAGAAAGATAATATACAACGGATATTACAGAACAGATTTTAGTAAAACGTTATTTGATAATATTACTCACGGTTCCATCACTTTGGTATCATCAACTGGCAGCAGAGCATATGATACTGTGATAGTAAGAGATTACAAGAGTGTATATGTAAATGGTATTGACACAGTTAATTTCAAGATTTTCAATAAGTCATACGATGGTGACCCTGGTGAGGTTGAAACTAAAGATTTTGAGTTCCTTGCTGATGACAATCTAGGTAAGTCATATGTGTATATAACAGATACTGAAGGCAACAGAATGGATTTCTCTGAAATTCAGGTTGGCGATGTTTTATCAATAGCTGAAGCAAATAAAGATGATGGTATTGCTGAAATCATAGTTTCAAGAAAAACTGTTGCTGATTTTGAAATAAACGAAATTTATACTGATGAAACTAATATTCAGACAATATCTGATTTTACTACACAGTACAAAGTCAATAAGGAATATAAGAAAGCATTTGACGGCGGTGAGTTTGAACCGGGTGATGTAGCACTATTATATCTAGATGCATTTGGGTATGTTTCATGGGCAGAATTAAGCGGCTCACAGGAAATATATGTTGGTGTACTTGCAGATAGTGGTATGACTCAAGGTATAGACGCTCAGCTTCAGATTGCTGTATTTGAAACAGATGGTGAACAGCAGATATTAACTGCTGCTAGAAAGATAAGATTTACAGATGAAGCAGGTGTTAAGGAAACATTGTCAGCATCTGATGTTGCAGATAAAATTAGTGGACTAAATGAATTTATTGCATATACAATAGACGATAATGATTTTGTTACATCTATTGAATTACCTCTTGCAGAGGCAAACAAGGAAAAAGATAATTATTTGACAACGCTGTATAGTGGTGATACTCTTCCATATCAATACTATTCAAAATCGTTTGGATATGAATATTTCCTATCTTCAAGCCCGCGTTTCATATCGGTAGAAGAGGCTGAAAAGACAGATCTTACTAAGTATAGTATAACCAGTATTACTTCAGAACATCAGCACGCAAAATTATCGGAAGTTTATGGTACAATGAAGGCATATTCAATAGATGGAAATAATATAGTTGATTATGTGCTGTTGTATGGTTCGGAAACACAAACTTTAAATGTAGAACAAAGAGAAGTAGTGGTTACTTCGGTTTCTAGAGTTTTTGACGAAGAGACAGGTACTAAACTTGTTAAAATTCAGGGATTCAATGGTTCCGGTATAACACTTTATGCTGAGCCTAATGTAGCATCTTCAGCAGCAAGTATGGCAACACGAAATAGTGACGAACCAAAAAGATATTCTGTTAAAAAAGGTGACATTATTAAGTATAAGCTTGATAATATAACCGGATGGGTTGAGGAATTTGTAATTGTATTTAGAAGCGAGGGCGGATATCCATATACAGGTGAGGCACCTTATGATGTTCGTGTGCAGTCAGAAGGTTGGATACTTGATGGCGTATTGAAACCACCTAGCGACGATATTTTAAATGGTAACCCTATCAAAATAGACAGTAGCTTCAATTTGGTTAAACCTTCACTTATAGATAGCAATAGTACAACTAGAAATGCTGACGATACAAGAAGAATATTCTATGGTTGGGTTTATGATAAGTATGATGGTATAATGGAGGTAACAACTCAAGACCTAAGTACAGGCGCTACATATTTTAATATAGGAAGAGAATATGGTTACAATACTACATTGCATGAGAATTATGTAAATCAGTTCTATAGAATAAGTGCGTATGGTACTAAGGTTAAAGTAGTGTACTCTAACACCGGAAAAGAAAAGACTATAACAGCATCTTCTGGTAGTGCATCGGATATTAAATCATATAAAGAGGTTGGAAGAAACTGTTCAAGAGTAATTCTTGCTACATCGGGTAACGATGATGTTTGGTATATGATAATCCTAAATAATGAGTAACAGGTGCCTAGTGCCCTAAATATAATAAGCACAGCAAAATCTAAAAGCAAGGCGCATAGCCTTGCTTTTAGTATAATGTGCTATAATTTCAATTTGAAAAATGCATTTCGTTTTAAAAAATTTGTGTGATAATTTATGGGGGAAGCATAATGCGAAGAAGACAAGTACATATGGATTTCCACACAGGCGATAAAATGCCAAATGTCGGTGGAAGCTTTTCTAAAGAAAATTTTCAAAAAGCATTAAAATTGGGTAACGTAAGCTCGATTACTCTTTTTGCAAAGTGTCATCACGGTTGGTGCTATTATCCTACAAAATACGGAAAAATACATCCAACACTTGATTTTGACCTTTTGGGTGCGCAGATTGAAGCAGCACACGAGATTGGTGTGCGTGCGCCGGTGTATATAACATTCGGTTGGTCTGAAAATGACGCACTGGCTCATCCTGAATGGCTTGCAAGAAATAAAGAAGGTAACTTTATTTCAAGCTATCCTTATGACCCTGAGGCAACGCCTGAAAGCCCGCGAAGAAATAACTTATGGATGGATTTATGCCCTAACACAGGCTATGGTCAGCACGTTTTGGAAATCACCCGTGAAGTATGCGAAAGATATGGCGGAGTTGACGGTCTGTTCTACGATATAGTTTTTCACGGTGCGCCATGTTACTGTGACGCATGTAAGGAAGGAATGAGGGCGGAAGGTCTTGACCCTGAAAAACCAGCGGATGCACATGAATTTTTTGCAAGAACACGTAAAAGATTTATGCAGAACGCGTATGATATACTAAAAGAATATAATCCCGAAGGAACTATATTCTGTAATGGTTGTGCAAGTATATATGGTGCTCAGTGGCATAAATATCAGACTCATTTTGAGATGGAGGACCTACCTACTGCGTGGGGCGGATATGATAAGATGCCTATGCGCGCAAAGTATTTTGTTAAAAGCGGTAAGTCGTATATCGGTATGACTGGTAAATTCCATACCGACTGGGGAGAGTTTGGCGGTTTTAAAACTCCTGACGCGCTTAAATATGAAGCTGCTGCTATGATTGCATTTGGTGCAGGTTGCAGCACAGGTGACCATTGTCATCCAAGCGGTGAAATGGACCTTGAAACATATCGTATAATCGGCGAAGCTTACAATTATGTAGAAAAAATTGAAGAATATGCTGATGGCATTAAGGATACATCGCGTCTTGGCGTAATGCTTTTAAAAGAGAGCGTTACAAAGGAACTTCAGGGTGCAATTGTTTCTGATAGAAATGCATCTGATGACGGCGTTATGAAAATGCTTTTGGAAACACAGACAGATTTTCAGATTATCCGTGACGATGAGGACCTATCAATATATGATACAATAATCCTTCCTGACAATATTATTCTTGATGAAGAAACCGCTAAAAAGATAAATGAATTTGTTGCAAACGGCGGAGGCTTACTTGTGTCAGGTGATAGCGGACTGGATGTTTCAGGTGAAAAATTCCTTGTGGATGTTGGCGCAAAATATATAGGTGCATCGGAATATGAACTTGACTATATAAAGGTTGGCAACAAACTATCTGAAGGTATGGTTACATCTCCGTTCCTTCTTTATAAACCGGGTAGACGCGTTGAGGTTACAGACGGCGAAGTGCTTGCAGAGATTTACGAGCCGTATTCAAGAAGAACTTATGAAAACTTCTGCGGACACAAAAATACACCGTACAGAAAGGAAGCATCTCAGTATCCGGCAGCTGTTAAGAAGGGCAGAGTGGTATATCTTTCTCATAAGATATGTGAAATATACAATGCATCAGGCTCTGAATATTTTAGAAACTACTTCATAAATGCGCTTAACCTTGTGTATAATGACAAGGTGCTTGACGTAAAGCTAATGAGTAAGGGCAGAGCAGTTTTGTGGAATCAGCCTGAAAAGTCAAGATATGCTCTTCATCTATTGTATGCTACACCAATAAGAAGAGGTAATGTTACTGTTATCGAAGACTTGCCTGATATTTATAATACAGATGTCAAGATAAAGACTGACAAAAAGGTTAAAAAGGTTTATCTTGCTCCTGAAAACAAAAAACTTAAATTTAAGCAAAAAGACGGTTATGTAACATTTACTGTTGATAAGTTTAATATGCACACAGTAGCAGTATTGGAATATTAAAAATAAGGCCGACTGAGAGGAATCTCGGTCGGTTTTTGCGTATGTTTGATGCGGTGCATTATTAAGTTGTGCATAAAACCTGAAATACAAATCGCTTTTGTGGATATGTTTGCAAATTAACTCTTGACAAGCTCACGCAAAATATGTATAATGTAATATGTATGAATTTTATCTAATCCCGAATTCAATGTGATGCATTATATATTATAATGCAAGTGTAGTAATCGGAGGGAGGGGATTTGAGTGTCAGAAATTAGAATAAAAGAAAATGAATCTTTAGATAATGCTCTTAGAAGATTTAAACGTCAGTGTGCGAAAGCAGGCGTTTTAGCAGAAGTTAGAAAAAGAGAACATTACGAAAAACCTAGTGTTAGACGTAAAAAGAAATCTGAGGCAGCTAGAAAGAGATCTTACAGATAAGTATTTTTTTAAATCTTGTATTTGAAATGAGGGTTATATTATGACTTTGAAAGATAAATTGGCAGAAGACTTAAAATTCTCTATGAAAAGCAAGGACACAATCAGAAAAAATACTGTACAGGGCATCAGAGCAGCTGTACTTCAGGTTGAAAAAGATAATAAAGTTACACTTGATGACGATGGTGTTATTGAGGTTATCGCCAAAGAGCTTAAAAAGCGCAGGGACGTTTTGCCTGACTATGAAAAAAGCGGCAGAGACGACCTTATAGGCGAGCTTAAAAAGGAAATTGAAGTTTTAGTAGGGTATTTGCCTTCCCAGCTAACAAAAGAGGAATTAGATGAGATTGTAAAGAAATCCATTGAAACTGTAGGGGCTACCTCTATAAAGGATATGGGTAAAATTATGGCTGATGTTCTTCCTAAAGTTAAGGGTAGAGCGGACGGCAAAATGGTCAACGAAATTGTAAGAACATATTTAGGTTAAAAGCTGAGCGGCAAATTCTTTTTGCCGCTCATTTTTATTTGTGTATATTATGAAAAATATGTAATTGTACAAAAATTACAATGTGTTTGTAAAAAAGTTAGCGTTTGATTATCAGTCAGGAGGCAGCAATGTTAGAAAATTTAAAGCCGGATATGATTATAAATTCTATTAGTGAATTTCCGCTTGAAAGTCTAATAGAAAAAGGGATAAAAGGAATAGTATTTGACATAGATAATACGCTTGTTAAAGCATCAGATAAAGAACCTACACTCCAGGTGTTGGAACTTTTTGATAAGCTTAAAGGATACGGTATAAGCTATTCGATTGTTTCGAATAACAATCTTGAAAGAGTAGAAACATTTTCAAAAAATCTTGGCGTATATTACAGGCACAATGCACTAAAGCCAAGAAGAAAATATCTAAGACAGGCTATGGAATATATGGGTACAAATCCTCAAACTACTGCACTTGTAGGTGACCAGCTCTTTACTGATATATATGGCGGAAACAGAATGGGATTTTTTACTGTGTTTACTTTGCCACTTGGCGAGAGTGAAACGAAATTCGTGGAATTTAAAAGAAAACTTGAAAATAAAATACTTAGATAGATGCAAATTTGTGACAGTGATGGTGTTTAAATTATTGAAATGCCAGCATACTGTTACATAACGGGATTATCCAATTTGCAAAGCACCAAGGGTTATGGCAGTCGGCGCATACAGGCTAATGCGCCTAAGTGTTTAGTAATATTTAGATGGCAAAAACATCGTTTTGCCGGGGAGGAAAATATGAAAAACATACGTGACGTGTACTGCGAAAATACTTTTAACCTCTTTGTGAAATACTGTGATAAGCGCGGTTTTAAAACTATGAACGACCTTGACGGATTTGATTTTACTAAGCTTAAAAATGTCAAGGGTATAGGAAAAACAAAATTAGACAGCATTGTAGCAAGATACAATGCTTATTTTGACAATGGTAAAAACGACGATATGCCTATATATCTTGTTGCCGCAAGAAACCTACGGGATTACCCTGTGGATTTGTTTTTTGGCGGAAGACATTTTTGTCTTTTTATAAAACATTGCCGTGAAAACGGTATACACACTCTTGGTGATTTATCCAAATTTGATTTAAACACACTCAAAAGCGTTAAGAATTTTGGAAGTGTGTATATAGATAAAATATATGCGTATTGGCACGATAGCATAAAAGAAAAGTCGGGTGTAATAGGTGATGCAAATGTAACTGTTGCCGACGAAAACAAAGAGCTTGACATAGAATGTCTGAAAGCTGGAGGTCTTAGCAGCAGAATTATAGCGCAGCTTAAAGATGCAGGAGCGGTAAAGATAGGCGATGTGGTAAACTACAACGCATTTTTGGCAGAGAGAGGGCTGTACTTAAGTAAAAATTGTATAAAAAGGCTTGACAGCGCGCTTGAGGTGTTTAAGCATTCTCCTGAAAGCATAGTGCGTGACTGCTCAGAATTTGTAAAGGTGAATAAGTTTTTTAGGCTTTATGTGAAAAAGGCTGAAGGTCAAACGCTTACTGCGATTGGAAATGAAATAGGACTTTCCAAGGAACGCGTAAGGCAGATGATAAAGGAAGTTGAAAAGGACTTAAAAAACCTTTTGTCGATATTGGTTACCTTTACATTGAACGGCGTTTTAGATAAGAGAATGTTTAAAAAATCAGATATAAAATATAATTTTGGAATAGAAGAGTACGTGCTTGATTATGCGGTTAAGACAGGGGTGTATCCAAAACTTAAATATATTCCTGAACTTGAATTATATCTTGTAAACACTGATTCTGAAAAGTTTTGCGATGAGATATATGATATACTTTCGATATGTATCGGAGGTGTGGAAGATATATTGATCGCAAAAGACAGGCTGAAAAAGGAACTTAAGTCACGAGGCCTTGTGAGCATATCGGTAGACAGTATACTCGAATATGCGCTTAAAAAGTCTTATGCGTTAAACGAAAGGTTTATTTACAAATTGGCCGATGTAAAAGATTACTACGCGATTTGTATAAAAAAATATTTTCCGGACGGCATAAACATTCACCAGACAGATGATTTGAAAAAGCTAAAAAAATATGCCAGTGACACTTTTGGCATAGAGAAATACGAAACAAATGACCGAAGTCTTACGGTATTTCTTACTAGAAACCTTGTGCTTTGCGACAAGGGAAAGTACATTTGTACAGATGATATTTTTATTGACAAAGACCTACTTGATGATATAAAGAAATACATAGTTTCGCACAATAAAAATGAGCTTTTGTACAGCGAGATATACGATGATTTTAAAAATAAACTTCAAGATAAAAGCAGTATAACAAATAAGTATTATCTTCACGGAGTGCTCAAAATGTATTTTAAAAACGACTTCACGTTCACCAGAGATATACTTAAGAAGCAGTGACAAAAGATATTTTTGATAAAATTACAATTTAGGGGAGCAATAAACTTTGAGAAGAAAAGAAAAAATAGAAAAGATACGCGAGATTTTTGATGTAGTATATTCGCACGCAAAATGCTCGCTTGACTTTACCACTCCGCACGAACTATTGGTGGCGGTGCAGTTATCGGCACAGTGTACCGATGCGAGAGTGAATATTGTTACAAAGGATTTGTTTGAAAAATATAAAAGTCCATGGGAGTTTGCCGAGGCTGATTTAGAAGAACTTCAAAGTATCATTAAACCATGCGGATTTTACAGGACAAAGGGCGAAAATATAAAGAAATCGTCAGCCGATATTGCGTATAAGTATAATGGTCGTGTGCCTGATACGATGGAGGAGCTTACGGCACTTGCAGGAGTAGGCAGAAAAACGGCTAACCTTATACTTGGAGATGTGTATGGAAAGCCTGCCCTCGTTATAGACACGCACGCAATACGTCTTACAAATCGTTTGGGACTTACTAAAGAAAAGGACCCGACCAAGATAGAATTTGATTTAAAAAAATTTGTACCGGAAGATTATCAGATGAGATTTTGTCATCAGCTTGTATATCACGGACGAGCGATTTGTAATGCGCGAAAACCAAAATGCGACATTTGTCCGGTATCACATTTGTGTAAAGAATATGAGAAAGCAAAAAAATAAATATATTACTTTTATTTGGGAAAAATAAAGCGAGAATAATTTAGGTTATTCTCGCTTTTTGTTTTGAAATTAATAGGAGGGTGATTAATTTTGCTTAACACATTACTTGTGTCTATTCAGCTTTTATTTACAGTTATCATAGGCTTGTATTTCTTTTCGCAATTAAGGTCGCAGCAAAGCGGCAGAAGCGCGATAGAGTCGGAATCAAAACGTGAGCTTGAAAAGCTTAGCCGAATGAAAGAAATAAAACTTACTGTACCGTTATCCGAAAAAACCAGACCTTCGAGTCTAATGGAGATAGTAGGTCAGGAGCAAGGGGTAAAGGCACTTAAAGCATCACTTTGCGGACCAAATCCTCAGCACGTTATAATATACGGACCGCCCGGGGTGGGAAAGACTGCTGCTGCAAGAATAATACTTGAATATGCAAAGAAAAACCCTGTTTCACCATTTGGAGCAGGAGCAAAGTTTATAGAAACAGATGCAACAACTATGCAGTTTGATGAAAGAAATATTGCAGACCCGCTTATCGGCTCGGTGCATGACCCTATCTATCAAGGCGCAGGGGCTTATGGTCAGGCTGGAATACCCAAGCCAAAACCCGGTGCAGTAACGAAGGCGCACGGAGGGGTGCTTTTTATAGACGAGATAGGCGAGCTACATCCTATGCAGTTGAACAGGTTGTTAAAGGTGCTTGAGGACAGAAAGGTGATATTTGAAAGCTCGTACTATTCGAGCGATGACAAAAACATTCCGCCTCATATTCACAAGATTTTTAAAGAAGGGCTTCCTGCAGATTTCAGACTTGTAGGAGCTACCACGAGAAGCCCCGAGGATATTCCTCCGGCGATACGTTCGAGATGTGTGGAAATATATTTTAAGCCGTTGTCAGCTGAAAATATACGAATGATTTCCAAAAATGCTGCAGAAAAAGGCGGATTTCAAATGGATAAAGATTGTGATGAGCTTATTTCGCATTATGCCGAAAATGGCAGAGATGCTGTGAACATTGTACAGATTGCAGGAAGTGTTGCGCTCTCTGAGGGAAGGAGAAATATTACCCGATGCGATATAGAGTGGGTGATAGAATTTGGAAGGTATTCACCGCACATTGAAAAGAAGGTAGCCGAATTTTCGGAGGTTGGTGTGGTAAACGGACTTGCGGTTTCAGGTCATGGAAGCGGACTTGTGATGGAGATAGAGGCAACAGCTCTAAAGTGTGATATCGGCAAAGGAAATATGACTGTAACAGGAATAGTAGAGGAAGAAGAGCTTGACGGCAGGGGACAAAAGCTAAAACGGGCAAGCACGGCAAAAAATGCGGTGGAGAATATAAAGACAGTATTTAAAAATATGTTTAGCCTCAATTTAGATGATTATAACGTGCATATAAACTTTCCGGGCGGTATGCCTGTAGACGGTCCGTCGGCAGGGATATCTATGTTTAGCGCAGTGTATTCGGCTATTTCGGGCGTGCCGTTTCCAAAAGATATAGCTATGACAGGTGAGATATCCATAATGGGAAAGGTAAAGGCTGTGGGCGGTGTAGCGTCAAAAATTGAGGCGGCGGTAAAGGCTGGTATGAAAAAGGTTATAATACCGAGTGCAAACTATCAGGAAATGTTTGAAGAAATGGACATAGATGTAATTTGCGTAGACAAAATTAATGAGGTGGTAGATATATGCTTTGACGAAAATACCATTCCCGACATACTTCCTTCAAAAAGTGACAATATAAATTTTGTAAGTAGCAAGAAAGTAAATGCGGAGGGTACTTGAAAAAAAGGCGGTAAAATGGTATAATATCAGTTACTGAAGATTTTAAGGAGAAACAAAATGGAATCTAACAACAATACACAAATACTGCCGGTACTTCCCATCAGGGGACTTCCGGTATTTCCATATATGATAATAAGCTTTGATGTTGGAAGAGAAAAGTCTGTAAAGGCGATGGAAAGAGCCGTTGCCGAGAACCAGACTATATTTATGATAGCGCAGAAAAACCCTGCCGATGAAAAGGTAACTGATGATAACGTATACAGAGTTGGAACAATTGGAAAGGTGAAACAGCTTTTAAGGCTTCCTGAAAACGAGATACGTGTGCTTGTCGAGGGTGTAAAGAGGGCAGAACTTATCCGATTTACAGACAACGCGGACTATATGGAAGCGGAAGTAATGGAAAGAAATTCTGTTGCAGATGAAAATGATGAGGAAGAAAGAATAGCCACCGAGGCGGTTATGAGGAAATTAAAATCGCAGGTGGGCGAATATTTCGCTGAAAGTGGCAGAGGCCACAGTGATGCGGTTTCATCACTTGTAGGGGTGAAGGACGCAGACAGATTTTCCGACGTGGTTGGTGCAAACGTGCCGTTTCAGTTGGAGGACAAGCAGGCTATACTTTCTGAATTTGTAGTTATAGACAGGCTGTATCTTCTTATGGAGCTTATGAATAAGGAAATGCAGATTTTAGAGGTAGAGCGTAAGATAAGCAAAAAGGTTAGAAAAACTATCGACAAAAGCCAGAAGGATTATTATCTTCGTGAGCAGATAAAGGCTATTCAGGACGAGCTTGGTGACAAGGATTCTACCGCACAGGAGGTAGAGGATTATTTAGAACAGTTAGAAAACGCAAACGTGCCTGATTTTGTTATGAAAAAGGCAGAAAAAGAGCTTTCAAAGCTTAGAAAGATGCACGCGGGCAATCCTGAAGCGTCTGTTATAAGAAATTATATAGAAACTCTTATAGAAATTCCGTGGAGCAAGGAAACAGAGGAAATAATTGACCTTGAACGTGCTCAAAACATACTTGAAGATGAGCACTACGGAATGAAAAAGGTGAAGGAGAGGATACTTGAATTTCTTGCTATAAGAAAGCTTTCGCCTGACATAAAATCACCTATACTATGCCTGGTAGGACCTCCGGGAGTGGGTAAGACATCTATTGCAAGGTCAATTGCCGAGGCGGTAGGAAGAAACTATGTAAGAATATCGCTTGGCGGTGTGCGTGACGAGGCGGACATTCGCGGTCACAGAAAGACCTATATAGGTGCGATGCCGGGCAGAATAATAAATGCGCTTAAAAACGCAGGGTCGAAAAATCCTTTAATCCTACTTGACGAGATTGACAAGATGGGTATGGATTTCAAAGGTGACCCGTCGGCAGCACTGTTGGAAGTGCTAGATGCAGAGCAGAATAATGCATTTCGCGACCATTTCGTAGAGCTTCCGTTTGATTTATCAAAGGTTATGTTTGTAGCTACTGCAAACACACTTGACACTATCGACAGAACGCTTCTTGACCGAATGGAAGTTATAAACCTATCGGGATATACTACCGATGAAAAGATACACATAGCATCTAGGCACTTATTCCCAAAACAGCTTAAAAATCACGGACTTAAAAAGTCTAACGTAAAGATAAATGATGAAATGTTTGGTGTGATAGCTGAAAAATATACCAAAGAGGCTGGCGTTAGAAATCTTGAACGACAGATTGCCAATATGCTTAGAAAAATTGCTAAGATGATAGTGTCCGAGAACAAGAAAAGTGTGTCGGTGTCAAACAGAAACGTAGAAAAGCTTCTTGGCAGAGCGAAATACAAACCATCGGAAATGAACGACAAAAACATCGTAGGTGTGGCTACAGGCCTTGCGTGGACACCATTTGGCGGAGATACGCTGTTTATAGAGGTTAACTCTATGAAGGGAAGCGGAAATATAGAGCTTACAGGCTCGCTTGGTGATGTTATGAAGGAATCGGCAAAGGCGGCTATAAGCTATATTCGTGGGAATGCTAAAGAGCTTGGAATTGACGCTGACTTTTACAAAAACACAGATATTCACATTCACGTGCCTGAAGGCGCTACGCCAAAGGATGGACCATCTGCAGGTATAACCATTGCGACTGCGCTTGTGTCGTCGCTTACAGGAGTGCCTGTAAAGAGGGACGTGGCTATGACAGGTGAAATTACACTCCGCGGACGTGTACTTCCTATAGGCGGACTTAAAGAAAAGGCGCTTGCAGCATACACGGCAGGTATAAGGACTATTATCATTCCGTCAGAAAACAAGAACGATTTAGAAGAAATAGATAAAACAATAAGAAATGAAATAAATTTTGTAGCGGTGGAGAGTGTTGAAAAAGTACTTAAAACTGCGCTTGCGGGCAAGGAAGATAAATAATACGCTGAATTTTCCGCATACAAAAGTAAAGGGAGAAAATTATGAATTTGCATAACGCATCACTTACAATATCGGCGGTGAATCCGAAACAGTATCCAAATACCGATTATCCTGAATTTGCATTTGCAGGAAGGTCGAACGTGGGTAAATCGTCGCTTATAAACAAGCTTTTAAACAGAAAAAGTCTTGCCAGAGTGAGTCAAAAACCGGGCAAAACTGCTACCATAAATTTTTACAACATAGACGATACTGTAAACTTTGTGGACCTTCCGGGCTACGGCTTTGCAAGGGTTTCCAAAGAGGAAAAGAAAAAATGGGGTAATATGATAGAAACTTATCTGTCGGGAAGAGAACAATTATGCCAGATTATACTGCTCGTCGATTCAAGGCACAAACCGACAAGTGACGACATAATGATGATGAACTTTGTACGTAAGTTTTGTGAAAGGGCTGTAGTGGTTGCTACAAAGTGTGACAAGCTGTCAAAAACCAAGATGGAAGAAAATCTTCGTGAGATTATAGCTACCCTTAAGCTTGGCGGTGACGATATCATTATTCCGTTTTCTACGGTGAATAATATGGGTATTGAAGAATTTTGGAGTTACATTTACTTTATGATAGGCGAGGACGAGGAATGAGCAAATTAGTAGAAGGATTAAACGACAGACAAAAAGAAGCGGTGTATGCTACCGAAGGTCCTGTGCTTGTTCTTGCAGGTGCAGGCTCGGGTAAGACAAAGACGCTTACACACCGTATAGCATATATACTTGAACAAAACCTTGCAAGACCGTCGGAGATACTTGCAATCACATTTACAAACAAAGCGGCACGCGAAATGCAGGAGAGAATAACTGCATTGGTTGGCGATGCGGCAGAGTTTATATGGATAAAGACATTTCACTCGGCGTGCCTTCGAATACTAAGACGCGATATAGATAAAATCGGCTATACTTCTAATTTTACAATATATGACACCTCTGACCAGAAAAGGCTTATAAAGGATTGTATTTTGGCGTGTAATTTAAATGAGGATATGTATCCTGTAAAGTCTTGTATGGCGCGTATAAGCAGTGCAAAAGACGAGCTTGTATCGCCTAAACAGTATGCTGAGGAGAGTGAAGGGAATTTTCGCGAAGAAGGGTTTGCGAGAATATATACTGCGTACCAAAACAAGCTTTTTGAAAACAATGCGCTTGATTTTGATGACCTGATAGTAAAGACTATTGAGCTTTTAAGAAACAATCCTGACATTGCAGAGTATTATCAGGAAAAGTTTAAATACATACTTGTAGACGAGTATCAGGATACGAACAATGCGCAGTATGCTCTTATAAGTATTCTTGCCGGGAAGCACAGAAACCTTTGCGTAGTAGGTGATGACGACCAGAGTATATACAAATTCAGGGGTGCGAATATAAGAAACATTCTTGATTTTGAAAAGCAGTTTAAAGATGCAAAGAACATTAAGCTTGAGCAGAATTATCGTTCTACACAAAACATACTTGACGCGGCAAATGCGGTCATTTCAAATAATTCCGAGAGAAAGTCAAAAAGTCTTTGGACAGACCTTGGCGAAGGTGACAAAATAACACTTAAATCAACTGAAAACCAGATAGAAGAGGCTATGTATATCTCAAATGAGATAGAAAAGCTTGTGGCATCGGGGGATTATAAATATGCGGATATTGCAATACTTTACCGCACAAACGCGCAGACACGTGCATTTGAAGATAACCTTATGTGTCCGTACAGGGTGCTTTCGGGACTTAGATTCTACGATACAAAGGAAATAAAGGATATCCTTGCGTACCTTCGTGTTATAAACAATCCGCACGATGATATAAACCTAAAGAGGATTATAAACGTGCCAAAGCGTGGCATTGGTGATACTACAGTTGGCAGAGTAGAGATGCTCGCAAATGGTGTTTCAAAGAGTATGTTTGAGATAATGGCGGGCGAGGAATATTACGATGCACTTGGAAAATCGTCGGCAAAGCTAAAAGAATTTGCTGATATGATAAATAAAATTCGCGCAGATGTGCCAAATATTAAGGTGTCCGAAGTGGTTGACAGAGTGCTAATTGATACAGGCTACATAAAATCGCTTGAGATGGAAAACACCATTGAGGCGCGCGGACGAATAGAAAACGTAGAGGAATTAAAATCCAAAGCGGTGGAGTATGAAGAAAATGTAGACGAGCCTTCATTTGAAGGATTTTTGGACAACATTTCGCTGGTATCCGACGTCGACAATTATGACGAAAATCAAGACGCGATAGTGCTTATGACACTTCACAGTGCAAAGGGACTTGAGTTTCCTGTGGTATTTATGTGCGGAATGGAAAACGGACTTTTCCCAAGCTATCAGTCTATGTTTGAACAAGACGAGCTTGAGGAAGAACGCAGACTTTGCTATGTGGGTATTACACGTGCAAAGAAAAAGCTTTATATGACGTATGCAAAGCTTAGAACGGTATTTGGTAAGACAGAGTCTAAGATGATATCCGATTTTGTGCACGAGATACCAAACGAGCTTATTTTAAGAATAGCCGAACCGAAAAAGGAACAGGTAAATTCATTTGGCTCATCTTACGGCGGTGGATTTGGTTCGTCGTATAAAGGCGGTTTTGGAAGCTCGTATTCAGCGGAAACATCGTCATACGCAGGTGGTTTTGGAGGTACGAAAAAGCCTACGCTTGATAGCGTGATAAAGGCGTATAATCTTGATACCAAACCGACAGCATCGACATCATATTCTATAGGAGATGCGGTTTCGCACAAGAAGTTTGGCGAGGGCATTATAATAGGCATAAACGATGCAGGCGGTGACTCGGAGCTTAAAATAGATTTTAAAAAGTTTGGCGTGCGTACGCTTATGTCGTCTTACGCAAGACTTGAAAAGATTTAGGGTGGTTTATTATGGCAAGTTATTCTTCATTTGCGTATATATATGATTCGCTTACCACAGACGTGGAGTATGAAAAAAGGGCGGATTATTTGGAAGAATTATTTAAAAAGCATTTTAAAGGTAAGCCAGAGCTTATATGCGAGCTTGGGTGCGGTACGGGAACTATGTGCAATATTCTGTCTGACCGCGGTTACGATATGATAGGTATAGATATGTCGGAGAGTATGCTTGATGTGGCTATGCAAAAAAGTGTGGGCAAAAACATACTTTATTTAAATCAGGATATGCGCGAGTTTGAACTGTACGGTACGGTTGATGTGATAATCTGCCTTCTTGACAGTTTTAACTACATAACCGATACAAAAGACCTTGAGCATATATTTGCGCTATGCAAAAACTATCTTAATGAGGGCGGACTTTTAATATTTGATATAAACACCAAATACAAGTTTGAAAACGTGCTTTCTGAAAACACTTACACATACGATACAGATGAGATATTTTATGTGTGGGAAAACAGCTACGATAATGAAACTAAATTGTGCGAGTTTTTCCTGACATTTTTCGTAGAAGACGATGGCAAATACGAAAGGATAGACGAATATCACGTGGAGCGATGCTACGAAGATAACGAAATATTAAATGCACTTGAAAAGGCAGGGCTTGTAGACGTGAAAAAGTACGGTGATATGTCTCTTGAAATGCCGAAAAATGACGAAGAAAGAGTGTTTTATTTGGTAAAAAAGTGATTGACTTTTAATATACGCTATGATATACTTTTTTATAGGGTGGTAGAATTTTCCGCCTGTAATATTTAGGAGGTACGTTCAATGCAAAAAGGTACAGTAAAATGGTTCAACTCTGAAAAGGGCTACGGCTTTATTGAATGCGAAGACGGAACAGACGTATTTGTTCATTTTTCTGCAATTTCAATGGAAGGCTACAAATCACTTAACGAAGGTGATAGCGTAGAATTCGAAGTTATCGAAGGAAATAAGGGTCCTCAGGCTGCTAACGTTACAAAACTTTAATAGCCGAAAGGATTTAAAAATATATAGTTATATTTTTATCTCGACAACAGCCAGAAATGCAAAACCCCCAAGAGATTGGGGGTTTTGATTGTTTTTTGAAAGGTGATGAGGGTATGAACGCTGATTTGATAGAGAAAATTAAATCTTCTATGGACAGCTTTAGCAAAGGGCAGAAGCTTATTGCAAACTATATAATAGAGCATTATGACAAGGCGGCATTTATGACTGCGGCAAAGCTATCTAAAGTAGTAGGCGTAAGCGAGTCTACAGTTGTAAGATTTGCCTCCGAGATAGGCTTTGAGGGTTATCCAAAGCTTCAAAAAAATCTTCAGGAGATTATAAGAAACAAGCTTACTGCTGCACAGAGAATAGAGATTACAAGCACTAAACTGGGTGACAAGGACATACTTAAAAGCGTTCTTCAATCGGATATGGATAAACTTCGTCTTAGCATTGATGAGGTGGACGGCGAGGCATTTGCAGGCGCAGTTGAAACCATTATGCAGGCGAAAAACATTTATATACTTGGTACACGAAGCTGTTATTCACTTGCGAATTTTTTGGGCTTTTATTTAAATCTCATATTTCCTAATGTAAAGATTATAAATACTACATCTGCAAGCGAAACATTTGAACAGATATTTAGAATAGACGAAAAAGATGTAGTTATTGGCATAAGCTTTCCAAGATATTCAAGAAAGACCATAAATGCGCTAAAGTATGCATCGGACAGGGGAAGTAAGGTTATAGCTATAACTGACAGTAAACTTTCGCCAATAGCAAAATCTGCTGATTTTTCACTTATAGCAAGGAGCGATATGTCAAATTTTGTTGACTCGCTTGTAGTACCGCTAAGCATTATAAATGCGCTTATCGTTGCACTTGTTATGAGAAAGAAGGATGAAATGAGCGAGGTATTAAACCACCTTGAAAACATTTGGGACGAATATCAGGTATACGAAAAATTTAGCGAAGAATAAAACGGAGAAATATATGGCAAATTCAAAGGTAGTTGTGATAGGCGGAGGCCCTGCAGGTATGATGGCGGCTT
Organism: Clostridia bacterium; assembly: GCA_045540815.1. Taxonomy (GTDB): domain Bacteria; phylum Bacillota; class Clostridia; order UMGS1810; family UMGS1810; genus JAZQHR01. The sequence continues at coordinate 58,769 of JAZQHY010000036.1, read as the reverse complement.
CCATTGCGGCAAGGCGCGGAAACAGTGTTGTTTTAATAGAAAAAAACGCAAGTCTTGGTAAAAAGCTTCTTATCACAGGCAAGGGCAGATGCAACATTACAAACAACGCGGATATTTCCGAGTTTATAGAAAATACACCTGTAAACAGTAACTTTTTATACAGCGCTTTTTATACATTTACCAACACGCAGTTAATCGCGCTTTTAAATAAGCTTGGCGTAGAAACCAAGGTGGAGCGCGGTGAGAGGGTATTTCCAGTATCAGACAAAGCGAAAGACGTGTTAAACGCGCTAAAAAAGTTTATGTCCATATCTGGTGTAAAGGTGCATAACGGAGAGGTTACTGATATATCGGTTGACGATGATGGCAAGAAAAAGGTTGTGCTTAAGGACAGAAAATTTGTAACCTGCGACAAGGTGATAATAGCAACAGGCGGACTTAGCTATCCAAACACAGGCTCGACAGGTGACGGGTACAAATTTGCAAAAAAGCTTGGCCATACTATAGTGCCTGTAAAGCCGTCGCTTGTGCCTATGGTACTATGCGAAAAAGAGGCATCGGATATGCAGGGGTTATCGCTTAAAAATGTATCGCTAACTGTATACAAAAACGGCAAAAAGATGTATGATGATTTTGGCGAGATGCTATTTACACATTACGGCGTATCGGGACCGATAGTACTTAGTGCGAGCAGTCACATACGCGATTTGTCGGACGGTGAGTATAAAATTTCTGTTGACTTAAAGCCTGCTCTTGATTTTGAAACTCTTGACAAAAGGGTGCTTAGGGATTTTGAGGAATTTAAAAACAAAGACTTTATAAACTCGCTTGATAAGCTTCTTCCGCAAAAGCTTATTCCTGTAATAGCAAAGCTTTCGGGGATAGAAGAAAGAAAAAAGACAAACGAGATAACTCGCGATGAAAGGCACAAATTTGTGTCGCTACTTAAGGATTTAAGATTTACAGTTAAGGAATTCAGACCGATAGATGAGGCTATAATATCGTCGGGCGGAATAGAAGTTAAGGAGATAAATCCCAGCACTATGGAATCTAAAATAGTGCCCGGTGTGTATTTCGCAGGCGAGGTAATAGACGTTGATGCGTACACAGGCGGTTTTAATCTCCAGATAGCGTTTTCCACAGGTTATCTTGCGGGGGCAAATGTGTAGAATTATTACGGGCATTTTTGCATAAACTATATAAAAGTTTGTGCGAGGTGCTCCTATATGAAAAAGCTTAAAATAAAAAATATATTTGACGGCAAAGTGTTTGTATACCTTTGCCGTTTTGCATTTGTGATGTTCTTCTTGGTTGTGATATCGCAGATAGGTTTAAAAAATGAGCCAACGCGAGAAGTTTTTACAAAGATAGAGTCGTACGAGGGGATAGAGGTATCGGGTGATGGGGCGATAATAAAAGGAACTGTGGAATTTAGCGTAAAATCGGGAGAACCATCGGATAATTATCATATCCTTGTAAACGGCGAAAAGGTTGATGTGCTGGACAGTTACCGAAAGGAGCTTGAACTTTACGCGCCTTCTGTGGTTGAGATATATCCTGCAAAAAAAGGAGAAAAGCTTAAGGTGGAAATGAGGGCTAAAACAGATAACATAGAGATGCTCATGGACGAAAAAACCGTTTTGGTGGAGGACAATATCTCGGTGTTAAACAAAATAATTTTTAAATAACTATTGTCTATTTTTGGAATCTGATGTATAATTATATCATATTATGGGTTGGTGTTGACTGACCTGAGTTATGAGGTTAAATATATGTTTTTGAAAATAGTAAAGCCGATTGTTAAGGCATTTTTAAATGTAATATTTAGGGTAAGAGTTGAGGGTGAGGAAAACATTCCACGTGAGGGCGGTTGTATGATATGTGCAAATCACATAAGTCTGTGGGACCCTGTGATGCTTATAATCTACCTTACAAGGCCGGTTACCTTTATGGCAAAGGCAGAGCTTTTTAAGATACCTGTAGTAAGTAGCGTGCTAAAGGCTGTTAAGGCGTTTCCTGTTAAACGCGGTACAGGTGATATTGGCGCAGTTAAGGCGGCACTAAAGGCTCTTAAAGAGGAAAATGTACTTGGAATATTCCCTACAGGCGCAAGGGAGAAAAAGGTAGAAAAGGTTAAGGTTAAGGCAGGCATAGCGCTAATCGCTGCAAAAGCAGGTACAAAGATTGTGCCTATATACATAGATACTGAGTTTAAGCTGTTTAAAGAGGTTGTACTTAGAATTGGTGAGCCTGTTGACTTTGCAGAGTATAAAGGACAAAAGCTTCATGCTGAAGATTTAGATAGGCTTAGCAAGGACGTTTACAGCAGAATATTAAGTTTAGGAGCAAAGTAATATGCCTATTATATTAGCTAAAAGTGCGGGATTTTGCTTTGGTGTTGACAGAGCGGTAAGCTATCTTTTGGAAAAATGTAAAGATGAAAAGATTTCAACATTCGGGCCTATAATACACAACAGAAACGTTGTGGACAGGCTTAAAGAAAATGGTGTTGAAAGTATTGATAATATAGACGATTTGAAAGACGGGTACAAGCTCGCCATAAGAACTCACGGTGTAGGTAAAAACATAATAGATATACTCGATGAAAGAGGCATAGAATACGTGGACCTTACCTGTCCGTATGTGAAGAAAATTCACAAGATAGTTTCTGAAAATCATAAAAGCGGTAAAAAGATTGTTATAGTTGGTGACAGCACACATCCAGAGGTAATAGGTATAAATGGTTGGTGTGAAGGCAGTGCTGTTATTACCACTGATACAGAGGGATTAGAAGAAAATATTAGCCCTTCTGACGATATATGTATAGTATCGCAGACAACTCTTGACAGAAAAACTTTTGAAAAAATTACAAATTTTTTAAAAAACTATTGCCAAAACACTAAAGTTTTTGATACAATATGTAAAGCGACGTCTGAAAGACAGACAGAGGCGGCGGAGATTTCAAAGAAATCTGACGTAATGATAGTGATCGGCGGTAAAAACAGCTCGAACACAAATAAGCTTGCGGATATATGCAAAATGCATTGCAAGGATACTTACAAAATAGAAAGTTTTGAGGAATTTCCTCAAGATATAGATATACCAAAAAATAAAGTTGGTATAACAGCAGGTGCCTCAACACCGCTGTGGATAATTAAGGAGGTAGTCAGTAATATGACAGAAAAAGAAAACGGCGTTATGGATTTCGCCAAAGAATTTGAGGAGTATGAAAAATCTTTAATAACTTTAAATACAGGGGACATAGTTAAAGGTACTGTAATTAGAGTACAGGATAACGGAGTTAGCGTTAACCTTGGCTACAAATCTGACGGATTTGTACCTGCTACTGAAATGACAGATGATCCAACAGTTAGCATCTATGATATGGTTAAACCTGGCGACGAAATCGAAGTATTTGTAGTTAGAGTAAGTGACGTTGAAGGCGAAGTTACTCTTTCTAAAAAGAAAATTGATTCAATTAAAAACGCTGCACTTCTAGACCAGGCGTTAGAAAGCAAAGAAGTTCTTGAGGGTAAGGTAATAGACGCTGTTAACGGCGGTGTTATCGTTCTTTACAAGGGTATGAGAATTTTCGTTCCTGCATCACAGGCAAGTGACAGATTCTTAAGCGACCTAAGCCTACTTGTTGGTACTGAAGTTAAATTCAGAATTATCGACATTTCAAAAAGACGTGGCAGAAACAAAGTTGTTGGTTCTATTAAGAGCGTTCTTAAAGAAGAAAAGAGCAAGCTTGCTGAAGAGTTTTGGGCAAGTGCGGAAGTTGGTAAGAAATATGAAGGTATCGTTAAATCACTTACATCTTTCGGTGCATTTGTTGATGTTGGCGGTGTAGATGGTCTTGTTCACATTTCTGAGCTTTCTTGGTCAAAAATCAAACATCCGTCTGAGGTTGTTAAGGTTGGCGACGCAATAGAGGTTTATATCATCGAGTGTGATAAAGAAGCTGGAAAAGTTTCTCTTGGTTTCAAAAAGGTTGAGGACAACCCTTGGGAAAAAGCTAAATCAGAGCTTGAGCTTGACAAGGTTATCGAATGCAAAATCGTTAGAATAGTACCATTTGGTGCTTTCGCGCAGATTTTCCCTGGAGTAGACGGTCTTATCCATATTTCTCAGGTTGCAAACAAGAGAATAGGTAAGGTTGAGGACGAGCTTACTGTTGGTCAGCACGTTCAGGCTAAAATAGTTGAGCTTGATCTTGAAAAACAGAAAATCGGTCTTAGCATAAGAGCGCTTCTTGCTGAGGAAGAGCCTGCTGAGGAAATTGCAGAAGAAGTAGCAGAAGCTGTAGAAACTGTAGAAGAATAATTTAAATAATATATAAAAAACCTTCCCAATCGGGAAGGTTTTTTTGCTATCATAATTTATGTGATTTGGATTAAGGCAATTTGTAAATCTGCTATACAAATATAAATTGCGAAAATTTTATTGATTTCAAAATCTTGTTTTGCTTTCCACCACTTTGCCTACTATACGGACATTTGTGTCGGATATATCATATATCTGCGGCTGATGGATAGGATTGTTTGACTGCGGAAAAAGTGTAATTTGATTTCCGTTTCTGTAAAATTTTTTTACAGTAGCCTCGCTGTCATTTACCATTACTACAGCTATTTCGCCGTTTTCAACTGTAGGTTGTTTTCTGAATATAAGTATATCCCCCTGATTTATACCCGCAGCATTCATACTGTCACCCCGTACTCTCAGTGCATATAAATCATCTTCAGGTGCGTCAGTGCAGGTATAGCCTTCATAATTTTCCTCTGCGTAAATAGGCAGACCTGCCGAAACTGTACCCAGTATAGGAATGCTTTTAGTTGGTTCGTAGGTGTTATAGTTTGGTCGTTCATAGCCCAGAATATACATAGGGTCGCTACATCCAAGCGCATCGGCAAGCTTTATGAGTATCTCTGGCTTTATAGTTTTTATTTCGCCGCTTTCATACCTCTGAAGAGTGGCATCGGTTACTCCTATCAGCTTTGAAAGAGCAGCAAGGGTATAATCCCTTTCAAGACGCAACTTTCTAAGGTTGGAACTAATATTTTTCATTTTAAATCACCCCATATTAAGATAATAACATACTATTACGCAAAATGCAATATTAATTTTTAAAATTATTTAAAATCTATTGACAAACGCAAAATATAGTGGTATATTTTACGTATAACGTAATATATTACGTAATACGTAATAAAAGTCGAGGTGTTGCATATGAATACAAAGGTTTTTACATCGAAAGATTGTCCAAACCTGGCAGCGGAGATATTATGTCACAATATGGGAAGCGTATATCATTGTGCCAAGGTGTGCCAAATGGAGGAGGAAGAATTGTACGGATTTTTAAAAGGCGAATGCGCCATTGAAGCAAAAAAAATAAATAGGCTCGCACAAGAGCTAGGACACTGCAGCAGCAAATATTTGAAATGCAAAAACCTGTCATACTATAACCTTGATAAGGAAAAACACAGAAGAAAGCTGCTTGTACTTAGTAAAAACTGCAAATATACAAAGCTTGGACCGCTTGATGATTTGGCAAAGAGAAAGATATTTTTAAGAGCTTGGTACAACAACATAATTTTAAATGAAAAAAAAGCAAATTAAGATAAAAATCATAACTGTTAGTTGTTTAAAAGTTGAGGCGATGCCCTCATTGACCCACTTTTGTGGACTGATGAGGACATCACCACTTCATTATGATTTTTGCATATATACATTATAAAAAGATAATATATTTTATAACGTGTTTATTAATTTTTCGTATTCTTTGTCAATATTTTTAAAATCCATATATGGAATATAACATTTTTCAAGCTCGTCGTGAATTTTTTTTGCTTTTGCAATAGTTGACGATGTTTTTGAAATAATCTCACCTATAAGGTGGTCGTTGTATAATATGTCAGAAGAGTATTTGTCGAGCATATCTTTTTGATAGTATTCGTTAAAGTCGATTATCTCGCCTTTATCAAATTCGTGCAGAGTATTTGATGAAACAAATGCGATGCCAACCTGCGGAATGACAAGGTGTTCGATAAGCGATGATGGCTCCATAGGATTATAGTAATTTTCTGTATAAAGTCCGCGTGATGATGCCATATTTGATATGGTGTTTAAGACATTTCCTGCAAAACCTTTAAGGATATAAGTTTTACAATTCTCGACTAATGTGTCTATAGTGCTTATGATACCTTCGGGTGTAAATGCGGTGGCAAACAGCTTGCGCACTTCACCTTTTTTTGTTGAAACAGGTAGATTTTTAAATTCATTGTTTAATATCGTATCTGCAAATTTTTCGTGTGCGTTATCGGGAATAATTTTTGAATATATAATATTGCTATCATCCCATATGCATTTTGCAGAAGCTAAGTATTTGTACGCGTGGGAGAAAAGTGCAGAAATTTCTTTATTTAAGCTTATTATTTCGTTTTTGTGGGTACGTATGCCGTCTTCATCCCAGAATGTACCCATATTTAAAATAAAATCTACTGCACCGGGAGTTTTTGGGTCGACAATATGCGGAGATGTACCATCTACAAACGCAATGTTTTTTTCTTTTATGATAAGCCCGTCTAGCGAATTTGGATCGGACGAGCAATGCGCAAACTCTACGGTAAGTCCTTTTTCCTCCATAAGCTTTCCTACTTTTTTCATAAGTGAAGATTTTCCCGTTCCTGGTCCGCCTTTTATACAATATATTTTTTCAGCAGTTTTTTGTTCTATAAGGTAATCGTAGTACGAGAAAAAACCGTATGGCGTATTACCGCCTAGAAAATAATGTTTTGGCATTTTATCGCTCCCTTAACTAAAGTTATAATTATTTTATGCATTTTTGCAATAAATGTTGACGGCTTTTTGTATTTTGAAGGTAGCAGTTGACTATGTTTTTTGTTTGTGATACAGTATAAATTGGGTGAAGACGTATGAATAAAAAATTTGAAAAGGTAATTGCAAACCTTGAAAAAAACAATATGAAGGGTTATTTTGCCAAGGATAAAAATGTGGCATTTGAGATTGTAAAAAGTCTATTAAATGAAGGAGATACTGTTGGAGTGGGCGGATCAATGTCACTTTTTGAATGTGGTGTTATCGACCATTTAAGATGCGGAAAATATAATTTTTTGGACAGATATGCCGATAATCTTTCGCGTGATGATGTAAATGATATTTACAGAAAATCATTTTCGGCAGATGCGTATTTGTGCAGTTCAAATGCCATAACTGAAAATGGGGATTTGTACAATGTAGACGGAAATTCAAACAGAGTTGCGTGTATCTGCTATGGGCCAAAATCTGTAATAATGATTGTGGGTAAAAATAAGATTGTAAAAAATATTGATGAGGCAGTAAAGAGGGTTAAAACCATTGCCGCTCCGAAAAACTGCGAACGATTAGGTCTGGAAACATATTGCAAGTTAAAAGGCGGATGCATATCGCTTGAAAATACAGATGCCGATATGTGCGAAGGTTGTAAGGGAAACACCAGAATATGCTGCAGTTATGTAGTTTCGTCATATCAAAGAGTGAAGGATAGGATAAAGGTTATACTTGTCGATGAGGAAATAGGTTATTGATGAATTTTATATAAGGGACTTTTCAGTGCAAAAGTCCTTTATTTTATTGACAATTTAGGTGTTTATGGTGTATGATATAATAATGATAGTATGACAAAAAGGAGCAATAACGTGATTAATCACGTTATGCCTCCGGCGGATTATATTGCACCGCCGAAATTTTTCGTGTCAGGTTTGACACGAAAACGGCGATGTGCATTAATTTCCATTATACGCCTTATCTGCCCACGATAATGCGTACGCATATTTTCAATTTCTATTTGTGGGCAGAAAGGCTATGGAAATTATATGGAATATATGGGTCTTAACGAAATAAGAGAAAAATTCTTATCTTTTTATGAAAGCAAGGGACACTTAAGATTACCAAGTTTTTCTTTAGTGCCTCAAAATGATAAAAGCTTACTTTTAATTAATGCGGGTATGGCTCCGCTAAAGCCATATTTCTTAGGTCAGGAAACTCCTCCAAGAGAAAGAGTAACTACCTGCCAGAAATGTATCAGAACACCAGATATCGAAAGCGTTGGCAAAACGGCTCGTCACGGTACATACTTTGAAATGCTTGGTAACTTCTCATTTGGTGACTATTTCAAGCACGAAGCTACTAAATGGGCGTGGGAGTTTGCTACAGAGGTTATGAAGCTTCCTGTGGACAAGCTTTGGGTTACTATATACCTTGACGATGATGAGGCATTTGATATATGGACAAAAGAGGTTGGCGTATCTCCTGACAGAATTGTCAGAATGGGTAAAGAGGACAACTTCTGGGAGATTGGTACAGGTCCGTGCGGTCCTTGTTCTGAGCTTCATTTCGACAGAGGCGAAGAGGCAGGATGCGGTAAGCCTGATTGTAAGCTTGGTTGCGACTGCGACAGATACGTTGAGTTCTGGAACCTTGTATTTACTCAGTTTGACAAAGACGAAGACGGCAACTACAACCGCCTTGCAAAGCCAAACATTGACACAGGTATGGGACTTGAAAGACTTGCGTGCATTATGCAGGGTGTAAACAATATCTTTGAAGTTGACACAGTTAAAAACATAATGGGCAAGGTTATTGAAATCGCAGGCGTAAATTACGGCGACGATTACAAGACAGACGTATCTCTACGTGTTATCACTGACCACATCAGAAGTACTACATTTATGATTTCTGACGGCGTGCAGATAAGCAACGAGGGCAGAGGCTATGTATTAAGACGTCTACTTAGACGTGCTTCTAGACACGGAAAGCTACTTGGCATTGAAGAGCCATTTTTATATAAAGTTTGTCAGACAGTAATCGACGAAAATGCAAACGCTTATCCTGAGCTTGTGGACAAGGCTGATTACATCAAGAAAATGATTGAGCTTGAGGAAATCCGTTTCTCTAAGACTATAAACGACGGTCTAAGCATACTAAATGGTCATATAGATACCCTTACAAAAGAGGGCAAGGACACGCTTTCTGGCGAAGATGCGTTCAAACTATCTGACACTTACGGTTTCCCTATAGACCTAACCATAGAAATCCTTGAAGAAAAAGGATTAAAGGTTGACAGAGAAGCATTTGACAAGTGCCTAAATGAGCAGAAAGTTCGTGCTAGAGAAAACAGACTTGGCGCAGGTGACTTTGCTTGGAAAGACGAGCTTTTAGACGCTATAAAAAATATTCCAAATACTGAGTTTGTTGGCTATGAAGGCTTAACTAACGATGCAAAGGTGCTTGGTATATTCTACGACGGCGATTTACAGAATGCTGCTGACAACGAGGTTGGCGAAGTAATGCTACTTCTTGACAAGACTTCATTCTACGGAGAAAGCGGCGGTCAGACAGGCGACAGAGGTACAATTACCGCTAACGGTGTTAAGATAAAAGTTAACGATTGTAAAAAGATGGGCGACGGCAAGTTCGTTCACGCGTGTGAAATAGTGGAAGGTATCATCAAAGTTGGTGATAGCGTTAAATGCGAAGTATGCGGAAAGAGAAGAGCATACACAGAGAAAAACCATTCTGCTACTCACCTTCTACAGAAAGCGCTTAGAACTGTACTTGGCGACCACGTTGAACAGGCAGGTTCATACGTAAACAACGAAAGACTACGTTTCGACTTCTCTCACTTTGAAGCACTTACAAAAGAGCAGATTACAGAGGTTGAAAAGATAGTAAACGAAAGCATTCAGGCATCATACGAGGTTGATTGTTCATTTATGCCGATAGACGATGCGAAGAAGCTTGGCGCTATGGCGCTATTTGGTGAAAAATACGGTAACATCGTAAGAGTTGTTAAAATGGGTGATTACTCAGTTGAGCTTTGCGGTGGTACACACGTTAAAAACACAGGTAACATCGGCGCATTTAAGATACTTTCTGAGGCAGGTATCGCGGCTGGTGTCAGAAGAATAGAAGCTATCACAGGTCAGAATGTAATAAATTACATCTACGAAAAAGAAAATATGATAGACGAAGTTTCAGCGGCACTTAAATCATCACCTGCTGAGGCTGTAAATAAAGTAAATTCACTTTACGCAGAGCTAAAGAATGCTCAGGCAGAGCTTTCTGCACTAAAAGCAAAAGCGGCTGCATCAAGTCTGGACGATATGGCGTCAAATGCAACTGATATAAACGGCATAAAGGTTATCGCGAGTGTACTTGACGGTGCAGATATAAACACCCTTAGAAATATGGGTGACGCTATGAAGGATAAGATGGCTGATAGTGTGGGACTATTTATCACAAGTGGTGACGACAAGGTAACAATGCTTTGTGTTGCATCAAAATCTGCTGTGGATAAGGGTATCCACTGTGGTAAGATTGTAAAAGAGCTTTCAGCACTAGTTGGCGGAAATGGTGGCGGTAAGCCTGATTCTGCACAGGCAGGCGGTAAAGATGCAAGTGGCATCAAAGCTGCTACTGAAAAAATTTACGATTTGGTAAAAGAACAGTTAGGATAATAGGAGAATAACTATGGATTGTTTATTTTGTAGTATAGCAAAAAAAGAAATACCTTCCGAAGTTGTTTACGAAGACGACAAGGTACTTGCGTTTAAGGACATAAGCCCCGAAGCGCCTGTGCACGTGCTTATCATTCCAAAGGAGCATTATTCGTCGGCACTCGATATAAATGATGAAAATGCAGGAATTGTAGGACATATCTATGCAGTTGCATCAAAGCTTGCTCGTGAACTTGGCATAGCTGAAAATGGATTTAGAATAGTAAACAACTGCGGAAAAGACGGCGGACAGACAGTAGGTCATATCCACTTTCACTTACTTGGCGGAAGAAACCTTGGTTGGCCTCCGGGCTGATGAAACAAAAAAGGTAAAAATTAAAGGATGTGCATAGCACATCCTTTTTTATATGTATTTTATTTTAAAAGTTTATCTTTTATATATGATTTTGATAAAATAGCAAGAATTATATTCGATACAACCGCGCCTGATACAAACTGAATAATATCAAACGGTGTGTTTGAAAATGCTGTAATCCAGTTTCCGTAAATGATGCCTGTAGCCACTGAATAAAGAAGTGACATAATGATGCCTGAAATAATCATTGCAGATATATTTCTTAATGAATTCCATTTTTTGCGGTTTGCTATCTTTCCGCATACAAAACCCATAATGCCTTTTATAATAAGTGTTGGAAGTATCCATATAGCTGAATACGTTGCGTCGGACAGTGCTCCGCCAATTGCGCCTACAGCGGCAGCGGATGGTCCGCCAAATAAAATTGCAGTTATATATATAATCGTGTCGCCAAGGTGAATGTAACCTTGCGTACCCGGTATAGGTATAGCTGTAAAACGAGTAAGTACAAAGGTAAGTGCTGCAAGAGTAGATACCATTGTCATTTTTGATGTTTTCATATGTATGCCTCCTTATTACAAAAACGAGAACATCACTTCGGATGTTCTCATTTTTGGTACGCCCAGAGGGATATTGTTGCTGCGCACCAAAACTGCTCGACGACCGTTCGCTTTGCTCCGGTGCCCGTCTTCGCACCACTTCGCTATAAAACAGTCCACCGGACTGTTTTACTTTACGCTCCGTGCCCTCTCAGCGTTCGAATCCTTTGAAATATTCAAAAAAGCATATACCCTTCGGATATCTGTTTTTTGGTACGCCCAGAGGGATTCGAACCCCCGATCTTTCGGTTCGTAGCCGAACACTCTATCCAGCTGAGCTATGGGCGCATATTCGCTTTTTTATAGCACGAAAGTTATTATATCACACAAATTATAAAAAAGCAAATACTTTTTGCAAAAAATTCTAAATATTATTTTAGTAAGCAATATTTTTTAACCCAACATTACATCAAGCAGCATCATTACGGCAAATCCCATAATAATTCCCATTGTGGAAAAATAGGGGGAAGTTTTTTTATCTTTCTGGCATTCGGGGATAAGTTCGTGCACTGCGACGAGTACCATTGCACCTGCGGCAAATGCAAGGGCGTAAGGAAGTATTTTTTCAACATACACTACAAGCAGTGCGCCAAGCACACCTGCTACAGGCTCTACCATACCTGATGCCTGACCGCAAAAAAACGCTTTCTTTCTTGAGTATCCCTCTCGCCTTAACGGAAGGGATACCGCCGCGCCCTCGGGAAAATTTTGAAGACCTATGCCTATTGCTATAGAGATTGCTCCCATTAGGCTCTCTGCATTAGAATTGGCATTTTGCAGCGCGCCAAATGCGACACCTACCGCAAGACCTTCGGGTATATTATGAAGTGTTATCGAGAGTATAAGCATTATTATACGGTTTAGCTTCTCGCTTGATTTTTCCTGCGTACCGATAAGCTTGCATTGAGCATGAGAAACGGCTTTGTCTGATGCCCACATAAATATTGCACCAAATATGAAACCTACAGTTGCTACAAAATATGCAGGGATTTCGAGTGTAGTTTCTGCTCGCTCTATAGCAGGCTGAAGGAGTGACCAGAAGCTTGCCGCTATCATTACGCCTGAGGCAAATCCGAGCATAAGGTTAAGTATTTTTTGATTTATCGATTTAAAAAAGACAACAGTTGCAGCTCCAAGCGCGGTTACAAACCACGTGCCAAGCGTTGCAATAAGCGCCATTAAGACAAAATTATCCATATTGCACCTCCAATATCCATTATATTACACACAATTTAAATGGGTGAGAATAACTTTTCTTGATTTACAGCTTGGTTTGTGGTATACTTTATTTGGCAAATTAAGGGGGTAAAGTAATTGAATACTATTAGATTAAATTTTAAAAATTCACTAAGCTACATAAAAACACTTTTGAAATGGCTGATAATCGCAGGTGTTGTAGGAGTAGTCGGCGGTGTAATAGGCAGCGTGTTTCACGAAACTATAGATGCGGTTACGCATATACGCGAGGAAAACCGCTTTGTAATGTACTTTTTACCTCTTGGCGGACTTGTGATAGTGTGGCTATACAGCATAATGCCGTCAAAGGGAAAAATAGATACAAATCGCGTAATTGATGCGGTTAAAAAGGACGATGAAAAAGTACCGCTTATAATGACTCCGCTTATATTTATAAGTACCGTTATCACGCATTTTCTTGGCGGTTCAGCAGGCCGTGAGGGAGCTGCACTTCAGCTTGGCGGAAGCATCGGTTATAATCTCGGTAAGGTATGCCGTCTTAATAAAATCGATATGCATACTGTGGTTATGTCGGGTATGAGCGCGGTGTTTGCGGCGCTTTTTGGCACACCGCTTACTGCGGCGATATTCTCGCTTGAGGTGATTTCAGTTGGCGCTATGCATTATGCTGCAATCGTTCCGTGTGTGGTTTCAGCAGTAATTGCATCGCAGATTGCACTAGCATTTGGTCTACACCCTGTGCATTTTGATTTATCTGTTATTCCAAATATAACGCTTGGCGCAGTGTCGCAGGTGGTTGTACTCTCAGTGCTTTGTGCGCTGGTAAGCATACTTTTCTGTGTGGCGATACACAAATGCGAGCATTATATGGAAAAATGGTTTAAGGGTAAATATATTCGCGCATTTGCTGGCGGTGTAATGATAATTGCACTTACGCTAATACTAGGAACATATGATTACAACGGTGCAGGTATGGACGTTATCACTCGCGCGATAGGCGGTGAAGCAAGATACGAGGCATTTTTACTTAAGATATTATTTACGGCTGTAACTATTTCGGCAGGATTTAAGGGCGGCGAAATAGTGCCTGCATTCTTTATTGGATCGACTTTTGGTTGCGTGGCGGGTTCGATACTTGGTATAGACGCAGGATTTGGCGCGGCACTTGGCTTTGTAGCGCTTTTCTGCGGTGTAGTAAATTGTCCTGTAGCGTCAATAATACTTTCTGTTGAGGTGTTTGGCGCAGAAGGAATACTGTTCTTTGCCATAATGTGTGCAGTAACATATATGATGTCAGGATATTTCGGACTATACAAAAGCCAGACGATAATGTATTCAAAATTGTCCGACGAACAGATAGATATAGGTACGATTTAAAAAAACACCCTTATGGGTGTTTTTTTATATTAAAGCATATTTTCCATTTTGATGTATCTAGGTGTTTTCCATATTCCCGATATGTATATTACTGTTGCAAATATCGCTTCTACCACCCAACCTGTTGCAAAGCCCATATACACGCCGTATATTTTGTGTTGTAGTGGCAGGGCATAGTAGAATATATGCGAAGCTATAACCATAGTTACGGTATAAACAAGTGTAGATATAAACATTATCTTTCCTGAACCGGTCGCTCTGAATATGCCGTGGAAAAGGTTATTAAACACGTTGAAGAATATAAACGGCAAAAGGTATCTGATGATATTTACACCATACTCAATGCTTGCCGCATCCTTTGCTGGGTCAAGGAACAGATGTGCAAACCCTCTTGCAAATATCATAAACAAAAGCATTACAGGAATAAAAAACGCTAACGTCTGTGTTATACCGATTTTAATTCCCTCTTTTATTTTATCTATTCTTCCTCCGCCCATTGCCTGTGCTACGAAGTTCGTATTTGCTCTATTTGAATTCTGATATATTGTCTGCACAAGCGTCTTGGCTTTGTTGGAAATGTTTAAGCCTGATATGGCGGCAGTTCCGCAGCTATTTGTAAGAGGCGATACTATAGCTGAGCTTGACGACATCGTTATCTGCTGAAGCAGGGTAGGCACACCATAGTCGAGCGATTCTGTAAGCTCGGATTTGTTAAACTTAAATACTTTTAAATTAATTCCCATATTTTTAAATGCACGCAAAAGCATTACTATATAGATAGTAGCTGTAAGCGACTGCGAGATTATTGTTGCTATTGCACATCCGCCAACGCCAAGCTTTAATGTTGCCATAAAAATATAATTGAACACTACGTTTGTTATTCCCGAAAAAGTTGATGTGATAAGCGATATTTTTGTAAGACCAAGTGCGCAGGAAATTGGTGCAAGGCCGCGGTTTAGCTGGAAAATTATAAGACCGCTCATATATATCGAAAAGTACGAATAAACATCATTTCTGATGTCCTCACCGATATTTAGCATATCAAAGATTTGATTATGCCACACATTACATGCTATGGAGATAATAGCGGCAAATATAGTTAAAAGTAAAAAGTTCATCTTCATTACATTTATCATCTTTTGTTTGTCGTCTTTTCCGAATAATGACGCTACATACATTCCCACGCCAGTATAATATCCACCGAAACCAGATGATATAAGATTGATAAACGGGGATACGGAAGATGTAGCGGCAAAAGCTTGACTTCCAAGGAACCTTCCTATCATTATCGAATTTATAATAGTGTATGATTGACTTAGCAGTGACGACAACAAAAGAGGTATTATGTACAAAATGTATTTTTTTCGTATGTTGCCTTCGTAAAGTTTTTCAATAGTTTTCACTGTAAAACCACCTTTTTATCTTGACTTTACCTTGCTTTGTTACTATAATTATAATTACATTTTTAAAATAATCAAGTTTTGCGGTAATTTTTCAAAATAATCAACAATAATCAAAACGGGGTGGCAAAATGTACCAACAGGAACGCATGGACGAGATAATGAGGATACTTAAGAAAAATCATTATGTAACGGTTGATTACCTTGTAAATGAAATAAAATACAGTCCGGCAAGTATACGAAGGGACCTTACGCTACTTCAAAAGCAGGGCCTTGTAAAAAGGAGCTATGGCGGAGTATCGTTAAGAAATGAAAGCTATACTCCGTTCAGATTTCGTCTGCACAATATGAAGGAAGCCAAAAATGCCATTGCAAAAAAAGCAGCATCTCTTGTGAATGATGGAGATGTGGTCTTTATTGATTCATCGACCACCTCACAGTATGTGGGACATTTTCTTATAAATAAAAAGGGACTTACCATTGTCACTAGCAATATGACACTTGCTACGTATATGTATGAACACGGAATACAAACCTTTTGCACAGGCGGAAGGGTTAGTGCATACCCCGGTGCGCTTGGCGGTGAGCTGACATATCAAGGGTTTTCTATGTTTAATGCGGATATCGCTTTCTTTTCGACGGGAGGTATTGATGTTGATGGTAATATAGTTGCAAGATGCGAACTGAGCAGGAGAAAAATAGACAATTTAAGGGAACATTCGAAAAAGCTTGTGTGTTTATGCGGAAGTGATAAGTTTGATGCTTCGTGTATATACCGCGTGGCATCAATGGACGATGTTGATTATTTTATAAGCGATGCACTTCCGCGCGTCGAGATTAGGGACAAGTACAAAAATACTATGTTTTTGCGTGCGGATGTGTGATGTAAATAAAAAGGCTGAACGATTTTTCGTTCAGCCTTTTTGGTTTAATTATTTCTTTGGTATTTCTACAAATCGTTTAATCTTCTTTGTAGTAGTCTTTGCAAATTCTGTTTCACGAACTTCAAATTTTCTTATATACTTGTAAAGCGGGTTACGCTCGTTAACTGCCTTAACAGCCTCTTCGATTTTCGCTTTGATATCGTCTTTTGAGAAGTCCTCGCCGTGAACAGATTTGATGTACTCGAAGTTTGGAACAACTAAAGCGCAAAGGATTGTTTCACCGCTTGCGTCGTCGTCTTCGCCGTATACAAGACTTTCGAGCACGTACTCATTATTATCGATAAGTGACTCAAGCTCTTCAGGGAAGATGTTTTTGCCGTTTTTAGTAACGATAACGCTTTTCTTTCTGCCTGTGATATGAACAAAGCCGTCTTCGTCCATATAACCTAAGTCGCCTGTATGGAACCAACCGCCTTCAAACGCCTCAGCTGTTGCTTCCTCGTTATTGTAGTAGCCAAGCATTACGCTGTCGCCTTTACATACGATTTCGCCTATACCTTCTGAATTCTTGTCAAGAATTGTAACTTCAAGGCAAGGTAGCGGAAGACCTGCAGCCTCGTCTTTGAAGTATTTATCACGGTTAAGTGATACGATAGGTGAGCACTCTGTGATGCCGTATCCCTGAATAAAGTGTATACCAAGGTTTCTGAATCCCTTTGAAACTTCAGGGTTTATAGCTGCGGCTCCTGATATAAATGCTCTTAAATTACCGCCAAAGTTGTCAAGAACTGATTTGAATAGCTTTCTTCTTACATCGATGCCAACTTTTCTAAGCGCATTTGATATCATAAGACCTTTTTTAAGCTTTGGCTCCTGTCCGCTTTTCTTTGCAGCTGCCCAGATTCTTTTGTAAAATACTTCGTATAACGCAGGAACTCCAAGCATAATAGACGCGTGTGATTCCTGAAGGTTTTTCTGAATATACTTAAGTCCTTCTGAGTATGCGATAGTACAGCCTCTGTATAGAGGGCAAAGGAAACCGCAAGTACACTCATATGTGTGGTGAATAGGAAGTACCGATAAAAATACATCGTCCGGTCCGATGTAGAACATTGAGCACATTGCCATAAGGTCGGTAGCTATATTTTTGTGTGATAGCATAACGCCTTTTGCCACACCTGTAGTGCCTGATGTAAATAAAAGTATCTGCATCTTATCTACATCTATCTCTACATCTTCAAATTCTGTGCTTCCGTTATCTACTATCTTCTGACCTTCTGCGAGTACTTCTGTCCAAGCCTTTTCATCATCTGTTGATGCATCCAAATCCATATTTATAAGATACTGGAGATTTTCGTTTCTTGATTTTATATCCTTCATAGTGTCAGAAAACTTGCCTATGTAGACAACTGCTGATGCACCTGACATATTAAGAAGGTTTTCAATATCCTCTGCAGGTAATTCCTTGTCTATAGGAACTACTACGCTCTTGCCGTTTACAGTAGATAGGTAAGTGATAGCCCACTTATAGCTTGCATTACCAATGATAGCAACCTTTTTGTCTGCAAGACCCATATTAAGTAGTGCTGTACCAAACGCTGTCATATCCTTATAAGCCTGCTTGTATGTAATTCCTACATACTCACCGCCACGCTGTTTCTTTTCCATAAAAGCGTCTTTATCACCGAACATTTCGACGCTTCCTTTAAACATATCTTTTATTGATGTGATTTTTCTTACCTCATAAAGGGGAAAATTTTTCATAAAAGACAATACCTCCTTTTTTAGGGCAATGTTATTTTAACCCACAATATTTTAATATTTACCCAAAATAATTATAATAAAACAATTATTTGGAAAAATATATAAAATAAAACTGTTAAATCTTGACTAAACAGGCGTTTTGCGGTATTATATAAGGTAAGATAAAATAGAGAAAATATGCTCGGAAAGGAGCCTTATATATGATAAAAGCACCAAGAGGCACAAACGACATATTGCCGTCGGAAGTTTACAAATGGCAGTATGCAGAAGAAGTAATAAGAGAAATATGCAAAAATTTTGGCGTGTCAGAAATTCGTACACCGGTATTTGAAAATACAGAGCTTTTTGAACGCGGAGTGGGAGATACCACTGACGTTGTAGAAAAGGAAATGTATACCTTTGAGGACAAGGGCGGAAGAAGTATTACACTTCGTCCCGAGGGTACTGCATCTGCAGCGAGAAGTTATATAGAGCACGGACTATTCAACAACCCTCAGCCTACAAAGCTTTACTATATGATAGGTTGCTACAGATATGAAAAGCCACAGGCTGGCAGATACAGAGAGTTCAGACAGTTTGGCGTAGAGTACTACGGAAGCAGTCAGCCAAGCATTGATGCAGAGGTTATGTCGCTTGCACTTATGATATATGATAAGCTTGGACTTAAGAACTTAAGCCTAAATATAAACAGCATAGGCTGTCCTCACTGCAGAGAGATTTACAACAATAAGCTAAGAGAATACCTCGAGGCAAATTATGACAAGCTTTGCGAAACCTGTAAGACAAGATTTCACAAAAATCCTATGCGTATCATCGACTGTAAGTCGGATATATGCAAGGATATCGTAAAGGATGCGCCAAAGCTTATAGATTACATCTGCGACGAGTGTAAGGAGCATTTCCAGCTGGTTAAGAAAAACCTTGAGGCTATGGGCATTGAGTACCACATAGACCCTATGATAGTTCGCGGTCTTGACTACTATACAAAGACAGTATTCGAAATAATTGCTGATAATAAAAATTCAAACTCAACAATCTGCGGTGGCGGAAGATATGACGGACTTATCGAGGAAATCGGCGGTGACAGTATTCCTGCCTGCGGATTTGCGTTGGGGCTTGAAAGACTTATACTTACTATGGAAGAGCAGGGTATAGAATTACCTGCACCTGACGGTATAGATGTATACATTGGAAACATCGGTGTAGATGCAGGCATATACGCAGGTAAGCTTGTGCACGAGCTTCGAGCAAAAGGCATAAGCGCTGACAAAGACCACCAGGCAAAAAGCGTTAAAGCGCAGATGAAATATGCAAACAAAATTGGTGCGAAATACACTATAATACTTGGTGATGATGAGATAGCTAACAAGAGTATAACTGTGAAGAATATGTCAAATTCCGAAACAGTTAATATACCACTTGATGCAGATGAAATAATTAAGGCAGTAACGGAGGAATAATGATGTTTGAGAGTTTAAAAGGCTTAAAAAGAACACACAGATGCGGTGTTTTAAGAAAAGAAAATGAAGGCGAAAAGGTTACACTTATGGGATTTACCGATTCTGTAAGAAACCTTGGCGCGCTTATATTTATAAATTTAAGAGATATCTCGGGCACAGTTCAGCTTGTATTTGACAATACAAATGATGAGCTATACCAGAAAGCTGCAAAGGTTAGAGGCGAATATGTACTTGCAGTTACAGGTACAGTGGGACTTCGCGGCGAGGGTGCAATAAACCCAAATATGCCTACAGGCGAGATAGAGATAAATGTAGAAGAGCTTAGAATACTAAGCGCTGCGCAGACACCGCCGTTCTATATTGAAGAGGACAGTGACGTTAAGGAAGAATTAAGACTTAAATACAGATACTTAGACCTTCGTCGTCCTGATATGCAGAGAACTATGGTGCTTCGTCACAAAATCACAAAGATAGTAAGAGATTTCTTTGACGAAAATGATTTCCTTGAGATAGAAACACCTATCCTTACAAAGAGCACACCTGAAGGTGCGAGAGATTACCTTGTGCCAAGCCGTGTTCACCCTGGAAAATTCTATGCTCTGCCACAGTCACCACAACAGTACAAGCAGCTACTTATGATTGCAGGTATGGACAGATATTTCCAGATAGCAAAGTGCTTTAGAGATGAGGACCTTCGTGCTGACAGACAGCCTGAATTTACACAGATAGACATCGAGATGTCTTTCGTTGAGGCTGAAGACGTTATGAACTTAAACGAAAAGCTTATCGCGCGTATCTTCAAAGAGATAAAGGGCATAGACGTACAGCTTCCATTTACTAAAATGCCATATAGAGAGGCTATGGACCGCTTTGGCTCAGACAAGCCTGACACAAGATTTGGACTAGAGCTTTGCGATTTGTCTGAAATTGTAAAAGACTGTGACTTTAAGGTATTTGCCGATGCTATCGCAAATGGCGGAAGTGTAAGAGCGATAAACGCAAAAGGTCTTGCAGACAAGATTTCCCGTAAAAACATTGACGCACTTACAGAGTTTGTAAAGATATACAAGGCTAAAGGTCTTGCGTGGATTAAGGTTACTGCTGATGGCATACAGGCACCAATTGCTAAATTCTTTGACGAAGCTAAAATGAATGAAATAGTTAGCGCTGTTAATGGTGAAGAAAATGACGTTATATTTATCGTTGCAGACAAAAACAGCGTTGTATATGATGCCCTTGGTGCGCTAAGACTTGAGATTGCTAAAAATTACGGTCTTATCGACGAGAACAAGTTTAACTTCCTATGGGTTACAGAATTCCCGCTTCTTGAGTATGATGAGGAAGATGGAAGATATGTTGCTATGCACCATCCGTTTACTGCGCCTATGGACGAGGATATTCACTTAATGGATACTGACCCTGGTAAGATAAGAGCGAAAGCTTATGATATTATCCTAAATGGTTGTGAGCTTGGCGGCGGTAGTGCGAGAATTTACAGCACAGAGCTTCAGGAAAAGATGTTTGGACTACTTTCATTTACAAAAGAGCAGGCTTGGGAGAGATTTGGTTACTTCCTTGAGGCGTTCCAGTATGGTACACCTCCGCACGCGGGTATGGCTTATGGTCTTGACAGACTTGTTATGCTTATTTCAAATCGCGACAGTATTCGTGACGTAATCGCATTCCCTAAGGTGCAGACTGCATCTGAGCTTATGACAAATTCGCCTGATGTGGTTGACGATGTTCAGCTTGGAGAATTACACATTGACCTTGTAAAACCTAAAAAAGAAGAATAATATATATGCGTATGGGTTATATGCCCATTCGCATTTGCAATGTTTACAGAATATTCACAAAGATAATTTGGCCGTGTGATAAAATGATTTTATATTGGAGGGATATGAAATGATAGAAATAAAAAATCTACTAAAATGCTATGGCGAAAATATAGCAGTAAATAATATTTCCTTCTCGGTTGATAAAGGGGAAATACTCGGTTTTCTAGGCCCTAACGGAGCAGGAAAATCTACTACTATGAATATACTTACAGGATACATATCGTATACCGAGGGAAGCGTTAAGATAGACGGCATAGATATGCTTAAAAATCCTACTGACTGCAAAAAGAGGATAGGTTACCTTCCTGAACAGCCACCGCTTTATATGGATATGACTGTTTCGGAGTACCTTGATTTTGTATGCGACATAAAGAAGGTAAAGGAAAACAAAAAAGAGCATATTGAAGATGTGCTTAATATGGTCGGCATAATAGACGTAAAAGACAGGCTTATCAAAAACCTTTCTAAAGGCTACAAGCAGAGAGTGGGTATAGCTCAGGCGCTTATAGGAAACCCTGAAATACTTATCCTTGACGAGCCTACAGTTGGTCTTGACCCTAAGCAGATTATCGAAATAAGAAACCTTATAAAGACTCTTGGAGAAAACAGAACAGTAATACTTAGCTCGCACATACTTTCTGAAATTAGCGCTATATGCGAAAGGGTTATCATAATAAATGGCGGTGAGATAGTTGCGATAGATACTCCTGAAAATCTTGGCAAGTCGCTTTCGGCAAATAATCGTTATGTAGTTACTTCTGACGATGATGCAGACAAGGTTAAGGAAGTTATCGGGGCAATCAGCGGAGTTGTAAGCGTAACAGCAAGCGAAGGCAAGGAAGAGGGTACAACCGACTTTACTATCGAGGCAACAAGTGATATAAGAAAGGATATTACATTTGAGCTTGCAAATAAGGGCATAAGCATACTTATGATAGCAGAAGACGAATTGTCGCTGGAAGATATATTCCTTGAGCTTACAGACGACAACGCTATTAACTTTGAAGGCTCTTACGATGCATCATATGAGATTGAGCCTGAAGTAGTGGATGAAATGGAAAAACTTGAGAAAATCGCAGAAAAGGAGGAAGAAAAAGATGAAGGCAATATTTAAAAAAGAACTTAAATCATACTTCACATCGCCTGTTGGCTATGTGTATATGGCGGTATATTTTATGTTTGCCGCACTTATATTTTCATCACTCCTATTGTATGGCGTAAGTGATATGCAGTCGGTATTTGCCACGCTTACACTATCATTTTTCATTATACCTGTTATAACTATGAAAACCATAGCAGAGGAAAAGAAGGCAAAAACTGACCAGCTACTACTAACTGCGCCTATTTCGGTGTCGGATATCGTTGTTGGTAAAATACTTGCGGCATTTACTATGTATGCTATTCCAACTCTAGCTACAATCGTGTTTGCCATAATATTTGAAATATTTGGTGAGGTTGCATGGAACACAGTAGTATCGAGCTACATAGGACTTCTTCTAATAGGTCTTATATACGTTTCGGCCGGCGTGTTTATATCGTCAATTACCGAAAATCAAATAATAGCTGCGGTGGTAAGCTTTGCATTTGTACTTTTTGCCAGCGCATACGACTCATTTATAGTACCTGCTTTTGAAAATGAAATTGTATTTTCTGTACTTAACTGGTTTTCTATTAATATGAGATTTAACGATTTTTACTACGGAATTATATCGTTTGAAACAGTTGTGTATTACTTAAGCCTTATAGTGTTATTCTCTGTTCTTACTATAAGCGGTATAGAAAAAAGAAGATTTCAAAAATAGGTAATAAAGAAATGAGGTGCATTTTCAGATGTTTAAAATAAAAAATAAAACACCGCTTGGCGACAAGCAAAAAATGAAGATAACATCGTCGTATTTTACAATTGCGCTTGCCTTAATATTGGTTGTTGCAAATATACTTATGGTAGCGCTCGGTGCGAAATTTACCACAAAGCTTGACCTTACAAAAAGCAAGGTGCTTGATTTTTCAGATACTACTTTAAGTGTTATAGATGAGCTTTCAAAAGACATTAAAATATACGGCATACTTAAAGATTCCGAGCTTATGTACGACGGCGTGGCTGTGTCAGCTATAAAGGAAATTGTAGCAAAATACGACAAACTTTCTGACAAAATCACATACGAGGAAATAGACCCTATGTCAAATCCACAGTTTCTTATGACATATCAAAAAGACGGTCAGCCGCTTGGCGACTACGGAGTAGTAGTTGAGCATGGCGACGAATACAGAGTGATTTACTTAACCGAAATGTTCACTGTAAACAGTGCTACAGGTTATGCTGAAACCATAATGGCAGAGCAGATGCTTTCAGCAGCTATAGTAAATGTTACAAGCGGTGAGGCTACAAACGTTCAGGTGGTAGAGGGGCACGGCGAGGTGTTTGGTGCAGATTACTTAAAGAGTGTACTTACTACCGATAACTACAATATTACCCCTGTAAACCTTCTTGCAGAGGATATCGCAGAGGATACAGACATACTTATTATGAGTATGGTTACATCAGACTATGTTGCGCCTGAAATAGACAAAATTGAAGCTTTCCTTGAAAAAGGCGGGAAGATGCAGGTACTTACAGGTGCAGACCTGTTAAATTACCCTGTACTTGAAGAATTTTACAGAAGCTGGGGTATAGAGTTTAACAAAGGCGTACTTGCCGAAACCGAGAGCGGTATGTACTATCAGTCGCCTTATATAATTCTTCCGAATATCGAATCATCGGATATGACGGATTATATAGCTGAAAACAAGCTTACAATGATTGTTCCAAATGCATCGGCTGTGTCGGTGACAGATATGGACAATATAAAATACACACCTCTTTTATCGACAAGTGAAAATTCATTTGTTTCAACCGATATTTCAAATGCAGAGTACAATGAGGGCGACGAGAGAGGTCCGTTTAATATAGCGGTGTATGCAACTAGAGAAAACGAAGACGGAAGCAAGGCTGAAGTAGTATTTTCAGGCGCGCTGTTTTCGCTTACTTACCAGTATATGACTGCGGGCAACCAGAACTTCGTGTCAAACACTATGTCGGCACTTAGCGGAAAAGACTCTACTATGCTTATAGATTCAAAAGATATATCCACATCAATGCTTTCTATTCCAAGAATAGCATCTATTGTAATAGCAATACTGTTTGTAATACTAATACCGCTTGCACTTATCATATATGGTGTAGCAGTATGGCTTAGAAGGAGGCATTTATGATTTCAAATAAGAAGATAATTGCCATTACCGCAGTACTTGCCTTGCTAGTAGCGGCAGTAGTTATAATTACCTTCTTGCCTTTTAACACATCGGACGATACTACTGGAAAGGTCAGCGTTTTTGAAACGGAAAAGGACAATATTACAGGGATAGAAGTGTATCTTGGATATGAAAATTTTTCGCTTGAAAAAGTTGAAAATGGCTGGGTAATTTCAGGTGATGAGGATAAAAAACTAAAAGACTCAGCAGTTGATGAGCTTGCATTTGAATTTGCAAACCTTACTGCTGAGCAGAAGATAGAAAATCCGGGCGAAGACTCGGTGTATGGCTTTGACACACCGAATGCTATGATTAACATAAAATACTTGGGCAAAGAAAAAATGTTTATCATAGGCGACCAGACTGTTATTGGTGATATGTACTATTTCAAGGATATGAATGGGGAAGATGTATTCGCTGTATCGACAGATAAAATAAATAAGTTTACAAGAAATCTTGCTGAGTATCGCGACAAATCAATCATAACAATGCTCCCTGACGACATAACAGAGGTGGTTGTGAAAAACGGCGCAATTAGGACTGTGTTTACCAAGAAAAACAGCGAGTGGACTATAAGTGAGCCTTGGGGATTAAAGGCAGACAGCAAAAAGATAGAAGAAAAGGTGGTATCACCTTTATCATACTTAAACGTGCTTGAGTTTGTGGCAGGTGACGACTACACAGGTCACGGCATAGCTTCGCAGGACAAGGTAGTGTATGTTGAGGATAAAAACGGAAATAGTGAGCGTATAATCGTTGGAAACAGACGTGACAACGGTGAATATTACATTAAGACCGATTCGAGCGCAGAAATATACAAGGTTGAAGGTTCAAGCCTTGAATTTATAGAGCTTCAAGTGTACGAATTTACCGAAAACCACATATTTGACATAAGTATTGATAGCCTGTCGGAAATGAGTCTTAAGACAAGCGATAAGACATATAACCTTACTATATCAAACGAGGTTTACAAGGTAAATGACATTGAAATATTAAAAGATGAATTTACAAAGATGTATGAAAACATATCGTCGCTTGAGGCGGAGGAGCATTACACGCAGTATGCAGGTGCGAGTGCGGATATAACAGCAAGTTACAAGCTTAATGATGGTAAAAACGGAAAAATAGAGTTTGTTAGCATTGACGATGTATTCTACGCAGTGAAGGTGAACGGAAGTACAAAATACAAGCTTTCAAAGGACAAAGTAAGCAAAATGATTACTGCGGTAAATTCTCTTATAGAAAAATAATTTTATTGGCTGAATTTTAAAAATTCAGCCGTTTTTTTGTAATAAAGCTCTGTACAAAACTTATTTTTTGTAGTATTATAGAATGATAATGGAGAGTTTGTCAGCAAAGGAGGTTCCCCATTTGTATAAGATAGTAAATAAAGAAACACTTAACACACAAGTTAAGCTTATGGAAATATATGCTCCGCTTATTGCAAAAAAGGCAGAGCCGGGACAGTTTATAATACTTAGAGTATGCGAGGACGGAGAGAGAATTCCGCTTACAGTTGCGGATTTTGACAGAGAAAAGGGCACAGTTACTATAATTTTTCAGGAGGTTGGTCACACAACCAAGCTTCTTGGAACATTAAATGTAGGTGACGAGATACTTGACTTTGTAGGGCCTCTAGGGGTTGCGTCCGAGCTTGAAGGATATAAGAAGGTTGCTGTAGTAGGCGGAGGTCTTGGCACTGCTATAGCATACCCTCAGGCGAAAAAGCTTCATTCAATGGGCGCGGAGGTTCATTCTATAATAGGCTTTAGAAATTCGGACATTATCATACTTGAGGATAAGGTGAATGAGGTTAGCGATGAAATGTATGTTACTACAGACGATGGTTCAAATGGTAACAAAGGCTTTGTAACAAACGTGCTTCGTGACCTTATTGAAAAAGGAAATAACTACGATTTGGTTATAGCAATTGGACCACTTGTAATGATGAAGGCGGTGTGTGATGTTACTAAAGAATACGGCATAAAAACAATCGTAAGTATGAACACAGTTATGATAGACGGCACAGGTATGTGTGGCGGCTGCCGAGTAACTGTTGGCGGCGAAACAAAATTTGCGTGCGTAGACGGTCCTGATTTTGACGGACATCTCGTGGATTTTGACGCGGCTATAAACAGGTCGAGAATGTATAGAACCGAAGAAGAACACAAATGCAAAATCGGGAGGGAAACGCATAATGCCTAATATGTCACCTGAAAAAGTAAAAATGAACGAACAGGCTCCCGACGTGAGAAACAAAAATTTTCTTGAGGTAAGCCTTGGTTATACACCCGAGCAGGCTATGGAAGAGGCAAAAAGATGTCTTAACTGCAAAAATATGCCTTGTGTGTCGGGTTGCCCTGTAAATGTGAGAATACCTGAATTCATAGCACATATTGTAAATGGTGAGTTTGAGAAGGCGTACCTTACAATTACTGATACAAATGCACTTCCTGCAGTATGCGGCAGAGTTTGTCCACAGGAAAACCAGTGTGAAGGTAAGTGCGTAAGAGGTATAAAAGGCGAGAGTGTCGGTATAGGCAGACTTGAGAGATTTGCTGCCGACTGGTACAGGGAAAATGTGAAAAGGGAAGTAGATAAACCTCAGCTAAACGGTAAGAAGGTTGCCGTTGTAGGCGGTGGCCCTGCATCACTTAGCTGCGCGGGTACTCTTGCAAAAAAAGGCTACAAGGTAACTGTATTTGAGGCATTTCATACCCCGGGCGGAGTGCTTATGTATGGTATTCCTGAATTCAGACTTCCAAAGGATATTGTAAAACACGAGATAGACGGACTTAAAAAACTTGGCGTAGATATAGAGCTTAATATGGTTATAGGCAGAGTATTGTCGGTTAAGGAGCTTATGGAAAATGGCTACGACGCCGTGTTTATCGGCACAGGCGCGGGACTTCCAAGCTTTATGAAGATACCTGGCGAAAACCTAAACGGCGTGTATTCGGCAAATGAATTTTTAACAAGAATAAATCTTATGAAAGCATATAAATTCCCTGAATACGACACACCTGTAAAGGTGGGCAAAAATGTAGCGGTTGTAGGCGGCGGAAATGTTGCTATGGATGCGGCAAGATGCGCAAAACGTCTTGGTGCGGAAAATGTGTATATCATATATCGTCGTTCAGAGGCGGAAATGCCTGCACGTGCTGAGGAAGTTCATCACGCAAAGGAAGAGGGAATTATATTTAAAACTCTTACTAACCCTACAGAGATACTTGGTGAAAACGGTTGGGTGCATTCTGTAAAATGCGTTGAAATGGAACTTGGCGAACCTGACGCATCGGGAAGAAGACGTCCAGTGGTAAAAGCCGATAGCGAACACACGATTGATATAGATACTGTGGTAATGGCGATAGGTCAGTCACCAAATCCGCTTATAAAGGCTACTACCAAAGGCCTTGATACTGAGGCTTGGGGCGGTATAATAGCAGACGACGAAACCTGTGCTACAAGCATACCGGGCGTGTATGCCGGCGGTGATGCCGTAACAGGAGCAGCTACAGTTATACTTGCTATGGGTGCAGGCAGAAAAGCAGCAAAAGCTATAGATGAGTATTTGAAGAATAAGTAAAAAGTTATAAACAAAAAAGGCAACCATTTTGGTTGCCTTTTTAAATTAATTACATAATCTCGCAATTGTCTAATGCATAGTCAAGTAATATGCCTATAAGTTCATTTCTTGAACGATTTGTATCCTTGGATAAGTTATCAAGTTTTTGCATGGTTTCTTCTTTTATTCTTATAGAAAATGTTTTGTATCCGTCTTCGCCTTTAAGTGATTTTCTTTTTATAATTAGCTTCTCCTCCATTTAATCACCTCACATAAATTATATCTTGTCAGATGTTATAATAATATGTTATCATTTGTGTTATAAAATATAACATACAACGAAAGAGGTAACAAAATGAAAATGAAAGTTTTAAAAACTATGCTTTTTATATCTGTAATAATAAGCTTGTTCGTTATTTTGCCCATAACAGCAAGTGCTAAAGTGATTGATAGCGGTGAGTGCGGTGATAATCTTACTTGGACACTTGACAACGATGGAACTCTAACAATCGATGGTACTGGCGATATGTGGGATTACATTCCGGATAGTTGGCATGATTCGGGGATATTTGTTAAAACTGTAATTATCAAAGATGGTGTAACCAGTATAGGATATGCAGCTTTTTCTGAGTATGAGTTTGGGTACCATAGTTTGAAAAGTGTAATAATTGGAAATGGTGTAAAAACGATTGGCATTAATGCATTTTCCTGGTGTATGGATTTAGAGAATTTAACAATAGGAAATAGCGTAACAACTATAGAAGACGGTGCTTTTTATTGTTGTGGCGCTTCTTTAACCAACCTTATAATTCCAGACAGCGTAGAAACAATTGGACGGGGAACATTTGAAATGTGCGGGAGTCTAACAAATGTAATACTTGGAGAGAGTTTGACATCAATTGGAAATGGAGCGTTTTCTTACTGCAGTAGTTTAGAAGAAATAATAATTCCTGATAGCGTAACAACAATTGAAGATGATGCATTTTATTATTGCTATAGTTTAAAAGAGGTAAAGATTGGAGATAGCGTAACAACAATTGAAGATGATGCATTTAATAATTGCTCTAGTTTAACTAGTATAACAGTTGATACAGATAATAGCTCTTATTCATCTGACGATAATGGTGTATTATTTGATAAGAACAAAACTTTGTTGATACTATACCCAGCGGGGAACCCGAATACAAGTTATGAAATTCCAAATGGTGTGGAAACTATAGGACAAGAAGCATTTGAATATTGCGAAAACTTAACAACAGTAACAATTCCAAATAGCATTAAGAGTATTGAAAGATGGGCGTTTTCTAACTGTGATAATCTTAAAAATGCATATTATTCAGGAACAGAAGATCAGTTTAATAGTATAACTATTGGAGATTACAATGACAAACTTACTAATGCTGACATATATTTCCCTTGTGGTGAAAATACATTTTGGTCACTTAATGATGAAGGTACTCTAACAATCACCGGTGCAGGAGAGATGTATGACTGGTATACATATAATAATACGCCATGGTACAAACACAAAAATAGCATTTATAAAATTTATATAGATAAGAATGTCACCAATATAAGAGCTTTAGCATTCCATAACTACGAGAACTTAACCGATGTAACAATCGGCTATGGCGTAACTGAGATTGAAGATGAAGCATTTTCATATTGTACTAATCTGGCTAATGTGACAGGCGGTAAAAGCTTAAAGGCAATTGGCAGCGGTGCGTTTTCCGGTTGTAGCAGTTTAAAAGATATTACTCTTCCAAGCGGTCTAAAAAGTATCGGATATGGTGCATTTATGGATTGCAGTAGTATAACTAATGTTGCAATTCCGGACAGCGTAACATCACTTGGAGCATATGCATATTCCAATTGCAGTGGTATAACAAATTTAACTATCGGAAATGGCATTACAGAGATTTTTGAAAACACATTTGAAGGTTGTACAGGCTTGGACAAGGTAACTATACCTGATAGCGTGACAACACTTTGGGAAAACGCGTTTATGGATTGTCGATATTTAACTGGTGTAACAATTGGTGATAGCGTAACAGAAATTGGAAATTCAGCTTTTTCTAATTGTGAAAATCTTAAGGAAATATCAATACCGGCAAGCGTTACAGTAATTAAATACGAAGCATTTTCTGATTGCGAAGGTCTTGAAAAAGTATGTTATTACGGAACATATTCTGAGTGGAATGAAATAGAAATTGAGGAAAATAACGAAGTTCTTGCAAAGGCATTAATGTGTAAAGACTATAAGCCAATGTATATTACAATTGACGGACAAAATATTGACATTAGTTCGGGCAGTCTTACAGGAGATATATCACTTGATGTATTTAGCGTTGCAGATTCTACACAGGTTAAGCTGATAGTAGCGGTATATGATGAGGATGACAATTATGTTGGTATGACATCTAAGCCTGTTACTATTAATAACGGTGCTAATGACGTAGATGTTGATTTATCAGTGTCTTTATCTAAAAACGTGCAAAACGGTAAGATTAAGGTCTTTATATGGAAGGGGTTAACCGACTTAGCCCCACTTAGCGTTTCCAGAGGTTTTGGATTTTAATTAAAAGTAAATAAGATGAGTGGAATTAAAAAGGCACTTTCTGTTTTATAAGAAGGTGCCTTTTTTGTTTACAAAATACTTGAATGGGCAGATAAATTGTGCTATAATATTTTTTATAAATAAATCTATAGAATTGGACGATATATTATGATTAAGAACAAAAAATGGGTAATAAATAGTCCGAGCGAGAAAGAAATTTCGGATTATTGTACCAGATTTGGTGTGTCAGAAATATTGTCTAGAGTACTTTTAAACAGGGATATAGAAAATATCCACGAGTTTTTAGATGAAGATGCGTATGTGTTTTATGACCCGTATCTTCTGACAGATATGGCAAAGGCAGTAGACAGAATTAAAAAGGCAATAAGCGAAAATGAAAAGGTTGCTATATACGGCGACTATGATGTAGACGGCATTACCTCCACGTATATACTTTCGGATTATTTAACATCGTGCGGACTTGATGCGTCTTTTTATATTCCAAGCCGTTCGGACGAAGGATATGGGTTAAACGTTTCGGCAATAGATATGCTGTATAACGATGGAGTTTCGCTTATAATAACTGTTGATACAGGTATCACAGCCGTTGACGAGGCGGTGTATGCTAGTGAAAAGGGCATAGACCTTATTATAACCGACCATCATATGCTAAAGGAGACTATTCCTTCGGCGCACGCGGTTATCAATCCAAAACGTGACGAGGGAGTGTATCCATTTTTACATCTTGCTGGGGTTGGCGTATGCTTTAAGCTTATTTATGCACTGTCGGGTCTTGATGATGCTATTATAGAAAAGTACGCAGACATTATTGCTATAGGCACTATTGCAGATATGGTTCCTTTGAAAGAGGAAAACCGTTTTATAGTAAGAAAAGGACTTGAAAAGCTTAAAAAATGCGAAAACATTGGACTAAACGCATTGTTTGAAGTGTCGGGCATAAATAAATCGGATATTACCTGCGGCACTATAGGCTTTGGTATAGCACCTAGGCTGAATGCTACAGGCAGGCTTGAATCTGCGCTTACATCTGTTGAACTTTTAATGGAAAAGGACAGAGAAAAAGCGATTAAGCTTGCAGAAAATCTTGAAAGCAAGAACAAGCAACGTCAGGCTGACGAACAGGCAATATTTAAAAGTGCGCTTAAAAAGATAAACGAGCAAAAGCTATATGAAAACAGTGTAATAGTTGTCAGCGGTGAAGGTTGGCACAACGGCATAATAGGCATCGTTTCATCGAGAATTACGGAGATATTTTACAAGCCGTCTGTGGTAATAACCATAAATGAATCGGGCGAGGGAAAGGCATCGGGCAGAAGCATAAAAGGTTTTAACCTTTTTGATGCACTGGAACAATGCGGACACCTTCTCATAAAATACGGCGGTCACGAGCTTGCGGCGGGGCTTACCATAGAAAAAGACAGGATAGAGGAATTTAATAAGGTTATAAATGAATATGCCGAAAATGTTTTGGATGACGAGATGATTATTCCGACTATTGATATAGATGCCAAGATTAATCCTGATGACGTGTGTAAGAGTGTTATAACAGAGCTTGCAAAACTTGAGCCTTGCGGTATAGGGAACCGTCAGCCGGTGTTTTGCATAAAAGATGCTAAAATAACAAACATACGTGAAACTCAGGGTGGGAATCACGCATTTCTTACACTTGAAAAAGATGGAGTGAAGATTGATGCTCCAGGATTTAATATGCAAAGTGAACTTGCGGAATTTTCTGTGGGTGATTATGCGGATATAGCGGGAGTTATGGGAACAAACGAATTTCGTGGAGATATTTCATATCAGCTTGTTTTAAAGGGTATTAGGTATTCCGACAAAAACACTCTTCTTCGCGAGGATGTGGGAATAGTATATACATATATAAAGAACAACACATACAAAACAAATACATCGCTCGTAACTTCGCTAAAGAAGATTTCTGCATATATTTCATCGGCAAGAAAACCGCATCAAAGCGGACAGAAGATAAATACTTGCCTAAATGTTTTAAAGGAGCTTGGTGCGATCGATTTTCATTATATAAAAGATGAATTGACTATTAACATCACACCGACGTTTAATCATTCGACTGATCTTAAACTGTCTTCGACTTTTTTAAGGCATAACAATTTTTAGTGTAAACGTACTCACAGTACGAACCTTGTTGCAATTTAACAGAAAGAAGGTGCACATATGGATAAAAGACTGGAAACCCTACTCGAAAAAATTAAAAAATACAATCCTAATGTAAAAGAGGAACTTATAATAAAGGCATATGATATTGCCGAGAGTGCGCATAAGGAGCAAAAGAGAATTTCGGGACTTCCTTACATTGAACATCCTGTTTCTGTAGCAAATATTGTTGCAGATATGGAAATGGATGTTGAATCTATTTGTGCAGCGCTGCTTCACGATGTAGTCGAGGATACCGACTACACAAAAGAGGATATTGAAGAGATGTTCGGAAAGAACATTATGGAACTGGTTGATGGAGTTACAAAGCTTGAAAAAATTCAGTTTTCATCCAAAGAAGAGCGGGATATGGAAAACCTTAGAAAGATGTTCCTTGCTATGGCTAAGGATATAAGGGTTATAATTATAAAGTTCGCCGACCGTGTTCACAATATGAGTACTCTTATAAGTATGTCTGAAGAAAAGCAGAGGGAAAAGGCTAGAGAAACACTTAGCGTATTTGCTCCGCTTGCTCACAGACTTGGTATGTACAAGATAAAATGGGAGCTTGAGGATATGTCCTTAAAGTACATTGACCCTGTAGCGTACTATGAGATTGTTGAAGGTATATCACAAAAAAGACACGACAGAGAAGAGTTTATTGCGACGGTAAAGTCCGCGCTTAAGGAAAAGCTTGAGGAAAGTAAGATTGACTGCGTTATAGACGGCAGACCAAAGCATTTTTACAGTATATACAGAAAGATGTTTACGCAGAACAAAACTCTTGATCAGATTTACGATTTGTTTGCCGTACGTATTATTACAAATACAGTCAGTGATTGTTACACCGCGCTTGGTATAGCACACGAATTATATACTCCTATGCCCGGAAGGTTTAAGGATTATATTGCTATGCCTAAACCAAATATGTATCAGTCACTTCATACTACTGTTATAGGACCTAGCGGTATTCCGTTTGAGATACAGATACGTACAAAGGAAATGCACGAGATAGCGGAAAAGGGTATCGCTGCACACTGGAAGTACAAAGAAGGCGGCGGCAAAGGCGACGACCAGATTGACCAAAAGCTTACCTGGATAAGACAGCTTTTGGAAATTCAAAACGACGTGCGAGATGAAGAAGATTTCTTAAACGCACTAAAGATAGATTTGTTTACCGACCAGGTGTTTGTATTTACTCCTAAGGGTGACGTTGTAAGCTTCCCTGCAGGTTCAACACCTATAGACTTTGCGTTTAACATTCACAGTGCTATTGGTTGCAAGATGCAAGGTGCAAGGGTAAATGGTAAAATAGTACCGCTTGACTATGTGCTTCAAAACGGAGATATAGTAGAGATTATAACATCAGCAACCATTCACGGACCTAGCCGTGACTGGTTAAAGATAGTAAAAACTACAAATGCAAAGAATAAGATAAACCAATGGTTTAAGAAGGAAAACCGCGAAGAAAATATTATTCGCGGAAAAGAAGCTATAGCAAACGAAATAAAGAAACAAGGCTTATCAGGTATGCATCTTACAAAGCAGGAGTATATGGAACCGCTACTAAAGCGCTATGGATTTTTGTGCGCCGATGATTTGTATTCTACCATAGGCTATGGCGGTATGCCTGTACTAAAGGTTGTTTCTAGGCTTCATGAGGAGCACAAGAAAAGACATCCTGAACCGCCTAGTATGGATATACTTCCTCAGACAAATGAAAATATTCCTAAGAGTGTTAAGGCAAAAAGTGCTGAGGGCATTTCTGTAGAGGGTGTTGACAATTGCCTTGTAAGATTTGCAGGTTGCTGTAATCCGGTACCTGGTGATAAGATAATAGGCTACATTACTCGCGGAAGAGGTGTGTCTATACACAGACAGGACTGCGTGAATATAGCGGTTGCATATGGTGACGAGGAAGAAAAGGCAAGACTTATCGATGTGTCGTGGGAGAGAAATATGCTTTCTTCTTACCACGTAAACCTAAAGGTGGTTGGTCACGACAGAGAAGGTATGCTTCTTGAGATTACCACTGTTATTGCAAATGAGAAGATATCTTTAAAGTCGCTTAATGCAAGAACTACAAAGGATATGCTTGCTATTATTGACGTTGCAATAGAGATTTCAAACACTGAACAGCTAAACGGTATTATTAAAAAGCTTAGAAACATTGAAGGTGTGATTGATGTTTCAAGAAGCACTCAATAATTAGTGTTGCAGAGTCGGGATTTTATACTTTTCAACACTAGGAGGGACATATATGATTTTTAAAAAACTAGTTTTGGGTATGCTCCACACAAACTGCTACATAGTAGGTGATGAAGATACAAACGAAGTAGCAGTTTTTGACCCCGGGGCAAAGGCTAAAAATATAATAGACACTATTGAAAGAAATGGATATAAGGTAAAGTATATCATAATTACCCATGCGCATTTTGACCACGTGCTTGCACTTGACGAGCTAAAGGAGGCGTATCCTGAAGCAAAGATAGTGCTTCACACAGCAGATGAGCCATACTTAAACCTTGACCACGATAATTTTTCAAGACATTTTAAAACCTATCCGCCAAAGCATAAAGCGGACATATGCGTAAATGACGGTGATAAGCTTTCGGTTGGTAAGTACGAGTTTAACTTCTGGCACACGCCGGGTCATAGCAGAGGCAGTATGTGTACACTTGTAGAAGATATGGTTATGTCGGGTGACACGCTGTTTTATATGTCAATCGGCAGAACGGATTTTGACGGTGGGGACTTTGATACTATAGTTGAGTCTTTAAAAAGGCTTGCCACACTTCCTGACGATACAAAGGTGTATCCGGGTCACGGCGATGCTACTACCATTGGTTTTGAAAAACAAAACAATCAGTTTATGAGAGGCTGATAAATCTATGAAGGTTATCTTAAAAGGGCATGACGAAACGTATGCTATGAGTGATATCATAAAAGCGTTTATGCCAAATGAGAAAATTGAATATGTAGAAAACATCCCCGATGGCGACTTTGTGTATAGCGAAGTTACCGAGAAAAACGGGGAGTTTGTTTATTATACAAAATTTTCGTATGAGAAAAAGGTTTACGAAAACACACTTACAAAGGGAAAATACGACAAAACGTATGTAAAGATGTCGTTTAACGAGATAGGCAAAGAGGCTTTCGGTATAATACTGCCGTGGGGGCTTCTTACGGGTATAAGACCAAGTAAGATAGTGCGTACACGTGTGGAGAATGGACAAACAGAAGACGAGGTAAAGGAGTATTTTAGAAACACATACCTTGTGACCGAGCCGAAGATAGACCTTGTGACAAAGATAGCAAAAAAAGAGCAGGAGATTATAAAGGGTATGCGAAAGGATGCGGTAAGCCTGTATGTGGGAATACCATTTTGTCCAACGAGATGCCTGTATTGCTCGTTTGTATCGCAGTCACTAAGGCACGCAAAGACACTGGTTGAGCCGTATCTTGAATGTTTGAAAAAGGAAATTGAGTACACGTCAAACATTGTAAAAGAGCTTGGACTTGGAGTAGAAACGGTATACATAGGCGGTGGAACGCCGACTACGCTTACTGACAGTCAACTTGACTTTCTTTTAAACTCGTTATTCGAAAGCTTTGACCTCGCGGGGTTAAAGGAGTTTTCCGTTGAGGCGGGCAGACCTGATACCATTACATACGAAAAGCTTAACGCTATAGCAAAATACCCTGTGGATAGGCTTAGCATAAATCCACAGACTATGAATGAAAAAACTCTTCGTAAAATTGGTCGTAACCATTCGGAAAAGGACGTATATGATAGTCTTGAGCTTGCAGAAAAATGCGGATTTGACAATATAAATATGGACCTCATTGCTGGACTTCCCGACGAAACGGCAGAGGATTTCTCACATACCCTCGATAAAATATGCGAAATTAACCCAAAAAACGTTACTGTGCATACGATGTGCATAAAAAGAACGTCGTATCTGTCGGAGAAATACGATATGTATAATATTACTGCATCAAACACAGTAAATGCTATGCTTAACGAAGCGATTTTACGAATGTCCGCACTCGGTAAAGACCCATACTATATGTACCGCCAGAAAAACATTCTCGGCAATCTTGAAAATATAGGCTTTGCTGATAAAGGCTACGAGTGCTTGTACAACATATATATAATGGAAGAGGTGCAGAGTATACTGGCTATGGGGGTGGGTGCATCAACAAAGCTTGTAACGGGTGACCAGACGCACAAGATATATAACGTAAAGGAAGTTTATGAATATGTCACTCGAATTGACGAAATGCTTCACAGAAAAGATGAAATTTTAGATATTTTAGGAAAATAATATTAGCACCGTAGGGAAGGGGCTTGCTCCTTCCGCACGATACTAACGGCAACTATGTAGGGGCGGGTTTCCATGCCCGCCCCCCAAGGGCTCCTTATGGAGCTTTTTTTATTTGTCCGATACACTTGCGCTGTCAATCACAGCAGGAAGGTTTGGCGTATTGCCTAAAAAAGCATTTTCAAAGCTTATATCGTCAAACGAAAGCTTGTTAAATACCTCTGTCATATCTTCGTCAGATGACTCAAGCTTTGCTTTTATATCTGAGTATTTGTATTTTTCGTTTTGTTGTGGCTTTGGGTTGGAAGGTATAGGAGTTTCTGTATCAATCTTGGTTGTGAGATGGTTAACTTTTTTGTTTAAGCTTTCGTACATTTCTTTTATACTTTTAAGCTCTTCTTCGGTTTTTCGAAGTTTTTCTTTTATTTTGACTGTTTCGTCCGACTTTGAAAACGGACTTTGATATGTACGCGCATTCATTTTGGATGATGATAAAGGCGTTTCGGATAAGCAAAGGTTTGACGAATTGCCTTCAAAAACGCGAAAGCTTTTTGCGCCTTTTTGCACATTTGCAGGTTTTGCAAATGTTTCTCCGCCATTTGCCGATACACATTCATAAACGCGCTGACCATCAAGCCATCTTACATATATTTTTTCGTCTGAACAGGCTAACGATATTTTGACTTTGGGATTTACTCCGAAGGCAAGGTTTTTTATCAAGCGGTCTTTTGTATTGTAATAGCAAACTGTGTGATATGAATTTATATTTGCTATGTAGGCAAAGTGTATATATCCGCTTTTATCTTCAAGCAAAGCTGTTCTTACTAGATCGTGCTCGCATAAAAATTCCTGCACGGAAAAACTTTTTGCACCAAACGGAGCGGTTTTGTATGTGGCTTTGCCCAGCTCGTTTTTATACAATAAATGAAAGCATTTTTCACTGTCTAAAATAATGCTAAGTACTTCTCCTTTTCCAAGAGTATCTATAATCATTGGCGCGGTGCTTACACCTTCTCGGATTTTTTGCTCGGCAAGGAACTTTTGCCCGCTATGCTCAAGCACATAAAATGCAATAGGTGATTTATCTGCCATAAACAATTTTATGTTCGATATTTTCGGAGAAGAGGATTTGTTTTTTAGAATTTCGTATTTTTTCCACTCGTTATAATTGTATCTTATATATATAAGCGTTCCGTCTGCATCTTCTAAAAGAATGTGAAAATGTCCGTAAGCATCGATAGCTATGTCGTATTCGTTTGTGATATTTTTGAAAAGTATTTCGTCTTTTATACCGCCTCTGGTATAGCAAAGGTGGTTTGAATTATTTACGTAAAACATCCATTTTGTGCCGTATGCGTCGGTAAGATACAGTTCGTTCATTACATTCAACTCCCATAATGATGTTTTTACATTGACTTTTTGCACTAAAAAATTGAAAATTTATAAATATAATTATGCTTTTTTAAATATTTTATTGCTTATGTGGTTAAAATATGTTGACGAATAATGTAAATTTTGATAAACTATAAAATAACAATATTATAACTATTTTTGATTAGGAGGTAATTTTTGTGTTTAATGACAAATTTCAGCTAGAAGGTTTAACTTATGACGACGTGCTTTTGATTCCTCAAAAGTCAGATGTGTTGCCGAACGAGATTGATACTTCTACTTATTTAACAAAGAATATTAAGCTTAACATTCCTATTATGAGTGCAGCTATGGATACTGTTACAGAATCGGCTATGGCTATAGCTGTTGCAAGAGAAGGCGGCATAGGTATTATACATAAGAATATGACTATTGAACAGCAGGCAACAGAGGTGGACAAGGTTAAACGCTCAGAACACGGTGTTATAGTTGACCCGTTTTCATTATCGCCTGATCATACGCTTTTAGAAGCTGACCAGCTTATGGGTAAATACAAAATATCAGGTGTGCCTATAACTGTTGACGGCAAGCTTGTTGGCATACTTACAAACAGAGATTTAAGATTTGAAAAGGATTTTAGTAGAAAGATTTCCGAAGTTATGACAAAGGAAAAGCTTGTAACTGCTCCTCAAGGCACAACGCTTGCCGAGGCTCAGGAAATATTAATGAAATACAAGATTGAAAAACTTCCTATAGTTGATGATGATATGAACCTAAAAGGTCTTATCACTATAAAAGATATTGAAAAAATAGAAAAATATCCTAACTCTGCAAAGGATAAAAACGGCAGACTTTTAGTTGGCGCTGCTCTTGGTGTTACAAATGACGTTTTAGATCGTGCAAAAGCGCTTGTAGATGCTAAAGTTGACGTGCTTGTGCTTGACTCTGCACATGGTCATTCACAGAACATCATAAACTGCGTTAAGAAGATAAAAGAAGCATTCCCTGAGGTTGAATTAATAGCAGGTAACATAGCAACTGCTGAAGCTGCTAAGGACCTTATTGATGCAGGCGTAGACGCTATAAAGGTTGGTATAGGACCTGGTTCTATCTGTACTACACGTGTTGTAGCAGGTATTGGTGTACCGCAGATTACTGCTGTATATGAGGCTGCAAAGGTAGCGCAGAAATATGGCATCCCTGTTATAGCTGACGGTGGTATCAAATATTCAGGTGACCTTCCAAAAGCTATTGCCGCAGGTGCAAACGTGGTTATGCTTGGAAGCGTTCTTGCAGGCTGTGAGGAAAGTCCTGGCGAATCAGAAATATATCAGGGCAGACAGTTTAAGGTATATCGCGGTATGGGTTCTATCGCCGCTATGGAAAAGGGCAGTAGGGACAGATACTTCCAGACAGGCAGTAAAAAGCTTGTTCCTGAAGGTGTAGAAGGCCGTGTTCCATACAAGGGTCACGTATCTGAAACAATATTCCAGTTCCTTGGCGGACTTCGTTCAGGTATGGGATACTGCGGAACAAAAAATGTAGAAGAGCTTAAGAAAAACGGTAAATTTGTTAAAATTACAGGTGCGGGACTTAAGGAAAGCCATCCGCACGACATTAACATCACAAAAGAAGCTCCTAACTACAGCGTATCACAGTAATATAGGTATAAATAAAAGACTTGAGAGAAATCTCAAGTCTTTTTTGATGTTTAAAATTATTTATCGTTATCTATTACTTCGCCGTCGATAGGACCATCTGAAGATTTCTTATCGTCTTTTACTGTTTCATAATATACATCACTTTTATTTGGCAGGATAAACGCCGCTATTATATAAAGCAGTATACC
This sequence comes from Clostridia bacterium, assembly GCA_045540815.1. Lineage (GTDB taxonomy): Bacteria > Bacillota > Clostridia > UMGS1810 > UMGS1810 > JAZQHR01. The sequence continues at coordinate 18,230 of JAZQHY010000036.1, read as the reverse complement.
TGTGCCGTAGAATATTGATACAAGCACCCAGATAAGTCTTATAACTGTAGGGTCCATTTTTAAATATTCAGCTATACCGCCACATACACCACATAATTTTTTGCCTTGTTCTATTTTGTATAATTTTTTCATAATTAATCGCCTCCTGTCAGTATTATATTACCACAAACCCGTTAATTTGTAAATATGAAATAAATTTGTTGTAAAAATAACATAAAAGTGGTAAAATATAATAATGTATTTGTTATTGAAAGGCGGTAACATTAAAATGCAAAAATACGAAATTAAAAACGGCATAAATCTATACTATATAGATGACAGAAAATATAAAACAGTAAGTGCAGCACTTTACCTTCACCGCACGGTTAAACGCAACGAGGTTACCTATAACTCTCTTCTTGCAAGCGTATTAAACCGAGGTACTAGGAAACTTCCTGACTTAAATGCAGTAAATGAATACCTTGAAGGTTTGTATGGTGCGGTGTGCGAGGTTAACATCGGCAAGAAATACGGGGTGCAGAGCATTATATCGGCGTTTTCTACTATATCGGATAAATACACAGGTGAGAGTGTGGTTGAAAAATGCGTTAACCTTCTTCTTGACTTTATGTTTGACCCGAAGGCAGATAATGGTGCATTTGACAAAACATACGTGGAAAGCGAAAAGAAAAACCTTAGGGATTATATAGAAGGGCTTTCGAATGACAAGCGCTCGTACGCAAACCTTCGATGTATAGAGGAAATGTGCGAAGGTGAGATAATGGGCATACGCGATACAGGGTATGTGGAAGATATCGAAGGAATTACAGCTGAGAGCCTGTATGCGCATTATAAGAGCATTATAACTTCAAGCCCGATTGATATATTTGTGTCGGGAGATGTGGATATTGATGCAGTAGTTAGTGCGTTTAAAGCATATCTTGAAAAAATAGATTTTAATATAATTTCGCTTGAAAATATTGCAGAAAAAACTGCTAATATTAAAAACAAAAAGGTTGTAGACAAATTTGAAGTAAATCAAGGCAAGCTTGCGCTTGGTTTTAGAACGTACACATTTGCAGGCGATGATGACTATTACGCAATGCTTGTTGCAAACTCGGTATTTGGCGGTGGTGCACATTCGAAGCTGTTTAACAACGTGCGTGAAAAAATGAGCCTTGCATACTATGTATCGTCGAGGTTTACAAAATTCAGCGGTATTATGCTTGTAAGCTCAGGCGTGGAATTTGCCAATTTCAAAAAAGCAGAGGACGAGATAATGGTGCAGTTTGACGCGGTGAAAAACGGAGTGTTCACCGATGAGGAATTGTACGTGGCAAAGAAGGCAATTATAAATGTGTATCGTTCGTATTTTGACAGCCAGTTCTATATGAGAGATTATTATATAGGAAACATTTTATACGGAATAGACGAAACCATAGAAGAAGCCATTGAAAAAGTTGAAGCGGTAGACAAAGATAGAATAAAAGAGGCATTTTCAAAAACTAAATTAGATGTAAGATACTACCTTACAGGTCTAAACGGGGAGGGAACAGACGAGTGAATTTTATAAGAGTATATAACGAAATTATAAATGAAAGCGTGTATATGGGCGAGCACAAAAGCGGTCTTAAAGTGTTTGTTATCCCCAAGAAAGGCTTTACAAAAAAATACGCTATATTTGGCACAAAGTACGGCTCTATAGACAGAAAATTTGTTCCGCTTGGCGAAAGTGAAATGATAACTGTTCCTGACGGTATTGCGCATTTTCTTGAGCATAAGATGTTTGAACAGCCTGACGGCACAGATGCGTTTGTGGAGTTTTCGAAGTATGGTGCAAATGCAAACGCGTATACATCGTTTACTAATACTTGCTATTTATTCTCGTGTACAGATAATTTTTACGAGAACTTTGAGCATCTTTTAAATTTTGTGCAACAGCCTCATTTTACCGATGCAAATGTAGAGAAGGAACAAGGTATAATCGGTCAGGAGATACGTATGTATGACGATGACCCTGGCTGGAGAGTAATGTTTAATCTGCTAGGCGCACTATACTCTGATAACCCTGTCAAAACTGACATTGCAGGTACTGTTGAAAGCATTGCACAAATTGATAAAGATGTACTTTACAAGTGTTACAATACATTTTACAATCCGTCAAATATGGCGGTGTGTATTGCGGGCGATGTAGATACTGACAAAATAGGCGAAATGGTTGAAAAATTAATCCTTGACCGCCCAAGCGGAAAGGTTGTACGCGAGGAGATAAATGAGCCTTGTGAGGTTAATAACAAGCTTGTTGAAATGAATTTAGATGTGTCAATTCCGCTATTTGAGATAGGTTTTAAGGATAACGAAATGCTATCGGGTATAGAGCTTTACAAAAAGGAAATGGCAGTATCTATAATCCTTCGAATAATATCAGGCAAGAGCAGTAAGCTGTTTACCGATATGTATGAAGAAGGTCTGGTAAATGAAAAATTCGGCTCGGACTTTATGATGGAAGAGGAATTTTCGTGTGCTATGATAGAAGGCGAGAGCGAAAATCCTATGAAGGTTAAAGAAAGAGTGGAAAGTTATATCGCTGAAAAACTTAACGCGGGTATAACTGATGAAGAATTTAACCGAGCAAAAAAGGCGCAGTATGGTGACTATTTAAGACAGTTCAACGATGTTGAAGTGATTGCAGGTGCGTTTATAAGAAATGTGCTTAAGGGGATAAACACATTTGACTATATGACAGTATATAACGAAATGAACCTCAGCTATGTAAATGAAGTTTTCAAAAACGTGTTTAACCCAGAAAATATGGCTATGAGCATAGTATGGCCTCTTAAAAATCAGGAGTGAATGGTATGAATAGGATAGGCTTTCCGGGACTTGATCTGGAATTTTTCATAAACCCTGTAGCGTTTACCGTTTTTGGCTGGGACATACATTGGTACGGCATTATCATTGCGTCAGGGCTGATAATAGCTGTGATTGTAGCAAACTATCTAGCAAAAAAAGAGGGGCTTGGAAAAGACGTTGTAACCGATGTGGTTGTGTTTTCTATCCCTGTAGCGGTAATCTGCGCAAGGGCTTACTATGTGATATTTAACTTTTCACAGTACAGGGATAATCTGTCGGATATATATAAAATATGGAACGGCGGTCTTGCGATATATGGCGCTATAATTGGTGCGGTGGTTACGGCATATATATACTGCCGTGTGACAAAGACAGATTTTAAAAAGCTCTCTGATGTGGGAGCAATTGGACTTCTCATCGGTCAGACTATCGGCAGATGGGGGAACTTTGTAAACGGCGAGGCATACGGTAGTGCAACGACTCTCCCTTGGCGAATGGATATATACGGCGAGGCGATGGGTGTACATCCTACGTTTCTTTATGAGTCACTATGGAATTTAGCAACGCTTTGTGTACTGCTGGCGATTTTCAAAAAGAAAAAATTTGACGGACAGATTTTTCTGTCCTACATAACTATTTACGGCATTGGCAGATTTATGATAGAAGGTCTAAGGTCAGATAGTTTAATGGTTGGTCCTGTACGCATCTCGCAAGCGGTTGCTCTTGCGTGTGCAGTTGTAGGCGTGTGCCTATTGGTGCGTGGGTACATTCAGGAAAAACGACAAAATGCGATATAGATAAATAGCACAAAATATTATAAGGTTTTTGTATAATTTTCACAAAATTTTGCAAAAACCTTATTTTTATGCTTATTTTTAAAAAAAAGATTAAAAAAACTATTGCAAAAACATTAAAAATAGGTTAAAATTTAATAAAAGTGGAACTTTGTGGTGGAAAGTGGTAGATTTTTTAACAAATGTGTAAAAGGTGGTGAGTAAATGTTTATCGGTGAATATGCCCACAGCGTAGATGCAAAGGGCAGAATGATAGTCCCTTCTAAGTTCAGGGAAGTTCTCGGTGAGAAGTTCGTTGTAACAAAGGGTCTTGATAACTGTTTATTCGTTTACTCATGCGAAGAATGGAACGCTTTTTGTGAAAAATTAAAAGGTCTGCCGGTTACTAACGCAAATGCCAGAGCCTTCGTAAGATTTTTCTTGTCAGGCGCACTTGAGTGCGAGGTGGACAAGCAAGGAAGAATACTTCTTCCGCAAAACCTTCGTACATATGGTGAGATTGTTAAAGATGTTGCGGTTATCGGTGCTGGAACAAGGGTCGAGATATGGGATAGCGAAAAATGGGCTTCTTACAATTCAAGTGAGAATCTTAACCCTGATGAAATAGCATCAAATATGGAATACCTTGGAATTTAGGTGAATAGCTTTGGAATTTAAGCATATTTCAGTTTTACTAAATGAATCTGTAGAAGGACTAAACATTAAACCTGACGGCATATACGCAGATGGTACTCTTGGCGGTGGCGGTCATTCGTACGAGATATTAAAAAGGTTATCGGGCGAAGGAAGACTCATTGGTATAGACCAGGATAAAGATGCAATAAAGGCTGCAGGCGAAAGACTTAAAGATTTTGACAACGTAACATTCGTTAATGACAACTTTAAAAATATAAAGAACATATTAGACGACATTGGAGTAACATCTATTTCGGGGGCAGTTTTAGACCTTGGTGTTTCGTCATATCAGCTCGATGAGCGCGAGCGAGGTTTTAGCTATATGGGCGATGCTAAGCTCGATATGAGAATGAACCGAGATAATCCGTTTTCTGCGTACAATGTGGTAAATGAGTATAGCGAAGAAAAACTTGCGGACATATTTTTTAAATACGGCGAGGAAAAGTTTTCAAGAAAGATTGCTAAAATCATTTGCGAAAAACGAGCAGAGAAACCGATAGAAACTACTGGCGAGCTTGTAGACATTATAAAACGTGCCATACCCGAAAGAATGAGGGTAAAAGGGTCGCATCCGGCAAAGAGAGTTTTTCAGGCGATACGTATAGAGGTAAACGGTGAGCTTGAAATACTTGAAAATGCGCTAAAGGATTTCTTTGATGCGCTGGAACACGGAGGTAGACTTGCGGTTATAACTTTCCATTCACTTGAGGATAGGATAGTAAAAAACACATTTGCATCACTTGTACAAGGATGCACCTGTCCAAAGGAATTTCCGATATGCGTGTGCGGTAACAAGCCGAAGGGAAAACTTATTTCGAAAAAACCTATTATTCCAAGCGTTGATGAAATTGAAGCTAATGCACGTAGCAAAAGTTCAAAGCTACGAATAATAGAAAAACTATAAATACTAATGAAAAAATATCTATGGGGTGAATATTTTGAATAGTCTTTATAACGGCACTTCTGCGTATAATCTTGACGAGTACGCACAGAGAATTGAGTTGCAGGATAAAGCGAGAAAACTACATAAAAAAAGACAGCTATTTAAAGCTAGGGTTAGACTTATAGCATGCATGCTTGGTATATTTGTACTTGCATCAGTTATGCTGTACAGAAACGCAGTTATTATAAACACCCTATCAGAGGTAAATGACTTAAAAGAGGAGCTTCGCATAGCGAAGGACACCAACGCAAAGAAAAACGTTGAGCTTGAAAATAAGCTTGACCTTGCAAAGGTTGAGGAAATAGCACAGTCCGAACTTGGACTTCGCAGAATAGAAAAATATCAGACAGTATATGTTGCAGTAGAGCAGGAAGACTTTGCAGAACTTCCTGAGGGTAAGGAGATTAAAGAAGAAAAGACATTCAAACCAAACTTCAGCGTAATAATGAGCGGTATGAGGAATGTTTTGGGATATTTGCAATAGAATTAAATAAATGAGAACGTAAAGTTCTATAGTGACATTAGATGATGCGGGCTCATGCCCGCATTTTTGGGCTTAAACGAGAAAAAAGTCGTAAATTAAAGTTAAATGTAAAGGTGGATAGGATATGCCAGGGCTGAAAATTAAAAAAAGAATACTTTCGCTTATATTCATATTTGGCATACTGTTTTTAGCTTTGGGCGTAAGAACTGCCTGGATACAGTTTGTGCAGGGTAGTGAGCTTAAGCTTTCTGCTATGGAGCAACAAACAAGAGATAAGACTATAAATTCTAAGCGTGGTGTAATATATGACAGAAATTCACAGGTGCTTGCGCAAAGTGCGTCTGTTGAAACAGTAACTGTAACGCCAAGTGAAATTGCCGCAAATGAAAATCCTGACGAGGTTGCAAAGGCGCTTTCGCAGGTTCTTGGTATGGACGAGGCGGAAATAAAAAAGATTATTACAAAAAAATCAAGCTATGAAATAATAAAGAGAAAAGTAGAGCCCCAGCAGGCTGACGAAGTCAGAAAGCTTGGGTTTTCGGGCATTCATTTAACAGAAGATACCAAAAGATACTATCCATATTCAAACCTTGCCTCGCACGTAATTGGTTTTGTCGGTATGGATAATCAGGGTCTTGACGGTATAGAGATGGTTTTTGATAACTACCTAAAGGGCGTTCCGGGTAGGGTAATTTCTGCGCAAAATGCAGTTGGTACTGATATGCCTTACCAGTATGAAAAATATGTTGATGCCCAAAACGGCGTAAACGTTGTGCTTACTATTGACAAGGTTATACAGCATTTTGCTGAAAAAGGACTTGAAGAAGCAATAGATAAATATCAAGTTGAAAATGGTGCTGCGTGCATTATAATGAACGCAAAAACCGGCGAAATACTTGCTATGGCAACTAAGCCCGATTACAATTTAAATGACCCGTTTACGCTTAACAATCAGGCAGTACTTGACGAAATAAACACCTTTACAGGTGATGAGAGAACTAAAAAGTTAACTGAAGCGCGTCAGAAAATGTGGCGTAACAAGGCGGTAGTAGATGCGTATGAACCAGGCTCGACATTTAAGTCGTTTGTTACTGCTATGGCGCTTGAGGAAAATGTAGTCGGACTAAACGATCCGTTTGTGTGTAACGGAGCATATACGGTGGCAAGCGAAAGTATCCGTTGCTGGAAGGCAGGCGGTCACGGGGCGGTAACATTTAAGCAAGGTGTTCAAGGCTCGTGTAACCCGGTGTTTATGGCGGTTGGACAGAGAGTCGGAGCTACGGCATTTAAAAAATATTATAAAGCATTTGGATTCACTCAGGCTACAGGCTTTGAACTTCCGGGTGAGGCTAAGGGTGTATTCTATGCCGACGGAGCATTTAACGAAGTAGAGCTTGCTACATCATCATTTGGTCAGGGACCGATTGTAACACCACTGCAGATGGTTACAGCGCTTACTGCTATCACAAACGATGGCATTATGGTAAAACCAAAAATAGTGAAAGCACTTACTGACGATGATGGTAATGTAGTGAAAAGCTATGGCACAGAAACTATCCGTCAGGTTATATCAAAAGAAACTGCTCAGACTGTACGTGAAATCTTAGAGTCTGTTGTATCTAACGGAACAAGTTCAAATGCATATCTAAAGGGATACAGAGTAGCGGGAAAAACAGGTACAAGTGAAAAGTTACCTCGTGGAAACGGAAAATACATTGCGTCATTTTTAGGTTTTGCGCCTGCAAATGACCCTGAGATAATAGGTCTTGTAATACTAGACGAGCCAATGGGCGGAGTGTATTTCGGCGGACAGATTGCCGCTCCGACATTTGGTATGATATTTGAAGATGTACTTAAATATCTGAATATAGATACACAGTATACTCAGGAAGAGCTAGCTACACTTGAGATAGATGTTCCAAATGTAGTGGGACTTACTGTAGGCGAAGCGAAGAGCGCATTTTCAGGAAGCGGACTAAATTACCGCGTAGTTGGCGATGGCGATACAATATTAAGTCAGGTTCCGATTGGCGGTTCATCACTTCAGGAAGGCTCGACTGTACTTCTTTACAGCGAAGATGAGTCGAAATCGATAACTACTGTACCAAACGTAGTTGGTATGGGTGTGGTAGAATCAAATGCAGCTATTACAAATGCGGGATTAAATATAAGAATAGTGAATAATTCGTCAAAGGTTAGAGAAGGCGAAGCTTTTGTTAACCTTCAGAATCCGCCTGCGGGCACAGAGGTGCAAAAGGGTTCGGTTGTAAGCGTGGAATTTGTATTCACCGATGTTCACTAATGTATACTAAAAGAGGGGGAGTTAAGCTAAAATGAAATTAAGAGAGCTTGTTGAAACATCAAACGTAGTAAAGTTTTACGGCAATGCTGACACTGAAATTACACAGGTGTGCGCTAACTCTGCCAAGGTAGAAAAGGGCGCAGCATTTGTTGCGATAAAAGGATTCCAAACAGATGGTCATAAATATATTGCTGATGCGATAAAAAAAGGTGCAAGTGCTATTATCACAGAGGATTATGCAGATGTGGATATTCCGCAGGTTGTGTGCAAAAGCACACGAAAATCACTTGCGTATGCGGGAGCAAAGTTTTTTGGTGAGCCTGCAAAACAGTTTAAGCTTATAGGAGTTACAGGTACGAATGGCAAAACTACTACCACATACCTTGTAAAATCTGTGTTGGAATTTAAAGGATATAAAGTAGGACTTATAGGCACAAACCAAAATATGATAGGTGACAAGGTTATAGAAACAGAGAGAACTACCCCTGAATCTATCGACCTTCATAAAATATTTCGCCAGATGGCAGACGAGAATGTTGATTATGTCATAATGGAAATCTCGTCACATTCATTGTCGCTTGACAGAGTATACGGGCTCGAGTTTGAGGTAGGAGCATTTACAAATCTTACTCAGGACCACCTTGATTTCCACGAAACTATGGAAAATTATGCAAGTGCCAAATCACAACTTTTTAAAATGTGTAAGATTGGACTTGTAAATGGTGACGACGAGTATGTAGGCGCCATAATCGATGGGGCAACTTGTAAGGTAGTAAAATACGGAATGAACAAAAAACATACATTGGAAGCAAAAAACATTACGTATAGTCAGAAGGGTGTATTGTTCGACGTTGAAACCCCATTTGGTAAAAGCCAGATAAGGCTTAATATTCCTGGAAAATTTTCAGTTTATAACGCACTTGGTGCTATCGGTATATGCCAGCATCTTGGAATCGGTATAGGCGACATAGCAAAGGCGCTTATGATTACAAACGGAGTTGTGGGTAGAGCAGAGATTGTAAACATACCCGCAGCCTATACAGTTATGATAGACTATGCGCATACACCTGATGGACTTGAAAACATCATAAATACTGTAAAGGGTTTTTGCAAAGGCAGAGTTGTGACAGTATTTGGCTGCGGTGGTGACCGCGACAGGACAAAACGTCCTATTATGGGTAAGATAGCAGGCGAGCTTTCGGATTTCTGCGTGGTTACAAGCGATAATCCGCGAACAGAAAACCCATCAGCTATAATAGATGATATACTTGAAGGAATAAAAGATACCGGTGCAAAATACGCGGTAGTGGAAAACAGACGTGATGCTATTAAGTACGCAATGGAAAATGCACAGGAAAGCGATGTCATTATCCTTGCAGGAAAGGGTCACGAAACATACCAGATACTAAATGACGGCACTATAGAGTTTGACGAGAGAAAAATTGTAAAAGAGATTTTTGATGAGATAAATAGGGGCTAGATATATAACTCTTATTAAGAAGGGATGAGTGATAGGATTGATATATAACATCGAGGCTTTGTTGGTAGAGGAGATAGTGAAAGCTACAGGCGGAACACTTATTCGCGGTGAGCTTACAGACACAGTTAAAGGTATATCTATCGACAGTAGAACACTTGAATCTGATACACTATTTATCCCTATAAAGGGTGAGAACTTTGATGGTCATACATTTATAAAAGATGTTTGCAATGCTTGTTTGGGGTATTTAACAGAGCAGGACGATGAGTGTGAAGAGGGATTTTGCATTAAAGTAGAGTCTACCAAAAAAGCACTTTTAGACCTTGCGTCATATTACAGGAGCAAATTTCAGGTAACAGTTGTGGGAGTAACAGGCAGTGTGGGTAAGACAACCACCAAGGAGTTCATCTATTCTGTTTTAAGTGAGTATGGACCCACTCTTAAGACGGAGGGGAATTTTAACAACGAAATAGGACTTCCGCTTACACTCTTCGGACTTAAATCAACCCATAAACTCGCTGTAATTGAGATGGGAATGAGCGCTTTTGGAGAAATAGAAAGGCTGTCAAGATGCGCAAAACCTGATATAGCGGTTATAACCAATATAGGTACATCACATATAGAGTATCTTGGAAGTCAGGAAGGCATACTTAAAGCAAAGCTTGAAATATTAAAGGGTCTAAAACCTGGCGGGAAGCTTATAGTAAACGGAGATGATGAATACCTTTCAAGCGAAGATGTTTTATATGACAGAATATGCGTAGGTATAAATTCTTGCGAAAATGATATCATCGCAAAAAATGTAACACCTGACGATGAGGGTATAACGTTCAAGGTTGATAACGAAGAATATCGTATAAATATAATAGGTGTACACAACGTGTACAACGCGCTTGTAAGTATTGCAGCAGGCAGATGCATAGGTATAGATAACAATGCAATAAAAAAAGGTCTTGCAAAATTTAAAAGCGATGGTATAAGGCAAAATATATTAAAGCTTAAAAAATGCACTATAGTAAACGATTGCTACAATGCAAGCCCGCAGTCTATGTGTGCATCGCTTGAAGTTTTAAAATCAATAGCTAAGGAAAACCGTAAGATTGCCGTACTTGGCGATATGAAAGAACTTGGTGAAAGATCGGCAAACTATCATTTTGAGGTTGGTGCTTATGCTGCGCAGAAGAAATGCGCAGATGTGCTTTTGCTTATAGGTGAGCATAGTCAGCATATAGCAGACGGGGCTATTAGCTATGGGTTAAGCAGTGAAAATGTACATATTTTTGAAACAAATGATGAAATGATAGAATTTTTAAAAAGCTTTATAGAAATTGATGACAATCTATTGGTAAAAGGCTCAAGAGCTATGAAGCTTGAGGTAATAGCTGAGGAGCTTAAGGCTTTTGGGGTTTAATTTCCCTTGGTCTGAAAAGTACGATTGATATAGGAGGATGGCTTGTGAGAGAAAATATATTTGCGGTCGTTTTTGCAGCACTTATTGCGTTTACAGTGTGCGTGTGTATAGGACCATTTTTTGTGCCGTTTTTAAGAAAACTTAAATTCGGTCAGGAGATTAGAGAGATAGGTCCTTCGTGGCACAAGTCAAAACGCGGTACACCTACAATGGGCGGCATAATATTTATAATATCTATCACAGCAGTATCTCTTTTGTTTGACCGCGACAAAAAGACTATGATGCTTGTGATGCTTAGCTTGGCATTTGGTCTTATAGGTTTGGCAGATGATTTTATAAAGGTCGTTATGAAAAGAAACCTCGGACTTACCGAGAAGCAAAAATTTCTTATGCAGCTTGTAGCATCTGTACTATTTATTTACATTGGTTTGCACTTTGAACTCTTTGACACATGGGTGGTTATCCCATTTCTGAATAAGAGCATAGATTTTGGTTGGCTGTATATACCGCTTATGCTGTTTATAATAATCGGCGGTACAAACAGTGTGAATCTAACTGATGGTGTTGATGGTCTTGCTACTAGTGTAACAATAGTGGTTGCAGTGTTCTTTTCCATAATAGCAGTAATGCTTGGAGAGCTAAGTGTAGCAATTTTCTCATCGGCACTTGCAGGCGCACTTATAGGATTTTTGATATTTAATATCCATCCTGCGAAAGTGTTTATGGGTGACACAGGCTCACTTTACCTTGGCGGTGCTATATGCGCTATAGCGCTTGTACTAAAAATGCCGTTTATTCTTGCCATAGTAGGACTTTGGTATGTTATAGAAACTCTGTCGGTTATAATACAGGTAACAAGCTTTAAGCTTACAGGAAAAAGAGTGTTTAAAATGAGTCCTATACATCACCATTTTGAGATGTGCGGCTGGAGCGAAAATAAAATTGTTTCATCGGCGGTAATAATAACTGTTGTTTTGGCAATTATAGGTTATATAGCTTGCTTTTAAAGGCAAATAAAATATGCTGATTAATTGAGTTTAAAGCATACATAGTATGATGATTTTAGTATGTTTAAAGAAGGGAGTAGCTTTGTATGGGCAGAAACAGAGCACGGACGGGAAAAATTGATTTTTCATTTTTAATTATTGTGCTTATGCTTGTTATATACGGACTTATAATGGTCTTTAGTGCAAGCAGTGCATCGGCGCACCATTATCAGGGCGATACCCTGTATTTTATAAAAAGACAGCTTATATGGGCGGTGCTTGGTATAATAGCTATGTTTATAATATCGAAAATTCCGTATAAGGTTGTAAAAAAACTAGCGTTTCCTATATTTATAGTAAGCCTTGTGTGCCTTGTGCTTGTGCCGATTATAGGTAAAGAGGTAAATGGCGCAAAAAGATGGCTTGGCTTTGGTTCACTAGGCTTTCAGCCGTCGGAGCTTGCAAAGTTTGCTATGATTATATTTTTATCTAAGCTTTTGGCGGATAATAAATTTGATTTAAATGACTATGTAAAAGGATTTTGGGCATACCTTTGTTTAATCGGCGGTATAGCTCTTATCATACTTATAGAGCCGCATCTTAGCGGTGCTATGGTAGTAGCACTAACTTCGCTTGTTCTTTTGTATATGGCGGGTGCTCAAATGAAGCATATGATGACACTTCTTCCTTTGGGCGGAGTGGCACTTGCGGCGGCGATTATAATAGAGCCGTACAGAATGAAGAGATTTGTTACGTTTCTTGACCCGTTTGCTGATACACTGGGTGATGGTTGGCAGGTTGTTCAGTCGCTTTATGCGATAGGTTCTGGCGGACTGTTTGGACTTGGCCTTGGACAGAGCCGACAGAAATTTTTGTATATTCCTGAACCGCACAACGATTTTATATTCTCAATAATATGCGAGGAGCTTGGCTTTGTAGGTGCGGTGTTTACCATAATACTTTTTGTAATGCTTATATGGCGAGGAATAAGGATATCAATCCTTGCTCCGGATAAGTTTTCAAGCCTTCTTTCAGGAGGTATAATGTCACTTGTAGCCATACAGGTGCTTATGAATATAGCGGTTGTTACCAGCTCAATGCCTGCAACAGGTGTGCCGCTTCCGTTTTTCAGTTACGGCGGAACATCGCTTCTGTTTATGCTTGCAAGTATGGGCGTTATGCTTAACATATCGAGATATTCAACCAGAAATATAAATGGAAAATAAGATGGCATAAATTTCCCCTTTTCTGTTATGCCACTAGACGAGTTTAGGCAGAACATTTTTGTTCTGCCTAAGACTGCTTGAAGGCGGCTGACTTCAGGAAGAATTGTGCTTAAAATGTTTTGAAAGGAGTTTTTGTATGAGAGTAATACTTTCAGGCGGCGGTACAGGCGGACATATAAATCCTGCTTTGTCAATAGCCGGATACATAAGAAATATAGAAAAAGACTCCGATATACTGTTTGTTGGAACTAGGAGAGGGCTTGAAAGCACTCTTGTGCCCAGAGAGAACTTTCCTATAGAATACATAGATGTAGAGGGGCTTAAGACCAGCCTTTCGTTTAAAAATATAAAGTCACTTGTGAAATTTGCAAGGGCAATTTCAAAATGTAAGAAAATTATAAAAAAATTCAAACCGGATATAGTGATAGGTACAGGCGGGTATGTGTGTGCGCCTGTTGTGTATGCGGCAAATGCCATGGGTATACCTACCATTATCCACGAGCAAAATGTTTTTCCCGGCAGTGCAATAAAGTTTTTGTCAAAAAAATCAAGTGTAACTGCTATAAGCTTTGATGAAAGCAGAAAATATCTTGACGGTGCAAAGGAAATACTTACCGTTGGAAATCCTATACGACCTGCTATACTTGAAGTGAACAGAAATGAGTCGAGAAAAAAGCTTGGTTTAACTGACGAAAAGTTTATTGTTGCATTCGGCGGAAGCCTTGGCGCAAAAAAGATAAATGATGTTGTTGCAAATTACATACTGGAGTTAAATGACGATACCATCAGGGTATGCTTTGCAACGGGCGACAGAGATTATGACAGAATAATGCAGCTGCTTAGTGGCAAGGTCAAATCATCAAAAAACATAGACGTTAGAAAATATATACATAATATGGATCAGGTGCTTTCCGCGGCCGACCTTGTTATATCGAGGTCAGGTGCTATGACTGTGTCGGAGCTTTGTGTTCTTGGAAGACCATCTATACTTATTCCATCACCAAACGTTACTCATAATCATCAGGAATATAATGCACGGGCACTATCAGATATTGGTGCGGCAAGGATTATACTTGAAAAAGATTTTGATGTAGATAGTTTAAAAAGAGAGATAGAAACCTGTCTGGAAAGTGAGATATCATTATCTTCTATGTCTAAAAAGGCAGACAGTATGAAGAAGACTACGGCAGCCGATATGATATATATAAAGGCAAAGGAACTTATAGGAAAGAGAAAATGACAATATGGTTTTTCGAATGCCTGGAGGATATGATATAAATAAGTTATAACCTTCTGCGGTGGAGATGTGTATCACCTTTTTTGAATAAGGCATACTATATAATATGTACTCTTAAAGGAGTGAACGTATTATATGGGTTATTTTATTATAGAAGGTGGACATAAGCTATGCGGAAGTGTAAGGGTACAAGGTGCCAAAAACGCCGTGCTTCCAATACTTTCAGCGTGTCTTTTGAATGGTGGCACGAGTGTTATACATAATTGTCCGACACTTACGGATGTAACAGCATCGCTTGATATACTAAGGTTTCTTGGTTGCGACGTAGATTTAAGTGGTAATACAGCTACGATAAATTCTAAATGCGCGTGCACAGATTTTATACCAGAAGTGCTTATGCAGAAAATGCGCTCGTCAATTATATTTGCAGGCTCAATGCTTGCCAGATGCAAAAGGGCGTCTGTAAGTTTGCCTGGCGGGTGCGTGCTTGGGAAAAGGCCGATAGATATTCATTTGTCAGCATTTAAAAAGCTTGGTGCTGATATCTTGGAAAATGACGGGCAGATATTTTGCAGCCTTGATAGGATAAAACCTTGCGAAATAGTGCTTCCGTTTCCGTCGGTAGGTGCTACGGAAAACATAATGCTTATTTCGTGTATTTCGGACGGTGTGACAACTATTCGAAATGCTGCTAAGGAGCCTGAAATTGTTGATTTACAAAATTTTTTAAATGCAATGGGGGCTAAGGTTTTAGGTGCCGGAAGTGATACCATTGCTATAAAAGGAGTAGAAAGGCTTCACGATGCAGAGTTTACCATAATGCCTGACAGAATTGCTGCGTGTACGTATATGGCGGCTGTAACGGTTGCAGGCGGTGAGGCGGAATTAACAGGTGTAAACCCAAAACATTTTGAGTGTGTGACTGACATAATGGTAAAGTGCGGCGCAGATATAAAATGTTGTACAGACAGGGTGCATATAAAAGCGCCTGAAAAAATAAAAGCTATAGGAAAGATTGTTACTATGCCGTATCCCGGATTTCCGACAGATTGTCAGTCAGTTATGATGGCTATGCTGGCAACGGCTGACGGTGAGAGCGAGATAGAAGAAAAAATATTTGATGAGCGATTTGCTAATGCAAATGAGCTTGTGAAGATGGGTGCAAACATAAAGGTGCGCGGTGCGTCGGCGTATATCACAGGTGTGGAAAGACTTCATTCTGCATCAGTGTTTGCCAGAGATTTAAGGTCAGGTGCATCACTTGTTGTAGCGGCACTTGGCGTGGAAGGACAGACGGAGGTTTTTAACACTAAATATATTGATAGAGGTTATGACTGCTTTGATGAAAACATAAAAAAACTCGGTGGGGTTATAACAAGAGTAGACGATGCGTTTTAGAAAGGTGCGCGAGATAGATATGAAAGATACAGATAATGTAAGATATTTAAAATTCGCAGAAGAAAAAGTGAAAAAAAACAAGACAAATTTAAAAATATTTGTTATTATATGTATAGTGATAGCAATAGTGGTGCTTGCACTTTTTTCGCCACTTTTTAATATCGCAAATATTGCAGTTGAGGGCAACAATATTTTGGAAAAGGACGCAATAGTTCGTGCATCAGGCATTGATACAGGCGTAAATATACTAAAGATAAATACTGCCATTGCAAAAAAGAATGTTTCTACTATGGCGTATATAGATGAAGTGGATATAAAAATAAAATTTCCAAACACAGTACTTATAACTGTAAAGGAAAGCACGGCTACGGCGTATATACCTTTTATAGGTAATTATATAGGTATAAATGCTTCGGGCAAGGTGCTTGAGGTAAAGTCGGAACTAGGTGCGGTAGAGTGTCCGCTTATATATGGTGTGGAGCTTGAGAGATTTGGTATAGGCTCAACTGTTGAAATCAAAAATGAAGAAATATCAAAGCTTATGCCGCAGTTTTTGGACGAGCTTTCAAAAAATGACCTATTATCCAGCGTATCGGCAATGGATTTGAATGACGAAAACAATGTCAGTTTGACCCTTCGAAATGAAGCGGAGGTGAAATTCGGAGATTTGGACAAGCTGTCGTATAAGATTGCTTTCCTTAAAAAGGTCGTGTCCGAGCTTGGCGATGCACGTGGAGGCATTATAGATATGACGGATATTGAAAAGGTTACTTACAGAGCAAATTAACTATTATTTATGGGGTGTTATATATGTTTCGCAATAAAAAATTACAAATTGCGCTTGCAGGGGTGTTTTTCCTATTGTCATTTACGATAACCTTGCAGTTTAAAAGCGTTTACAAAAATTCGGCCATATCGGGTCTGCAGTTCCAAAGACTGGAGGAGGTGCAGAAGGAACTTATAAAAGAGCAGGAGAAAAATGTCGATTTAAACAAACAGCTGCTTGAGGCTAATAATAACCTTCAGATATACCGTAATGAAGCGGAGCAAAACACAGAAGGTAACAAGGCGCTTATTACCGAAATGGAAAGATATATGATACTTGCAGGTTTAACAGAGGTTACAGGACCTGGTGTAACCGTAACTGTAAGTGACTCTAAGGCTGCGTCAAACGATAGTTTTACCGAGAGTGCATATATCATACACGACAGTGACCTTCGCTCTATAGTAAACGAGCTTAACTCTGCGGGTGCCGAGGCTATAAGCATAAACGGAGAGAGAATTGTATCGAATTCGGAAATAAGATGTGTAGGTTCTACAGTTACAATAAATGGAAACAAATATGCGCCGCCGTTTACGATAAAGGCAATAGGTGATTCATCTACGATGGAAGCGGCTCTTAACATAAGAGGTGGTGTGGTTGAGGAATTAAGATTTTACAATCTTGAGATTAAGGTGTCTAAGGCATCTAAACTGACTGTTGAAAAATTTGGCGGAATAATTAACTTTAAGTATGCAGAGCCTGTAAAAACCATTGATACAACTTCTGACACTAAACAGAAAAACAGATAAGAGCATTTTGTAAGAGGTGATATAATATGATTATAATTATTTCTATAGTAGTGGGTGTGGCATTGGCTCTAGCTTTAAATGTATATATACCGGCAAGTCTTTCTTCGTATGTTGCCATAATAATTCTTGCGGCGCTTGACTCAGTGTTTGGTGCATACAGGTCTACGCTTGAAAAGAAATTTGAACCAAGCATTTTTATTACCGGTTTGTTTGGAAATGCACTTTTAGCAGCGCTTTTAACTTTTATAGGTAAAAAGCTTGATGTTGACATACATCTAGCGGCGGTAATTGTATTTGGAAGCAGACTATTCCATAATTTTGCCTATGTGAGAAGATATTTTCTTGGTGTTTATATGACCAAGAAAGGCTTAAAACAGGCAGATACAGCAGAAAAATAAAAATATTACAAAAAAATTACAAAATACACTAGCAATTTGAAAAAAGGTATGTTATAATAGAAAAAAATACTCAAAAATTATGTATAATACTTAACGAGGAGGAAGTCAAGTGTTAGAATTTGATACTGAAAAAGAAATTATCGGCGCTAATATGAAAGTTATTGGCGTTGGCGGCGGCGGAAATAATGCCGTTAACAGAATGATCGAAGAGAAAATGGGCGGAGTGGAATTTATAGCAGTTAATACAGATGCATTGGCACTTTTCGGTTCAACTGGCTCTAGAGCAAATGTTAAAATTCAGATAGGTGAAAAGCTTACAAACGGTCGCGGTGCAGGTGCAAACCCTGAAATTGGCCAGAGAGCTGCAGAGGAGAGCAGAGATGAAATTGCTAAAGCTCTTCAAGGCACTGAAATGCTTTTCGTTACTTCTGGTATGGGTGGCGGCACAGGTACTGGTGCAGCTCCAATAGTAGCATCTATTGCAAAGGATAT
>JAZQHY010000035.1:0-11289 GCA_045540815.1 Clostridia bacterium | reverse complement strand
TTGACTCTTGTGCAACATCTTACTATATCCATAATGATATTGAATTCGATGCAGATGGAAATAGAGTAAGTAGTAAGCTTGTTTCTTCACCTGTTTGGGACTATGACTGGGCATTCGGTGCTTACGCTGGAAATACCAAGTATATCTATAACGGTTCTTCTGTTACAACAAGCGAAAATATGTCTAACCCTAAGCAGATGTTCGTTAAGGACAAAGCTCTCAAGACAGACTCAAGCGATAATACAAAGAAAGCTAACTACAACTTCCAGGCTAAACTTGTTCACAACGATTATGTTTGGGAACGTTGTCAGTACTTCTGGACTAACTATTTTGTAGATGCTCTTAATGATTATGTTATTAATGAAGGTATCACCGGCGATACAAATGGTATCATCGAAGACGAGTGGCTAGGAAAATTCAAGTCTTCAGTAAATATGAATAATGCTCGTTGGGGTTCGCTTACATACGAAGGTGACGATTGGGGTACTAAGGTTACTTCTGACTACAACAAGCGTTCATACAACTTCTATGTTGGCAATTGTTATCAGTCAGGTACAGCTAACGCTTCATACGATAACACAGTATATTATCTTAACGACTGGATTGCTACTCGTTGGAATTATATGAGTAGTTCAACTGGTGGCGCTCTCTATAATGATGCTCTCAAGCCACAGTACGAGTTTAGTAACGTAGCGTTCACAGGAACTAAAAGTGCTGATGGTAAACAGCTTACCATTTCACCTTCTTGTGATGTAACATTTGAGGGTGAGACTGTTGAAGCAAGTATGATTACTTGGACAGTATACGTAAATGGCAAAGCGGTTTATAACTCAAATATGACTGAAACTAGCCATACAATCGAACTCAGTGAAGCTTCTAACGAAGTATATGTTGAGTACAAGGTTGTTGATACTGATACAACTGAAAAGACTGAGCCACAGACATTTAAAGTAGAGATTCCTGAATATAAGGTTGAGCTCGTAACATTTGAAGGTGTTCAGTCAGATGACGGTTCAACTGTAACAGTAACTCCTTCTGCTAACGTAACATACGGTGGGCAAGTTGTAACTGATGATAAAATTCAGTATACTGTTTACTTAAATGGTGAAGAATATACCACAAAATCTTTGACTACCGCTTCTGTTGAGGTAAATCTTACTGAAGGTACTGTAAACGAGATTTATGTGAAAGTATCTCCTGTTGCTGATAATACTGTTTTTGCTTTTTCAGCAATAAAGAAGTTCTCTTACGGTGTTGAGGTTGCTACTGTTGAAGCGACATTCAACTTCAAATCTTCAAGCTCTTATCGTTATATTCCAAAATTAACATACGGCGATACTGTTACACCAATGGAGAAATCTGGTAATGCTATTGCTAAAAACGCTTCACAGACACAAAGCTATTATTGGTTTAAAGCAACCGTTGAAATTCCAAAGGATGTCGCTACTAAGGTTACTTTCACTAACGGATATTCAATGAACGCCTCAGTGACTTTAACTCTATCACAGAATAAAGAATTCTCCTATGGCGTTGATAATATGAATAATGGTACTGAAGTTGTTGATCTTACGGAAGTAACTGATGAGTATATCAGAAACTTTGTTAAGTCATCAACACATATGATTAATAACGATCCAAGTGCCAGTGGTATCGCTACTACATCTATTGCTGGTACAATCTATAAGATGGGTGATGTTGATTCTGATAAGTTAGTATCTATTGTTGATGCTACAGCTATCCAGAAGAATCTTGTTGGTAAGTATGAGTTTAATGATATAACTTCTGATCTCGCTGACTTCGATCTAGATGGTAGTATTACAATATTTGATGCAACAAAAATACAGATTTACCTTACTCACAACTAATTAATACTGAAAGCGGGAATCATTTTGGTTCCCGCTTTTTTTTAATATATTTTGTTAGTGACAAATTTATAGTTATGTGTTACAATAACTATATAGAGGTAGGATGTGGTTTTTTGCGACGCACAAAGAAAGATGGAAACTTTTTGCTATGTTTATTAATCAATATGGCATTAAACGCTGAATGGCTAATTCCTGTTGCTATTCTTATAGGTTTACATTTTTGGTTCAAAATTTCTACCTGATGGGGTATAGGACTATTAATTCTCTGGGTGTTGTATTTGGTTTTCTGGATGAAAGTTATAGGCTGGGCTGATAAAAGTAGCTGTACACCTGACAAGCCGAAGGAGAATAAAAATCCGTATTCTGCTGGCAAGTATAAACCACGTAATGATAAGTAATTTATTTAAGTTTTTTATAAACGAAAGGAGTTTTAATTATGGGATTAATTAAAGCAGGCGTAGGAGCAGTTGGCGGAGTATTAGCAGACCAGTGGAAGGAATTTTTCTACTGCGATGCACTTCCAAAAGATGTTCTTATGCGTAGGGGACAGAAGCAGACTACAGGTCGTTCTTCAAACACTAAGGGAAACGACAATATCATTTCCAACGGATCAGGCATAGCTGTAGCTGATGGTCAGTGTATGATTATTGTTGAACAGGGTAAAGTAGTAGAAATTTGTGCCGAACCTGGTGAGTTTACATACGATAGTTCTACTGAGCCTAGTATCTTCTCGGGTAGTCTTGGCGACAGCCTTAAAGAAACTTTTAAAGCTATCGGTAAGCGCTTTGCTTATGGCGGCGATACAGGAAAAGATCAGAGAGTTTACTACTTCAACACAAAGGAAATTATGGATAATAAGTTTGGTACACCGAACCCATTTATGTTTGACGTGGTAAATAAACACATTAATATGAGAAGAACAGTACAGGTAAGATGTAACGGTATCTATTCATACAAAATTACTGATCCTATTCTTTTCTACACAGAAGTATGCGGTAATGTATCACAAGAATTCACTCGTGATGAAATAGATAATCAGCTTAAAACTGAATTCATTGATGCTTTACAGCCTGCTTTTGCAGTGCTTTCAGAAAAAGAGTTAAGACCTGCTCAGATTCCTGCGCATACTCTTGAACTCAAAGACGCGGTAAACGATGCGTTAAAGAGCAGATGGAGTGATGGCAGAGGTATTAAGGTTCAGTCAATCGCTCTTAACCCAATCACTCTCACAGAAGAGGATATGAAGAAGATCAACCAAATGGAAGATGCTGCGACAATGGGCTCAAATCCATTTATGATGGCTGGTCGTATGACAGACGCTCAGGCTAATGCAATGGAAACTGCCGCTGCTAACGAGGCAGGTGCTATGACTGGTTTCATGGGCATGGGAATGGCTATGAACGCAGGTGGTGGCGGATTCAACGCTGCACAGCAGTTCTATAATCAGGGAATGCAGATGCAACAGCAACAACAGGCACA
Source organism: Clostridia bacterium (assembly GCA_045540815.1). GTDB lineage: Bacteria > Bacillota > Clostridia > UMGS1810 > UMGS1810 > JAZQHR01. The sequence continues at coordinate 7,945 of JAZQHY010000035.1, read as the reverse complement.
GCAACAAGCTCAACAGCAGGCTGGTGGTTGGCAGTGCAAATGCGGTGCAACAGTGAATGGTAATTTCTGTCCACAGTGCGGTGGCAAGAAACCTGAACCAGTTGCCCAAGGCGGTTGGAAATGCTCATGTGGTGCAAATGTATCAGGTAACTTCTGCCCTGAATGTGGTGCTAAGAAGCCGGAAGCTAATGGCTGGACCTGTACTTGCGGTGCAGTAAATCAAGGTAAATTCTGTCAGCAGTGTGGTGCTAAGAAGCCTGAGGGCGCTCCACTTTATAAGTGTGATAAATGTGGATGGACTCCAGATGACCCACACAACCCACCTAAGTTCTGCCCAGAATGTGGCGATCTTTTCGACGATAACGATAAAACTTAATGTTATTTACTAAGGGTGCTTTTTAGCACCCTTTTGTTTTTTGAAGTTTAGTTATATTAGTTATTTAATTAACGATTTTCTTAGCTAGTATGCACAATAAAACCTTAAAAACTTTAGTATTTATCACTGTTGAAGTCATTGCTTGAAATGTTGTAAAATCAACTTGTATAGAGTGATCTGGGGGGGATTTATATGTTTAAAAGAATATTAAGTTGTGCTCTTGTGATTTGCATTGTGTTTTCGTGCATAATTGCTGGCGATTATACAAGTTTTCAAGCTTCTGCTGAAACAATAATTGACTATGGTTTGGTTGATAATGTACAGTACGGTCAGATTCTACAATGTTGGAACTGGTCATTTGATAATATACGTAATAACATGCAACTTATAGCTAGTCAAGGATTCACCGCTATTCAGACATCACCGATTCAATCATCGAAAGAATCTACAACTGAGTCATGGAGTAGTGTTGCAAATTCTGCGTGGGTTTATTATCAGCCGATTAGTTTTAATATTGAGCAGAATTCATGGAACGCTCTGGGTACAAAATCTCAGTTCGAAGCTATGTGTGAAGAAGCTCATAAATATGGTGTTAAGGTTATCGTCGATACTGTATTCAATCATATGGCGAACGATTCAACTGAAAACACTATTAATCCTCAGATTACAAGTGATATTAGAGATGACTCCGGTTGTTGGAACTCTGTCACATGGAATACATCTAACTGGGAAGATAGATATGATGTTACTCATAACTGTCTTAGTGGTCTCCCTGATCTTAATACAAGCAATACTAAAATTCAAAATTATGCTATTGGATTTTTGAAGGAATGCATTGATGCGGGTGCTGATGGGTTTCGATTTGACGCTTGTAAACATATAGAAACTCCTTCAGATGTTTCTGGTACTGCTTCTGATTTTTGGCCAAATGTATTAAACACAGCAACATATCATGCTCAGCAGACTCGTGGCATTACTCCTTATTATTATGGTGAGCTTTTAGGTTCACCTGGTGGTGGACTTAGTGTTACAGCGTACACTGATTATATGAGCGTCACTGATAATAATACAGGTAATACAATCAGAGATGCTATTGCGGGAGGTAATGCTGCAGGTGCGTGTATAGCTTATACATCTAATGGCGCTGATGCTGATAAGGCTGTTCAATGGAATGAATCTCACGATACTTATTATGCTGACAATAATTCGATTTGGATTTCTAACGAGAATATGAAAAAAACTTGGGCGATTGTAGGATCTAGAGCTCAGATTTGTGGCCTTTATCTTGCTCGTCCTGAAAATAATGAAACAACCATGCTTGGTGATGGTGATATTACGGCGTGGGCTGATAAGGAAGTAAAAGCAATAAATAGATTTAAAAATTACTTCGCAGGTCATTCTGAGTATTTAGCTTACTCAGGAAATATCGTATATAATGAGCGTGGTAATACAGGTGTGGTCCTTGTCAACGCAACAGGTGGAGCTACATCGGTTTCAGTTCCAGCTCATAGAATGTATGACGGAGTTTATACTGATGCTATTACAGGAAACCATTTTACTGTTTCTAACGGAACTATCAGCGGTTCTATTGGTGATAGCGGTATTGCTGTTGTTTATAGCTACCCTTCTACTGTTGATGTTGATAAAAACTCACAGGCGTTCAGAGGTGATACTCTCGATGTTACCCTAACATATAATGAAGCAACTTCAGGTACATATTCTATTGATGGTGATTATACTCAAAGTTACACAGATGGTGATATTGTATCTGTTGGTTGTGGTGTTGAATATGGTGAAGAAGTTACTTTGCTTGCTACGGCTACGGGTGGTACAACAACTGATTCAACTATAAAGTATTATAAAAAACTGCATCCTGATACTGAACTTACTATGTATTTTGATAATGGGAGCAAAAACTGGAGTTCAGTATATGCTTATATCTATAACAGTGACGGAGATAAAGTTGAGAGTTGGCCAGGTACTCAGATGTCTTATGACAGTGACTTAGGCTTATATTATATTGATATTCCTGTCGGATTCGAGACATCAAAGGTTGTTTTCAATGATGGCAATGGTAATCAGACACCGTCTTCAGGTGGACATGAATTTAACGCCTATACATCTATTTATAAAGATGGTTATTTTTATGGGTATAATACAGGTGTATCAGATAAATTATATTTCAAGCCTTCTGTTTCATGGAAATCCGATAATGCTCGTTTTGCGGCGTATATATGGAATGGTTCGCTAAATAGTTGGGTTGATTTCGCTGATAGCGACTCAGATGGAATTTTTGAAGCAAGTCTTCCAAGCGGTGTATGGAACGAGTGTATTTTCACTAGAATGGATCCATCTACAAGTTCCAATAATTGGGATAATGTATGGAATCGTACAGGTGATATGGGTATTTCAAATAATCATAATTATTTCAAGATAGCTGAAGGTTGGGATACATCAAATGGTTCGTGGTCAATTATAAATGGTTTAGTTGTTGGGACGGCTTCAAATGCAACATTGGTTGGCTCTTTTAATAATTGGGATAATACTTCGAACCAGTTTATTTACAGTGATTATAAAACCGCTGTAACATCAGTGGATTTGCCAGCTGGAACATATACATTTAAGATGATTAAAGGTGACGATTGGTTCGGTAATCCGGGTGTTATTAATGACACAACTGATGGTGTTGGCTGGAGAATGTGCAAGAATGATGATGAAAACTGCACTCTCGTTGCTAGCGGTGGTACATATACATTTTTGCTAGATACTGAGACTCTGAAAATTACTGTTAGTTATGAAGCAAAAGAGGTTGAAACATTACTCCCCATAGAACCTACTGAGGCTTCTGAAACCCAAACACAGGAGCAGACCCAAGAGCCAACCGATGAGCCAACTAAGGAGAATACAGAGGAAACTACTGCATCTATTTCTGAAGGATATTATCTTGTAGGTACTATTAACGGTGAAGACTGCTGGAGTGTTGATACGCTTACAGAAGATAGACTCTTCACTGTTAATCCGAACAACAGTGATGAGTATATGTTAGATTATACTTTCGTTGAGGGTGATGAAGTAAAAGTCGTACAATTTGACGGCACTGATTTTACAAGATGGTATAATAGCTCAGGCGATAATTATTCTATAGGTTCTAAAAAAGCAGGCGATTGTACAATATATTTCAGACCTGCGGGAAATTCCAACTGGTCATATTATTACTTTACAGTTATTCCAAAAACTGTTGAAGAAACTGAAACTTCAACAGACCAGACAACCGAAGAGAGTACTGAATCTTCAATGTTTGACGGATACTACCTTGTCGGTACTTTGAATGGAGATGATTGCTGGGGAATAGATACTCTCTCAGAAGATAGACTCTTCACTGTTAATCCAAACAACAGTGATGAGTATATGTTAGACTATGCTTTCGTTGAGGGTGATGAAGTAAAAGTTGTACATTTCGATGGTACTGATTTTACAAGATGGTATAATAGCTCTGGCGACAATTATTCTATAGGTTCTACAAAAGCAGGCGATTGTACGGTATACTTCCGTCCTGAAGGTAACTCTAGCTGGTCGTATAATTACTTTACAGTAATTCCTAAAACTGTTGATGAAACAGAGGAGTCAACAGAAACTGCTACCGAAGAATCAACGCAATCACCTGTGGTTTCTCCTGTAAAGGTTGAAAATATAAGCGCCAATATCGGTTCAACAACTGTTGGGTTTAAATGGGACGAACTTGATGGTGCCACTAAGTATTGGATATTTAAGTACAGCGATAAGTATGATGCTTGGTCTTCTGTTGTATCGTCTTATACTAATAACGCTGTTGTTAAGCTGTTAGATGGAGGTACAGATTATAAGTTTAAGATAATTGCTAGAATCGGTGATAATACCATTTTGAGTCTTGATGATGCTGATACATTTGAAGTTACAACAAATCCAGCTGTTTCTACAGAATCTATCACAGCCACCAGTAGTATTTTGTCTGCTGACTTAACTTGGGAGCCTGTTGAAAATGCTGTAAAATATTGGATATATAAAGCAACAAACGAAAATGGTCCATTCTATATTTATTCTTCTTCAACTACTACATCAATGACAGTAAAACGTTTGCGCCCAGATAATGATTATTTCTTCAAAATAAGAGTATTAACCAGAGAAAATGGAATAGATTGTTACAGCGATATTGAAGATTCTCCTACTGTTGCTGTTCGCACTGGCTCCGCAAGTGTTATATCAACTGAGTATATTTCAAATACAGGAACAACAGCGAGTATCAGTTGGCCTGCTTTTGAAAATGCAGACAAGTATTGGGTTCTTCTATCAACAACATCTGATGATGTTACCGATAGAACTCACTGGACAACTTTAAGCAGTACTACATATACTTCGTATACGCTTAACAAACTTAGTCCGAATACTGTATACTACATAAATGTTTGTGCTAGATATTATGATGAACAAAATTCTACACAAACGATTGATTACATCCCGATTATGGTAAGGACAGCATACTCAAACGATGATTTCATCACTTTTACACCTGTTGATTCTACAACGGTTACTCTGAATTGGCCTGATGATATAACAGATGTGCAGAAGACTTGGGTGTATGTATATGATGCAGATGGCAATCAAGTATCTTTGGTTAGTACAACAAGCAATTCCGTTACTATTAAAAAGCTTTCTGGATACGAGAACTACACCTATAAGCTGAGAGTGCTCGATACATCTGGAAGATTCGGTTTTCTTACTAAATCTGATGGCGAAAAATTTCACTGACCGCTTTGTGCAATTTGCTGTAAATGATATTTGTTTTATAGTACAAAATATAAAAAAAGCCGAGTTTTTTATAACTCGGCTTTTTTTATTGAATTAAGCACGTGAATATGTAACAAAAATCTAACTTAAAATTAGTGTAGTATTACCAAAAGATTTTTGGCGAAGATAATTTTTGGTAATACCCATTTTTATCATTACACTTCTTTTGTTATCCATATTACCTAAGTGGTTAGTAACAAGTTTAGTGTTAATTCCCGTAGTAATTTTAAATATAATATTGTAAAATATTACTGTAGTAAAATATTATAAATTTTGCAATTAGGAGAGATTAACGATGAAAAAAGTAATTAGCTTAGTTTTAGCACTTTGCATTATTTTTTCTTGCTTGTTTACTGTAAACTTTGCATCTTCTGCAGCTAGTGTAAACAACGCTGAATTAAGTGCTAGTACAGGTCCGCAGTCTGACATTCAGGGTTCAGCAATCTTGCATTGTTTCAACTGGTCTTATAATAATATTAAGAATAACTTGCAAGCAATCAAAGATGCTGGTTATACTGCTGTTCAAACATCGCCTGTACAAACTCCTAAGGACTATAATCCATCATGGAGAGATCAGGGCGGTCAGTGGTGGAAGCTCTATCAGCCTCTTAACTTTGCTATTTCCAACAATACATGGCTTGGAACAAAGAGTGATCTTAAATCATTGTGTGATACAGCTGAAAGCATGGGAATAAAAGTTATCGTTGACGTTGTAGCTAATCACCTTTCCGGTAACGGCGGTGGCGGATATGGCAATCTTGATGGTAGCGTTGATGGCTCTCTTAAGAGATGGGAGTATTTTCACGATTATAACGATTGGGCTAACGACGGTAGCAGATATGCTATGACTATGGGTCATATCGGAATGCCTGACTTGAACACTGGTCATGGTGATGTTCAAAGAATCGTTAAGAATTTCCTTATAGAGTGTATCAACGTTGGAGTTGACGGTTTCCGTTTTGATGCTGCTAAACATATTGAGCTTCCTACAGATGATGGTAACAGAAGTGATTTCTGGCCAACAGTAATCAATGGTTCCCAGTCAGCTACTTCTAACAAGATTTTTTACTATGGTGAAATTTTAAATGGTTGTGGCACAGATATTGGTAATTACACAAAATATATGAGTATCACTGATAACTATTCCAGTGATGCTGTGCTTATGGCAACTTGTAACGGAAACGCTTCCGGCATGGCTAATTCAAATTATGCTAAGGGTGCTGCAGCTGATAAGAACGTGTTATGGGTAGAGTCACACGACACATACATGGGTGAGTCTGGTTCAGCTGGTATGGGCAACACCTCTAAGGTCTCTGATGATAAGATCATAAAAGCATGGGCTATGATAGGTTCACGTGCTGATGCATCAGCACTTTTCTTTGCACGTTCTGCTCATAATATGGGTGATGCAAGTACAAATACAACTTGGAAATCTAAGCCTGTTGCAGAGGTTAATAAATTCAAAAATTACTTTGATGGTCAGACTGAATACCTTTCAAGTGAAGGTTCAATCGCTTATAACGAACGTGGTACTTCAGGTGTAGTTCTCGTTAACGCTAATGGTTCATCTTGTTCTGTTAACGTCAGAGCTAATAAAATGGCTAATGGTACATACAAAGATGCTGTTTCTGGAAGTACATTCACTGTATCAAATGGCAGAATTACAGGTAATATTGGTAATACAGGCGTTGCTGTTGTTTATAATCCTTCAAATACTCCTGTTGATAATCCAACAACTCCAACAGTAAAACCAACAACCCCAACAGTAAAACCAACTCAGCCTACTGAGTCATATGTCGTTGGTGATATTAATTCTGATGGTGAAGTTGCTATCATGGACGCTACTGCAGTTCAGCAGCATATTTCTCAGATCAGAACATTATCAGGTGTTAGTTTATTAGCTGCTGATACTAACTGTGACAGCAATATTGAAATAATGGATGCTACACTTATTCAGCTTTATCTTATTGGACGTAATCCTGCAGGTTCATATTGTGGTAAAGCTATGAATGAAAAAGTGATTCCAGATGGTAATTATATTTATTATAAAAACACTAATAATTGGAATGAAGTTAAGATTTACTACTGGTCAGAGAGTAACACTGGTATGGTTAGCTGGCCTGGTATAAATATGGAAAATGTTGGTGATGGTGTTTATAGAGCAGAAGTATCCGATGATATCGATTTTGTGATCTTCAACAATGGATCAGCTCAGACAGACAACTTAAGATTCGAAGGTCTTAATAAGATTTTTGATAACGGTAGTTGGAGTCAGTATGGTGGCGTTATAACTCCACCGCAGCCTTCACAGGATGAGTCAACTTCATCTAACGTGAATAACGACAGATATATTTATTATAAGAATACCGGCAATTGGTCAGAAGTTAAGGTCTATTATTGGAGTGATTCTAATAAAGATATGACAAGTTGGCCTGGTCAACATATGGAATCAGTAGGTAATAACGTATATAGAGCTGAGATTCCTTCAGATGCAACAATGGTTGTGTTCAACAACAATAACCAGGGTCAGCAGAGTTCTGATATCAGACTTGAAGGTTTAGGCAAAATTTTCGACAATGGTAATTGGAGCGTTTATAACGGCTAATTATCATCATTGTATGAGTTGTTTATGTGATGAAGTAAATGTGCACACATAAAAAGAAGCGACCCCAAAATGCACTGCCCCAAATTGTACGGACAGCACAAAAAAGCCCCTAGTGGTAGAAATAATTAAAAATTAAGCAA
>JAZQHY010000034.1:0-19484 GCA_045540815.1 Clostridia bacterium | reverse complement strand
CGCTTTTTTCTTTTAAATACAAAAGCATTTATAAATATTATGATAAAAAAATTGTTTTATACCAAAATTCCATCCTTTTGTTTCTGAACTTAAATTTATGGGTATAAATATAATAGGCAATCTAATATAAGGAGTTGACTTCTATGAAAATCAAAATAACAGGCAGAAAAATTGATGTTACAGAAGGTTTGAAAGGTTATGTTGAAAGAAAGATGGCTCGACTTGACAAATTCTTTCCTGAAGAAACAGAGGCGGTAGTTACTCTATCGGTTCAAAAGGATAACCAGACCAGTGAAACAACTATAAGACAAAATGACATCGTTTTCAGAGCAGAAGTTACCACACTTGATATGTATTCTTCTATCGACAAATCTCTTGACTTATTAGAAAGACAGATAAGAAAACAGAAAACACGTCTTGAGAAAAAGCTTAAAACAGGTGATTTTTCAGTGCTAATCCCTGCGGATATGGAAGATGTTGAAGAAGAAAAAGAGTTTAAAATTGTCAAAACAAAAGTGTATAAGGACAAGCCTATGAGCAGTGAAGAGGCAATATTACAGATGAATCTGCTAGGTCACGCATTTTATATCTTCACAAATTCAGACAATATGAGAACAGCTGTTGTATATAAAAGAAAAGATGGCGACTATGGTCTTATAGAAATGGAATAAAATTTTAATCAATACCAATCCCCCGCTTATAAACGGGGGATTCTTTTTATACCTCAAAAATTTAACATAATCCATTTTTTAATACACAATTTATGATTTAAAATTCATACTAAAAAAATCCCAATTTTTAAAAGGTTTTTTTCAAAAAAATATAGACAAAAAACACAACATATAGTATAATGTATTTGTATAATTACATATTTTTCGTATTTAACGTAAAACCAGAGGTGTATTAATGTTTGATAAATTATCTTTTATAGAAGACAGATTCAACGAACTTGAATCTAAAATCAGTGACCCTGCTATAATAGCTGACCAGGATTTATGGAGAAAGCTATGCAAGGAACACTCAGATATATCTCCAATAGTCGAAAAATTTAAAGAGTACAAATCTCTTGAAAATGCTATTAATGAAGCCAAAGAGCTTTTAGACAGTGATATAGACAAGGATTTTAGAGAGCTTGCTGAGATGGATTTGGCAGAAAGCAAGGAAAAAATCGAAATCATAAAAGAAGAAATGAAAATTCTATTGTTGCCTAAAGACCCTAACGATGACAAAAACGTTATCGTGGAGATAAGAGGCGGTGCGGGCGGTGATGAAGCGGCGCTTTTCGCAGGTGACCTTCTTAGAATGTACTCAATGTACGCTGAAACTCAGCGCTGGAAGGTTGAGATGCTTTCATCAAACCCTACTGACATTGGTGGTTATAAAGAAGTATCTTTTGCTATAAACGGACAGAACGCATATAGTAGGCTTAAGTTTGAATCAGGCGTTCACAGAGTACAGAGAATTCCTTCTACCGAATCAGGCGGAAGAATTCACACGTCTACCGTTACGGTAGCGGTACTGCCCGAGGTGGAAGATGTTGAAATTGAAATAAATCAAAATGACCTTAGAATAGATGTGTTCAGAGCGGGTGGACCTGGCGGTCAGTGTGTAAACACTACTGACTCGGCAGTTAGAATTACCCACCTTCCTACAGGCGTAGTAGTTTCCTGTCAGGACGAAAAATCACAGCTTAAAAACAAAGAAAAAGCTATGAAAATTCTTCGCTCAAGGGTATATGACCTTGCCGAGCAGGAAAGAAACGCACAGATTGCGCAGGAAAGAAAGAGTCAGGTTGGTACAGGCGACAGAAGCGAAAGAATAAGAACATACAACTACCCTCAGGGACGTGTTACTGACCACAGAGTTGGCCTTACACTTCACAGGCTTGAGGCGGTTTTAAACGGTGATCTTGATGAAATCATCGATACACTTATTACAACCGACCAGAGTGAAAAGCTTAAACTTTCAGAACAACAATAAAAATCAGGTGTTTTAGTATATGACTAAAATAATTTCTAAAAATGAAATAAAAGATGCAGCTAAGTGCATACAGAACGGCGGAACAGTTGTATTCCCTACCGAAACAGTATACGGTCTTGGTGCAGATGGTATGAACGCAGAGGCGGTTAAGAAAATATTTATCGCCAAAGGCAGACCCAGTGACAATCCGCTGATACTTCACATAGCTGACAAAGAAACTTTATGCTTACTTGTTAAAAACATAAGCGATACTGCAGGCAAAATGATGGACAAATACTGGCCGGGGCCTCTTACGCTGATATTTCAAAAAAGTGAAAATATCATAAACGAGGTTTGTGCAGGTCTTGACACAGTTGCGGTAAGAATGCCTTCGAACTCTATCGCAAAAGAGCTTATACGTTTAAGCGGTACTGCTATTGCGGCGCCGTCGGCAAATCTATCGGGCAGCCCAAGTCCTACAGTTACAAGACACGTTATAGATGACTTAAACGGCAGAGTTGATTATATAATTGACGGCGAGAATTGTGAGATTGGTCTTGAGTCCACTGTTGTTGACGTAAGCGGTGATCACCCTGTTATACTAAGACCAGGCGGTATTACGCTTGAAGATTTAAGAAAAATTGCGCCTGACACTACGCTTGACGATGCACTTTTAAAGAAGGTTGAAAAGCCAAAGTGTCCAGGAATGAAATACACTCACTATTCGCCAAATGCAAGGGTAATAGTTGTAGAAGGCGAAAAGGAAAATGTAAGAAAATACATTCAGAATAAAATAGACAATTCCGACAAAAAATGTGGAGTTCTCTCCTATTTTAAAAACACATATGAAAATGCACAGATTGTTGATGCAGGAACCAATATGAATGAATATGCAAAAAGACTTTTTTACAACCTAAGGTTCTTTGACGAACTTGGTGTGACAGAAGTTTTCGCAGAATTTGAAGAAACAAGCGGAATAGGACTTGCAGTTAAAAACAGGCTATACAAAGCCGCAGGACACAATGTAATAAGGGTTTAGGATATGAATATATTACTTGTATGTACAGGCAACACTTGTAGAAGTGCTATGGCAGAAGGAATACTTAATAAAATAATATCAGACAATGGAACAAGTGAAAATTTCAATGTTCTTTCAGCAGGTATCAGTGTGTTTTCCCCTACCCCTGCAAGCGACAATGCAGTTTTGGCATTAAAAGAAATGGGGATTGACATATCCAGCCATATATCAAAGCAGTTAACAGACGATATGATAAACGATGTCGACATTATCCTTACAATGACAAGTTCGCATAAGGTAATCATTCAAAATGTTTGTGATGAAATACAGGATAAAATATTTACACTAAACGGCTATGCATATGGCACAGACAAAGATATTTCCGACCCCTATGGTATGGATATAGATAAATATAAAAAATGTGCAAAAGAAATTTATGACGCACTTAAAAATGTTTATCCAAAGCTACTAAATCAGGTGAAATAATATGGAAAACATTATATATGATACGCTAAAACCTGAATACATACCAGGTATAGCAGAAATTGAAAAGCTATGTTTTACTACTCCGTGGTCTGAAAATCAAATTAAAGCAGAGTTCGAAAATCCGCTGACTGTATATTCGATAGCTATACTTGACAAAAAGGTTATCGCATACGGAGGCTACTGGAGTGTGGCAGGCGATGCTCAGATAACAAATATCGCAGTACACCCTGATTTTCAGGGTAATAAAATCGCATCACAGATACTGGAAAACTTGCTTAACACAGCGAAAAATCGCGGTGATTCACAGTTAACCCTAGAGGTGCGTGAAAGCAACCAAAAAGCGATTAATCTATATAAAAAATATGGGTTTCAAACCGTCGGCGTGAGAAAAAATTATTACGAAGGCAAGGAAAATGCCATTCTCATGACGAAAATTATTAATTAAGATGAGGCGGTGATAGATTGTCACTAATCTTAGGAATAGAAACATCGTGTGATGAAACATCGGCAGCAGTTGTGTCAGACGGCAGAGATGTGCTTTCCAATGTAATCGCAACACAGATAGACATACACAAAAAATACGGAGGTGTAGTACCGGAAATTGCTTCCAGAGAACATTTATCAATAGTAAATGCGGTAGTTGATGAAGCTTTGGAAAAAGCCGGAGTTACGCTAAAGGACATAGACGCAATAGCTACAACATATGCACCGGGACTCGTGGGAGCGCTACTTGTTGGAGTATCCACAGCAAAGGCACTTGCCTACTCGCTAAAGATACCTCTTATACCGGTACACCACATCAGAGGTCATATATGTGCAAACTATATCACACATAAAGAACTTGAGCCACCGTTTGTGTGTCTTGTAGCATCGGGTGGTCACAGTCACATAATACACGTAAAAGACTACTGTGAATATGAGATACTAGGTCAAACTCGCGACGATGCAGCAGGCGAAGCATTTGACAAGGTTGCGAGGGTTTTAGGACTTGGATATCCGGGCGGTCCGAAAGTGGACAAGCTTGCAAAGGAAGGCAACGAGGAACTTATCAGTTTTAAAAAGACATCATTTGGAAAAGACAATTTTGATTTTAGCTTTAGCGGAATAAAAACAGGTGTTATAAATTATCTGCACAACGCCGAACAAAAAGGCGAAGTAGTAAACAGTGCTGATTTAGCTGCAGGATTTCAAAAAAATGTGGTAGAAACACTTGTAGACAATTTGCTTGGCGCAGCGTACAAAGCGGGCGTCAAAAAAGTGGCACTTGCCGGAGGAGTTGCCTGCAACTCAAGACTAAGGCAGGAGCTTGAAAAAAGAAAAGACGGATTTAAGATTTATTATCCGGAGCCTGTGCTTTGCACAGACAATGCAGCTATGATAGCTTGCTCGGGATATTATGAAATGTCAAGCGGTGTAAAAGCTGACCTTTCACTAAACGCAATTCCGTTTTTACCGATTGATTTAAAATAAAAATTTTAAATAAAATTTTCAGGGAGGTTATTCAAATGAAAAAATTTAAAAAACTTACCGCTGTGTTAGCAGCAATTACAGTGCTTGCAATGTCAATTACATCTTTTGCGGCATCATTTGCAGATGTACCAAGCTCAAAATACAGCTGGGCTGTTGATGCAATCCAGTCAATGGCAGATGATGGTATTATCAAAGGTTATGAGGACGGCTCGTTTAGACCTGAAAATACTGTTACAAAGCTTGAATCACTTGTTCTTATCGCAAGAATACTTGGTTCTACAAAAGACGAAAATGCTACACTTGTAGAAAAATCACACGAGGCTTATGAAGAAGTATTTTCTACATACCCTATCAATTACGGCGAAGAAGAGGTAGCATATCTTCTTACAAAAGGTGTTATAACTGAAGATGAACTTGAAGATTATATTGGCGGCGAAAACGCGTCAACAGGTCTTATGAGATATGAAGTAGCTATACTTCTTACAAAGGCTCTAGGTGCTGAAGCGCAGGTTAAAGAAAATATGATTTCTTTCTTAGACTATGCTGATACTTCTGACATTCCTTCACATGCAAAGAAATACGTTGAATACGTTACTGATCAGGAAATAATGAAAGGCATGGGCGACAACCTATTCTCTCCTCTTACAAAAGTTACAAGAGCGCAGGCTGCAGTTGTTCTTAAGAAAGTTCAGGATTTAAATAACCTTACATACTACGCAGGTATAATAACAAAGGTTGACCCTGCTTCAAAAATATTTACACTAAAGACAGTTGACGGGGATTCATTCTCTTACACTGTAAATGACATAAGAATTACTTATGATGGAAAAGAAATATCATTTAAGGAACTAACTGTTGGAAACAACGCGGTTATTACACTTAAAGATTCAACAATTTACGCTATAGATTCTACGCTTACTGATATCCAGGATGAAGTATCTGGTGAAATTACATCTCTTTCTTCTGGAAACCGTATCACTCTAAAAGTTTACAAAGGTTCTGAAACAGAAAAAGTTACATATACCCTTGCTGATAACGTTGTTGTAACAAGAGGCGGTTCATCATCTTCAGTTACTAAACTTAAAACAGGCGACTATGCGAAAATGGTTATCTCAGGCGGAAAAGTTATAGTTATTAACGCTGAATCCAGCACAACAACAGTTAAAGGTACTGTATCTGACATCATACTTACTCCTTCTTTCTACATTGAAATCAAAGACTCAAATGACAATATCGATCAGTACACTGTAGCTAATAATGTAACTGTAAAGAAAAACACAAAAACTGTTACATTAAGCGATATATATGTAGGAGATTCTGTTACAATTACTCTTGAATACGGAGTAATAACCGATATCGTTGCGGTAAGTGCAAAATCTAGTAAAACAGGTATAATTGAAGAAATCGTTATATCTGATACACCAAGCGTAACACTTAAAATAAACGGTCAATCAAACAAATATTTCTTATCAAGAAATGCTAAAATAACATTAGATAATGCTGAATCAAACATCTACGGACTAAGACTTGGTGTAGCAGCAAATGTAACATTAAGTGGCGACACTATCACTGAAATATCTACTGCAGATGTAGTAGCAGCATTCCAGATTACAGGTAAAGTTGATCTTGTAAACACATCATACGGATTGATGCAGCTTACATATACTGATATTGCAACTTCACAGACTATAACAAGACAGATATTTGTAAAAGATAAAGCAAAAGTATTTAACTCTATAACAGGTAAAGATTCTAAGCTTTCTTATGTAAATGTAGGCAGTACAGTAAGCGTTGTTGGTACATCTACAAATGGTGTGTTTGAAGCATCGTCAGTAGTTATCATCACTGAATAATCAATAACCCTATAACAAACATAAAAAGGCATACGTTTTAAAACGTATGCCTTTTATTTATTGTCACAATTACATTAAATTGCATATAATGATTTATAAACTGATTTTTGGAGAATTAGAATATGAATCAAAAAGCTGTCACCGAATTCAATCCTACAGATAAAATATGTTCAAAATGCAAAACAGGTGCTAGATTTGCATATCTTGATAGCGTGAATACATTATGCCCTTGGATAAGACTTTTAAACAATAATAAATGCAAAATGTTTGAACCGATTGATAAAAAAGATGATTAAACTTTAACCCGCTCAAGCGGATGAAGATATCCATCACTGCAATACTATATTTCTACATATTAATAAAAAAATCCCGAAGTTTTTACTTCGGGATTTTTAGATATCTTTTTATTTTTCAAATATCTCAATGCTGTCTTTTTTATCAATTTCAAAAATACTTACCTTTATAATCTCACTTTTGGAGGTTGGAATATTCTTACCAACATAATCAGCTCTTATAGGAAGCTCTCTGTGTCCTCTGTCTACCATTACAGCAAGCTGAATTTTAGCTGGTCTGCCAAGCGATATTATAGCATCGATAGCAGCTCTGGTAGTTCTGCCAGTGTATATAACATCATCTACCAAAACAATATTTTTGCCATTTACATCAAACGGAATTACTGTTCCCGTTTGTGCATCAGTGGTTTTTGAGTCACCTCTGTCATCTCTGTGAAGGGTAATATCAAGTACACCGACGCTTATGTTTTTGTCTTCAAATTTTAATATACACTCGGCAATTCTTTCTGCCAGAGGCACACCTCTGGTTTTTATACCAACGAGGCACAAATCATCTAAATTTTCGTTTTTTTCGATGATTTCGTGTGATATTCTGACGATCGCTCTTTTCATAGCACTTTCGTCAGACACCCTAGCCTTAAATTCCATTTTCTTCACCTACCAAAATTAACACATATTTATTATGCATTATCTATTATTTTAATAAGTATTTCTCTTAGCACCTGAGGATTACAGTTGCCCTTAAGCTCCTTCATACATTTTCCAAATAGCGCCATAAGAGCCTTTTCCTTACCACTCTTATAGTCGGCAACACTCTTAGGGTCTGCTTCAACAACTGCTTTTGCAATAGCCTCAATATTTCCTGTATCGTTTGATACTATAAGACCATTTTTCTCGGCATATTCAAGAGGGTTTACATCGCCTTCAAACATAGCTGAAAGTATTCTCTTTGCATTACCTCTTGTAACCTTGTCATCAGAGACAAGCTTAATAAGCTCGCCAAGCGATTTTCCGCTTATGGATAGCATATCAGCTGTCTGCTGTTTTTTATTAAGGATAGTCATACAATCTGTGATAAGCCAGTTTGCAACCTCTTTTGCAGATTTGCATACATCATATGCCTCTTCAAACACATCACAAAATGCTCTGCTCTGTGTAATCTGCTCTGCATCATATTCGCTTAGTTCAAGCTCAGAAATATATCTCGCCTTCTTAACTTCAGGAAGTTCAGGAAGAGAGGCTTTGATTTTACCATACCACTCATCGTCTATAACAACCGGCATAATGTTAGGGTCAGGGAAATATCTGTAGTCACCTGCAGTTTCCTTATTTCTCATAGCATAGCTCTTGCCCTTTACATCATCCCAACGTCTTGTTTCCTGCACAAGCTCTTCTGTGCCGTTTTTAATAGCGTCGATATGTCTTGTAGTTTCATACTCGATAGCGCGCGCAATAGCAGATAAAGAGTTCATATTTTTCATTTCTGTTCTAACACCAAGCTTATCCGAGCCTTCAGGACGAACAGAAAGGTTAACGTCACAACGCATAGAACCCTGTTCCCAACGGCAGTCCGAAACCTTAGCAAATCTAAGTAATTCTCTTAATCTTTCAAGATATGCAAGCACTTCTTCTGCGCTTGATAAATCAGGCTGGCTAACGATTTCGATTAGCGGTACACTTGTTCTGTTATAATCAACAAGCGATGTATCTGTCCAGTCGTCATGCACAAGCTTACCTGCGTCTTCTTCCATATGAATCTGTTTAATTCTTACGTTTTTCTTACCCTTAGATGTTTCTATCTCGATAGCACCATTTACACATATTGGCGCAAACCACTGTGTAGTCTGGTATGAGCATGGAAGATCCGGGTAATAATAGCTCTTTTTATCAAATGTAGTAGTGCGGTTGATATCACAGTTTAGCATCATACCGGCTGTCATACCAAGGTCAACTACGTGTTTGTTTACTATTGGGAGCATACCCGGCATACCGCAGCATGCAGGGCAAACGTGGTCGTTTGCTTCCGCGCCAAATTTTGCTGAGCAAGAGCAAAATATCTTTGACTCAGTAGCAAGCTCAACGTGAACTTCAAGTCCAATGACTGTTTCAAATTTCATATTATTTGCCCTCCCCCTCAAGTTTTTTTGCTAAATCCAAAAGGCTGTTTTCAGAAAATGCCTTGCCAACCAGCTGAACACCATTTGCAACCACTACAGGAAGTCCTGTAATAGCAGCAGGTGCAGTATACAGACTTTCGTCATACGAAATGTATTTATTTTCTTTTACTTCCGCTTCGCTATATGCTCTCTTTGAGCATGCAGGAAGAAGTAGCGCATCATAGTCACCAAGAAGGCTATTCATACATTCGCTAAGTACTCTTCTCATTCTAAGAGATTTGTCATATACCTTCATATAATTATCGTCAGAAAGAGTTTCCGAACCAAACAAAATAGTAGATTTTGTTAGATATCCAAATGCTTCTGTTCTGCTGTTTGTGTAAAGTTCGTCAATATTGGTGTAGTTTTTAGTGCGATAGCCATACTTAACGCCGTCATATCTCGAGACGTTGTTGCAAAGCTCTGCGCTCATAAGAACATTCCAAGCAGGTTTTGCGTTTAAAAGCTCTGTAGCATCTATTTCTACAACCTCGACGCCTGCATCATTTTTAAATGCATCAATTATCGCTTTTGTTTCATCATCTACTGTATCGTAAAGTGATTTTACAAGTGCTATTTTCTTTATTTCGCATCTGTCTGCATCACATTTAAGTAGTGCGCATTTATCTTCAGGAAGGCTTGTGCCGTCTTTATCGTCGTGTCCTGAAATAGTACATAATATCTTACGGCAACCTTCTGCAGTTTTAGAAACAACACTTACTGCCTCACCCGAGCATACTGCAGGGATAGTGCCATATCTTGACACAGTGCCATAAGTTGGTTTTACAAACACAAGGTTTTCAAGGGCTGCTGCTCTTGTGTATGTGCCGTTTACCTCTAAAACAACGGCTGCATCTGCTTCACCTGATTTTACTATTTCTGCAGCGGCATTTTTAAGCTTGCCATCTTCAGCACATGCACCATAAAATGAAGTTTCGCCAAGAAGTCCAAGTCCAAACTCACCTGTATTTGCCTTTGCGTAAGGATTGAAACCAGCATCTTTAAGCTTCGTTACAACCTCTGCTTCAAATAAACTCTTATAACCATCGAGCATCTTTGAACCTGCAGATGTAGGAAGGTGCGTAGTTAGTATCATATCGTCTAAAACGACTTTTTTACCAGAGTCTGCGTCTGATTTACTTATATATAAATTCATTTTCACTCAACCTCCCTATTATTCTACAAGACGAGGTACTTGCCAGTATCCGTCCATTGACTCAGGCGCATCTGCCTGAAGCTGATCACGGGTGAAGAGTTTCTTTTCAACGTCTTCTCTTATGACATTTGTCATAGGCATTACGTGTACCATTCTCTCAGTATTTTCAGTATTTACTTCATTTAATTTTGCAAAATCGCCTTCAGCCTTATCGAAAAACGAAATAAGTTCTGCTCTTTCGTCATCTGTAAGCGAAAGCTGATTTAACTTTTCAAGTCTTGTTAAAATAGTTAAGTCCATTATGGCTTACCCCCTATTATTCTCTAATGCTGATGTTTGCCTCACGAAGCTGCTGTTCGCTAACTTCACTTGGCGCGCCCATCATAAGATCCTGCGCGTTTCCGTTTAGAGGGAATGCGATTACATCTCTGATAGTTTCTTCTTCAGCGATAAGCATAACCATTCTGTCAACACCAGGTGCCATACCTGCGTGTGGAGGAGCACCAAATGAGAATGCTGTGTAAAGTGCGCCGAATTTTGCTTTAAGGTCTTCTTCACCGTAACCTGCAATTTCAAACGCTTTTCTCATTATATGAGGATTGTGGTTTCTAACCGCACCTGATGAAAGCTCAACGCCGTTACATACGATATCGTACTGATATGCAAATATTTCAAGCGGGTCTTTGTTTTCAAGTGCCTCAAGACCGCCCTGTGGCATAGAGAACGGGTTATGTGTAAAGTCTATTTTATTAGTTTCTGCATTTAATTCGTACATAGGGAAATCTACTATAAAACAGAATTCGTATGCATCTTTGTTTATAATATCAAGTGTTTCGCCAAGCCAGGTTCTGATTTCACCTGCAAGACGGTTAACTACGCTAATTGCATCACAGATAAAGAATAGAGTTTCGCCTTCCTTGATAGATACCATTTCAGTAAGAGTAGCTTTCTGCTCATCAGAAAGGAATTTTGCGATAGGGCCTTTGTACTCACTATCTGTTAGTGTAAGGTATCCAAGACCTTTCATACCGATGCTTGTAGCAAATTTTAGTGAATCTTCAAAGAATTTCTTTGATTTACCCGAGCAATCTGCAACGATACCACGAACAGGTTTACCCTTAAATAGCGGGAATTCAACGCCTGAGAAAAATTCAGTCAAGTCGTGTATGATTAATGGGTTTCTTAGGTCAGGCTTATCTGTGCCGTATTTTGCCATAGCATCAGCATAAGTGATACGTGTAAACGGTGGCTCTGACACTTTCTTATCCGTAAACTCTTTAAAAGTATTGAACACTACTTTTTCAGCAACTTCAAATACATCTTCCTGCGAGGCAAAAGCCATTTCAAAGTCAAGCTGATAGAACTCACCAGGAGATCTGTCCTGACGAGCGTCTTCGTCTCTGAAACACGGTGCAATCTGGAAATATTTATCAAAGCCTGATGTCATAAGAAGCTGTTTAAACTGCTGTGGTGCCTGTGGAAGTGCATAGAATTTACCTTTGTGCTTTCTGCTAGGTACAAGGTAGTCACGCGCACCTTCAGGTGATGATGCAGTTAGGATTGGAGTTTGAATTTCCATAAAACCAAGCTCTTCCATCTGCTTTCTTAAATAGCTAATAATCTTTGAACGAAGAACGATGTTCTGGTGTATCTTTGGATTTCTAAGGTCTAGATAACGATATTTTAGTCTAACGTCCTCTCTTGTAGCAAGTGAGTTTGCAATCTCAAACGGAACAGTATTTTCACAAGGACCAAGTACCTCTACTGCATCTGCTTTAACCTCGATAGTACCTGTTTCAAGTTTTGTATTTACAGTTTCCTCATCTCTTTTTGAAACTGTACCGTCTACCTTTATAACTGTTTCTTTTGCGATACCTTTTAGCATAGCGTCGTCTGATACTACCACCTGTGTGATACCATAATGGTCACGAAGGTCAACAAATAGTACACCGCCGTGGTCACGGATAGTATCTACCCAACCTGATAGTACAACTTTAGCCCCGATATCGCTTTCTCTTAGTTCATTACAAGTATGTGTTCTAAGCATTTATCTTACCTCCTGATATAATTTACAAATTTATTTTTAAAAACAAAAATAGCTATCTTTTCTATCCCCTATGGGACGAAAGATAGCTTCCGCGGTACCACCCAAATTGATTGGTAAACCAATCCTCTTTAAATACATTAACGCAGTATCACGTGCGGTTCTACTAACAGAAAAGTCTGCTTTCTTCCGCAAGCTCCGGAGCGTTTTTCTAATGAGGTTTGCTACCGCACTCACACCTTAAGCGGCTCTCTCAAAGCAAGATACTCAAAATACTCTTTCCATCATCACCTTTTAATACAATATTATTTTATCATATTTTTGTAAAAAGTCAAGTATTTTATACATATGCCGATAAAAAAAGAAAATGAGAAAATCATCTGGATTTTCTCATAAGCTTTTAATAAAATATTCTTCTTGCACAAACATATGTATTTGCGTAATATCCGCTATTCATTGTGATAATCTCAACTCTTTTACCAGGCTTTGGCGAGTGAATAAAGTTTCCGTCACCTACATATATACCTGAATGTGATATACCGCCTGAATAGTCTGTTGCAAAAAATACAAGGTCACCAGGTTTAAGCTCAGATTTTGAAATAACATAACCGTTATTTGACTGACCTGCTGCTGTTCTGTACAAATCAACATCATACTGAGAATATACGTACTTCACAAATCCTGAACAGTCAAATCCTGAAGGTGACATTCCACCGTATACGTATGGTGTACCTATATATTTCTTGGCTGTTTCTACAACCATCTGTCCTCGTTCTCTATTGTAGCTTCTGGCAACTGCTCCGCCGCGAACACTAACGTAATCTCCGCAAACAAAAGCTGCCATACCTTCAAAGTCAATCTTGTACCAGGCATCATCAACGCCTATAACCTTAAGTATATCTCCACCGTAAACCTGACCTAAAAGGTCACTGTTTACAGTTCCCATTGACCTTACGTTTAAAACATCTGTTGTAACAACACCTTCATATGAATCCTGTGCAAAAGCAACTGTAGTAAGTGCTGTTAAAAAAGTAAGCACAAACAAAGCTGTTAGCAATAATTTTCTCATTAGTAATAAAACCCCCATAATCTCATCGAAAAACTCTCATCGAATATGTATTTAATTAACCAACGAGTATATATTACCACAAAAAAATAATTTTGTCAAACTTTTTTAACAATTAATTAACAAATATTCATATTTTCTTCAATATTTAGGGTTATTTCTGCTTAAAACCACAATATACTATAAAGTACGATGAAACAATTCCAACCGCTCTTACAAAATGTGCAAAACCGTCGAAAACAGGCGAAAAAGCTACATATGACTGTGTTCCGAAAAGTTGCATCATACCAAAAGACGCGCCAATATCACCTGACATAAGTGCGCTTCCTCTGTTTAAAAGGTATGCACCATAAAAACAAAATGCTAATGAAACAATTGCAACAATTACAGATACAACTTTTAATATCCATTTTTTATCGCTTGTTTTCTTTTCTATTTCTTCTTTTATCTCTATTATAGAAGGTACGTTTGGTGTATAAACTATCTCATTTTTCTCTTCCTGTATTTTTTCTTCCGCGATATTTTCTTCACCAACAGCATTTTCAAGTCCACAATTAAGACATTTTTCTATACCTTCTACAAGCTCTGCTCCGCATCTTTCGCATTTCATAAAATTCTAACTCCTTTCGGATGTTATTTATTTTTAAGATAATCCTTCATCTTTTCAAAGAAATTTTTCTGTTCTTTGTAATTTGTATCGTTTGTAAGGTCGCCAAATTTCTTTAGTGCTTCCTTCTGGTCGGAATTAAGATTTTTAGGAACCTCTATAGATACCTTTATAATCTGATCACCCTTTACACCTGTTCTTATGTGAGGTATACCCTTTCCTCGAAGCCTAAACGTAGCTCCCGGCTGTGTACCTTCAGGAATATCGTATTTTATCTTACCTTCAAGTGTAGGTATATCAATCTCTGCACCAAATGTTGCCTGTACAAAAGTGATAGGAATAGTACAATGCACATCTATGCCGTTTCGGGTAAATATAGAGTGTTTTTTCACAGACACTGTTACCAAAAGGTCGCCAGCAGGACCACCTTTATAGCCCACGTTTCCCATACCTCTGAATGATATGGTTTCACCGTGATTTATACCCTTTGGTATGTTTATATCGATAGTTCTTGCACGTTTAATTTTACCCTTACCCTTACACTTGTCGCATGGATTGGTTATGATACTTCCTTCACCGTTACATCTTGAACAAGTAGACACATTTACAAACGAGCCAAGAGGCGTTCTCTGGGTAGTTCTCACCTCACCTGTACCATTACAGTTCGGACAGGTCTGTCTGCCGTTCGAGTCTTTTGCACCTGTGCCGTGACACTCGTCGCAATCTTCAACCTTATATATCTTAATCTGCTTTGTAGCACCAAAAGCCGCTTCTTCAAATGAAATAAGAATACTTTCGTGTATATCGGCACCGCGCCTTGGACCATTTCTGCGACTTCTGCCGCCTCCGCCAAATCCACCGCCAAAGAATGAGCCAAATATGTCGGAAATATCAAAGTCTTCAGCACCAAATCCTCCACCAAATCCGCCTGCACCAAAGTTAGGGTCTGTGCCTGCATGACCATACTGGTCATATCTTGCCCTTTTAGTAGAATCGCTTAAAACTTCGTAGGCCTCGTTAGCCTCTTTGAACTTTGCTTCAGCCTCTTTGTTTCCCGGATTCATATCAGGGTGATACTTTTTAGCAACCTTTCTGTATGCTTTTTTTATCTCATCATCACTTGCGCCCTTATTTACTCCAAGCACCTCGTAATAATCTCTTTTATCAGCCATTTAAAAATGTCCTCCAAATCAGCACAGGATTGTACTCCTACGCATCTGTATTTACAATAAAATGCCGTTTGTTTAAGCACAAAAACCCAAAGATTAGTTTGGGTTTTTGTAACTTTCTATAAATTAGTTTTTGTTTTCGTCATCAACTACTGTGTAGTCACCTTCGTAAGTGCCACCCTGTGCACCCTGTTCAGCGCCTGCCTGTGCGTCTGCAGCGCCCTGTGGGTTTGCCTGCTGATACATTTTAGAAGATACTTCGTAGAATTTCTTCTGTAGTTCTTCTGTAGCAGCCTTTATAGCATCGTTATCTGTGCCCTCAAGCGCCTTTTTAACGTCAGCGATTTTAGCTTCTATTTCAGATTTATCGTTTGCATCAACCTTGTCACCAAGCTCACCAAGAGCCTTTTCACACTGATATACAAGTGAATCTGCGTTATTTCTTGTTTCAACCGCTTCTTTGTTCTTTTTGTCCTCTTCAGCAAATTTTTCTGCTTCTTTAACAGCTTTTTCGATATCCTCGTCAGAAAGATTTGAGCTTGCTGTGATAGTGATATCCTGAACGTTTCCTGTAGCCATATCCTTTGCAGATACGTGAACAATACCATTTGCGTCGATGTCAAATGTAACTTCTATCTGAGGCACACCTCTTGGAGCAGGAGCAATTCCTGATAGAGCAAAGTTTCCAAGAGTTTTGTTGTATGCAGCCATTTCTCTTTCACCCTGAAGTACGTGGATATCAACACTTGTCTGATTATCAGCAGCAGTTGAGAATATCTGGCTCTTCTTTGTAGGGATAGTGGTATTTCTTTCAATTAGCTTTGTGAACACACCGCCCATTGTTTCGATACCAAGTGAAAGCGGAGTAACGTCAAGTAGTAGAAGGTCTTTTACTTCACCGCCAAGTACGCCTGCCTGAATAGCAGCACCCATAGCAACGCACTCGTCAGGGTTGATACCTTTATGCGGCTCTGAACCGATAAGTCTTTTAACAGCTTCCTGAACTGCAGGAATTCTTGAAGAACCACCAACTAATAGCACTTTGTTGATTTCGCTTGGCTGTAGGCCAGAATCTGCAAGTGCTTTTCTTGTAGGCTCCATAGTCTTTTCTACAAGGTCAGCTGTAAGCTCATCAAATTTTGCTCTTGTAAGTGTAACGTCAAGGTGTTTAGGTCCTGTAGCATCTGCAGTGATAAATGGTAGGTTAATGTTTGATGTAGCAACACCTGAAAGCTCAATTTTAGCTTTTTCAGCAGCTTCCTTTAATCTCTGTAGTGCCATTTTATCATTTTTAAGGTTTATACCATTTTCCTTTTCAAATTCTGATGCAAGAAAGTCGATAATTCTCTCATCAAAATCGTCACCGCCAAGACGGTTGTTACCGCTTGTAGCAAGAACCTCGAATACGCCATCGCCTATTTCAAGGATAGATACGTCGAATGTACCGCCGCCAAGGTCGTATACCATAATCTTCTGCTCGTTATCCTTATCCATACCGTAAGCAAGAGCAGCGGCAGTAGGTTCGTTTATAATACGAAGAACTTCAAGTCCTGCAACTCTGCCTGCGTCCTTTGTAGCCTGTCTTTGAGCGTCACTGAAATATGCAGGAACTGTTATAACAGCCTGACTTACAGTTTCGCCAAGGTAGCTTTCTGCGTCTGCTTTTAGCTTCTGCAATATCATAGCAGAGATTTCCTGTGGTGTGTACTTTTTATCGTCTATATCCACCTTTTTATCTGTACCCATATCTCTCTTAATAGAGATAATAGTCTTGTCAGGGTTTGTGATTGCCTGTCTTTTAGCAACCTGACCTACAAGTCTTTCACCTGTTTTTGTAAATGCAACTACAGAAGGAGTAGTTCTAGCGCCTTCTGCGTTTGCTATAACAACCGGCTCTCCGCCTTCCATTACAGCAACACATGAGTTTGTTGTACCTAAGTCAATACCAATAATTTTAGCCATTTTTTATTTCCTCCAATTTGTTTAATTAGTTTGCTACTTTTACCATACTATATCTAAGTACTTTATCTTTGTATTTATAACCCTTCTGGAACTGCTCAACAACAGTGTTTTCTGCAACAGATTCGTCTTCTATATGCATTACCGCGTTGTGAAGCTCGGGGTCAAATTCCTCGCCTACGGCTTTTATTTCCTCACAGCCGAGATTTACAAATGTATCCCACACCTGTTTAAAAATAAGCTCCATACCTTTTTTGTACTCTGCATCTGCACATTCCATAGTCAGTGCTCTTTCAAGGTTATCTAAAACCGGAAGCATCTTTTCAACTGTTTCGCACACAGAGTCTTTGTAAATTGTTTCTTTTTCCTTTACTGTTCTTCTTTTGAAGTTATCGTATTCAGCAAGTATTCTTTTGTATCTGTCGTCTGTTTCTTCAAAACTTTTAAGTGTTTCTTCATAAAGTGTTTTGTAATCCAGCTCGGCGGTTTCTACTGTTTCCTTGCCTTCCTTGCCTTCCTTATCCAAAATTTCTTCTGTTTCAGGATTTTTATTTTCCTTTGCCATGCCTACTCTCCTATATCTGTCATATAATTTTTAAGGTTTTTAGTAATGTACTCAAGCGTTGATATTACCTTTGAATAATCCATTCTTGTAGGACCAATAACCGCTATTGCACCGTTATATCCGTCACCAAGCGAATAGTTGGACACAACCATACTTAAATCCTTATCCTTTAAAACGGGATTGTCATCACCAATGTACACCTGTATTTTATTATCACCGTCTTTAATTGCGGATTTGATAAATTCATTTTTACCATTATTTATAAACTTTAAAAAGTCTTTCATTTTATTTACATCGTTAAATTCAGGATAGTTAAATATGTTATCCGCGCCGTACATTACCATATCTACGTCCTGCATATCTGAAATCGTCTTTGACAAAAATTCAAATATTGGCTCTGATATTGAATTATCAATCGGCACAATCTCCATTTCGTGACGCAAATAATCTTCAGTAATAAGCGAGATATCCACTCCTGAAAATCTGTCGCATAGATAATTTGAAAGCTTTTCTGTTATTTCCATATCCAGCTTGGTTTTAGAACGTATAGTGGTATTTTTTACCGTTCCGTCATCAGCAACAATTATCATCGCAAAGCTGTAATCGTCTATCCATATAAGACGTATGTTTTTTATAACAGCGCCCGAATGTGTAGGTGCTGTAACTACCGCAGGATAGTTTGTTAAAGATGCCATCATAAGCGAAAGCTCAGATACCATTTTGTTAAGCTCAATATACTGCTTTTGCATCGAATACTTTATCTGTTTTATTTCATTTAAAGTAAGCCTGTAC
The DNA here is from genome assembly GCA_045540815.1 of Clostridia bacterium. Lineage (GTDB taxonomy): Bacteria > Bacillota > Clostridia > UMGS1810 > UMGS1810 > JAZQHR01. The sequence goes on along the minus strand of JAZQHY010000034.1, from coordinate 891 downwards.
TCCTGCATAAGCTCGTTTACATATACTCTGTATCCGAGATACGACGGCACTCTGCCAGCTGACGTGTGCGGTTTATCCAAAAATCCCTGCTCCTCTAGTAGTGCCATTTCATTTCTGATAGTAGCAGGACTTATGCCAAGGTCATATTTTTTACATATAGTAGATGACCCTACAGGTTCAGCCGTGGATATATAATCGTTTACTATAGCCTGAAGAATTTTTCGTCTTCTATCACTTAGTTCCATACTATATCATCTCCTGTTTAAACAGTTATGTTTAAACTTATATTTAGCACTCTTGCTTCCTGAGTGCTAAATATAAAATACCACTTAACTTAACCTTTGTCAAGTGGTATATTGTAAATATTTACATTTTATTCATAATAGGTTAATAATCATATAAAATCGACCATTACAGCGTTCGACACATAATAAGCTTTTTTAGCTAAAACAAGCCTATTTCCCTTTTTTTCTATAAAGCCGTTTTGAAGATGCTTATTTAAAGCATTACCAAACACTTCGTATATACCTTTACCAAAACGCTTTTCAAATTCTAATGTATCAACACCATCTTGTAAAAGTCTTAGTCCAAGAATAACAAACTCGCTCATTTTGTCGGTTTCATTTAGCATTTCACTTTCAGCTTTATTATTAAAATCTTCTATATATTTATGAATATCATATACCTTTGTGTATCTTGTGCTATCCACATATGAAGATGCCCCTGCACCTACCCCGTAGTATTCGTCGCATTTCCAATAGGCAGTATTGTGACGTGAATGATATCCTTCTTTTGCGAAATTTGATATCTCATAATGAGTATAGCCATTTTTTGTAAGCTTATTACAAAGATGGTCATACATATCCGAAAAGACGTCATCGTCTGTATATG
>JAZQHY010000033.1:0-7119 GCA_045540815.1 Clostridia bacterium | reverse complement strand
TTGGCTCACAGAACGACATGGCTACGATCCGACTTCCCACATCATATCAGGGTCGTTTTCACCAAGACCTTTTGAACGTTGAATAGTCACCTTGCCGTCAAGCTTTGAAAGTATATCCGCTTTTTCCTTTTCCGAATATGCAAAATAAGTATTGTTTTTATGCGTTATCTCAAATAGAGGTGATTCTGCTATAAATACTTTTCCCTCTTCGATAAGTGTAGGTACAAGTCTGTAAAGCATTGCAAGGATAAGTGTTCTTATCTGGAAACCATCAACATCGGCATCTGTACAGATAATAACTTTATTCCAACGAAGGTTATTCATATCAAATGTTGAAACATTTTTGTTGTGCTTTGATGAAATCTCTACACCGCAACCCAAAACCTTCAACAAATCAACGATAACATCACTTTTAAATATCTTTTCAAAATCAGATTTTAAGCAGTTTAGTATCTTACCACGTACAGGCATTATAGCCTGGAATTCCGAATCTCTGCCAAGCTTACACGAGCCTAAAGCCGAGTCACCCTCAACTATATAAACTTCGCGTTTTGAAACGTCTTTTGTACGACAATCAACAAATTTCTGTATTCTGTTGTTTATATCAATATTTCCGCTAAGTTTTTTTGCTATATTTACTCTTGCTTTTTCAGCGTGCTCACGGCTACGTTTGTTCACAAGCACCTGACCTGCAATCTTGTCAGCCTCAACTTTATTTTCTATAAAATAAACCTCAAGCTCGTGACGAAGAAATTCTGTCATCGCCTCCTGAATAAACACGTTTGTGATAGCTTTTTTCGTCTGGTTAGCATAGCTAGTCATAGTAGAAAACGAGTTTGACACCAAAACCAAACAGTCTTTTATATCGACAAAGCTTATCTTACTCTCGCCTTTGTTGTACTTACTGTTTTGCTTTAGGTATTTATCGATAGCATATACAAATGCATTTGTTACCGCTTTATCTGGTGAACCTCCGTGCTCTAAATAGCTTGAGTTATGATAATACTCAAGTAAATTCACTTTATTGCTAAAGCAAAATGCCACCGAAAGTTTAACCTTATATTCAGGCTTGTCCTCTCTGTCGCGACCACGCTTTTCGCATTCTATATACTTAACGTCAGTTATCGCAGTTTCCTGTTCTACCTCTTTAACATAATCAACAATACCATCGTTATATATATACTCAAATTCTTCAAAACTACCATACGAAACTTCATTTTTAAGTTTGAATAACAGACCTTTATTTACTATAGCCTGCTTTTTCATTACATCCTGAAAATATTCAAGAGGTATATTTATATCGGTGAACACGTCAAGGTCAGGACGCCACTTAACTCGAGTCATAGTATGCTTGTAATTGTACGCCTCTTTCTTAAGTCCGCCAATATTTTCACCTTTTTCAAAATGAAGCTCATATCTGAAACCATCACGGCAAGAAATTACATCCATATATTCAGACGCATACTGAGTAGCACACGCACCAAGACCGTTTAGACCTAAACTATACTCATAGTTTTCGCCTGAATTTGTATTGTATTTACCGCCTGCATAAAGCTCACAATACACAAGCTCCCAGTTGTATCTGTTTTCCGTAGGGTTAAAATCTAGCGGAACACCACGTCCGTAGTCTGTAACCTCAACAGATTTATCTAAAAATCTTCTAACCTCTATAACTGTTCCGTATCCTTCACGGGCTTCGTCAATAGCGTTTGATAATATTTCGAATACCGCATGCTGACAACCTTCTAAACCGTCTGAGCCAAAAATAACAGCAGGTCTTTTTCTAACTCTGTCGGCACCTTTAAGCATGGATATACTTTCGTTATCATAATTCTTCTTCGCCACTAAACATTTCACCTCTCGCACCAAATTACATATATAATTAGAATACACTATATATAGCGGATATGTCAAGTTTTTGGCACAATTTAACACAGTTTTGTAACAAAAACAGCCCACAATACACGAAAAATTTCTCGTTTACTGTGGACTTATTCCAATTAAATCAAAAGCATCTTTTATTATGCTTTCTGTCGCATGTGTTTTTCTTTATACAATTGTAGCATATTTCATTTTTTAGTTCTTTTTCTTCAAAATAGTCATTAAGATTGTCAAGTGTTGTTTCAGCAATATTAAAAAGCGCTTCATTTGTAAGGTATGCCTGATGCGAGGTTACAACTACATTCGGCATAGCAATCAGTCCAAGCAGAATATCATCATCGATAATTGTCGTTGACAAATCCTCATAAAACACATCTGCCTCTTCTTCATAAACATCAAGTCCTGCACCGCCTATTTTCTTTTCCTTAATGCCCTTTAAAAGCTCTTCACTGTCTATAAGTGCGCCACGTGATGTATTAATTATATACACCCCGTCTTTCATTTTACTTATGGTGTCCTTGTTTATAATGTGTTTGGTTTCCTTAGTAAGCGGACAATGCAGCGATATAATATCTGACTCTTCGCAAAGAGTAGAAAAATCAACATACTTTATATCGCTTCCGTTTATCGGATATGGATCATATGCAATAATGTTCATACCAAAACCCTTACATATATCTATGAATGTTCTTCCAATTTTTCCTGTTCCAACTACACCAACTGTTTTGCCCTTAAGGTCAAAACCTGTAAGTCCGTTTAAGCTGAAATTATACTCTCGTACACGGTTATACGCGTGGTTTACTTTTCTGTTTATCATAAGGAGAAGTGTTATAGCGTGTTCTGCAACGGCATATGGCGAATATGCAGGCACCCTGACAACGTGAACTTTTCCGTATGCTGACTTAAAATCAATGTTATTATATCCTGCGCATCGCATTGCAAGAATATTTACACCCAAATCATTTAATGTATTTATCGTTTTTTCGTCTATCACGTCATTTACAAAAGCGACTGCACCATCAAACCCACGCGCCATTACAGCAGTGTTTTTATTCAATTTTGACTCATAATACTCAATTTCAAAATCATACCTTTCTTTTAATTTATCAAAAAACACTTTATCGTATGGTTTTGTATCAAACATACAGATTTTTTTCACTTTTTACACTCCTTTATTAATTATAAGTCTATTTTTTCATAAGAAAGTGTAAAATATACAAAAAGCGCTACCAATTAATTGATAGCACTTTATTTGTATTACTGTCCTGCTATATTTTCGCCCAAAGTAAGTGAAATGGTTTTTGTCTGCCCCTGTCTCCATATTTTTACTGAAATAGTCTTTCCAGGTGCAAATTTATTTTTAATTTCGTTTATCTCGTCAACCGTAGTAACTTTAGTGCCGTTAACCTCGGTAATGATATCGCCAATCATTATTCCTGATTTTTCAGCAGGTGAATATTCAGAAACTGATACCACATACACACCTACAACCATATTATAGGCTTTTGCATCACGTTCAGTAACACTTCTGCCTGTTACACCTATAAATGGTCTTCCCTTTACATAGCCGTATTTTATTAGGTCTTCTATAACAGGCTTTGCTTCATCTATAGGTATAGCAAAGCCAAGTCCTTCAAGCTCGTTTGATGAAATTTTAGCGGTATTTATACCTATTACTTCACCATATGAATTAACAAGCGCTCCGCCAGAGTTACCAGGGTTAATTGCCGCATCGGTTTGTATCAAAGTAAGAGTTTTATCTTCAAAAGTAACGCTTCTGTTTAGCGCACTAATTACACCTTGTGTAACTGTTCCTGCAAATTCCTGACCAAGAGGGTTTCCTATAGCGATTGCCTTTTCACCAACTCTAAGTTCACTACTATTTCCAAGTGTAGCATATGTTAAATCTTTTGCATCAATTTTAATAATTGCTATATCGGTCTGTGCATCTCCGCCTATAACCTTGGCCTCGTACTCATCTCCATTATTAAGAGAAACCTTTATTTTGGTTGCACCTTCTATAACGTGATAATTTGTTGCTATATATCCGTCTGCAGTAATCACTATGCCTGAGCCTTCGCTATCTTGAGTAGATTCTCCAAAATAGCTTGTATAAGTAGTAATATTTGTAACTCCCACAACTGCAGGACCAACTTTATCAACTATATCAGGAGTTTCCATAATCTTTCTTGAATTTTCAGTTACTGTTGTAACACCTGCAGTTTTATTTTCTGATAAAGGCGCATTATGCAAAATCGCACTTTGACCATTCGGAGCATTTGCAATAAGTGCAAACGCTGATACTGAAACCGCTGCGGTAAGTATGATAGCTATAATTACAAAAGGCAGTTTTACAGTTTTATTTTTAAATATGTTTTTAAATTTCTTTTTCGGCGCATCAGCATATGATGCATTACCCTCTATAGGATTCGAGTAAGAATGTGTATGATTCATTTGAAAATCATCATTATTCCATTTAAATTCATCCATTTTAAAATTCCTCCTTAATGCATTTCACAATTATATATTACACGATATTTTTTAAAATAATATGAATAATATGTGAATTTTAGCTGCGTTTTGAAAGCGAGAAGGTAAACTTAGCAAATTCGCCATAGACGCTTTCCGCCCATATCTTTTCGTTGTGACTGTTAATAATGTTTTTCACAATGAAAAGTCCAAGTCCGGTGCCTGTGGTATCCATACTTCTGGATTCATCAGCTTTATAAAATCTGTCCCAGATGTATTTAAGCTCATCTTCACTCATACCCATACCGGTATTTTTAATTTCTACATACACTTTATCTCCGTATTCCCATATGCGTATTCCTATACTGCCACCAACATCTGTAAATTTAATAGCATTATGAAGGATATTTGTCACAACCTGTGTGATAGAGTCGTTGTCTGCGTATACATCACACAAATCATCATATGTTTCAAACGTCAAATCAATATTCTTTTCTGTTATTTGCGATTCAAATTTTATTATAACAAGTCTTATAAGTTCGTTAATATTAAATAATCGTTTATTTATTTTTAGATTATTACTGTCTATCCTCGATAAATTAAGAAGGTCTGTCACCAAACGCGAAAGTCTTTTTGATTCTGAAAGAACGATATTTAAATACTCTTCTTTTTTCTCATCAGGAATTGTTCCGTCAAGTACACCTTCAACAAAACCAGTTATAGATGTCATAGGTGTTCTGAGCTCGTGAGAAACATTTGATATAAAACTGCTTCTCATACTTTCAAGGTTTTCCAGGCTCATAGCCATATTATTAATATTTTCTGCAAGCTCACCAAGTTCGCCTTCTACATTTGATGATACTCGTCTGTCAAACTTACCCTTTGCAAATTCCTTTACTGCGTCGCTCATTTCATTTATAGGCCTTATAATCCTTCTTGCTATAAAATAAAACAATAAAAATGCTATAAGAAGTGATGCTAACGCAGAAATTAAAAAGTTAACAAGAATGCTTTTAAGAGATTTATTTATTTCGGGCATTGATACACTTAAAAGCACACCGCCGTGCACAACTCCGTTTTCTTCAATAGGCATTCCGTACGTAAGAAATGTATCACCTTTTTTATCACCAAATCCTACTTTTGAAATTTCCTGACCCTTTAAAACATTTTCAATATTTTTATCGGTTTTAAGCTCATTATTTTCAAACTGCTTTTTATACACTCCTGATGCTGTGAGTATTCTTTTGTTATTATCAAAAGTTACGACTGACGCACCAATATTTACGCTGATATTCTCCACTACCGAATTAAATATAAACTTTGCAGACGGAAAATCGCTCTTTATAGTAACAAGACCTATTTCCCCTATTCTTTCGGCACTGCTTTTTAAAAGCATCTTTTTTTCGCCAACCGTAGTATTCATTACAAGGGCAAACATAAAAGCGCCTACCATTATAAAGCTTATAAGAAATATTATAAAACCGCCAAGTATTAACTTTTGAAAAATACCTTTTTTCTTCAAGAAAAACACACCCCGAATTATTGCTTTACTTCAAATTTATATCCAACGCCCCATACTGTTTTAAGTTGCCAAAATTCATCGTATCCTTCAAGCTTTTCTCTAAGCCTTTTCACATGGACATCAACAGTTCTTGAATCTCCAAAGAAATCGTATCCCCACACCTCATCTAAAAGCTGGTCACGTGTAAATACTTTGTTTGGATGATAGCAAAGAAAGTACAAAAGTTCCAGTTCCTTTGGTGGAATATCAAGCTGTTTACCACCAACTTTAAGTTCGTATGTATTTAAATTTATACTTAAATTTGGAAATACAACTTCTTTTTTGTCTATATCTTTATTTTCGGTACGTCGAAGCACGGCTTTAACTCTTGCAACAAGTTCTTTCGGTTCAAATGGTTTTACAATGTAGTCATCAGCTCCAAGCTCAAGTCCCAGTATCTTGTCAAATGTTTCGCCTTTTGCAGTAAGCATTATAACAGGAATATTGCTTGACCTTCTTATTTCCTTTAAAACATCTATTCCGTTTAAAACAGGCAGCATAATATCAAGCACAACTGCAACAGGCGGGTTTTGCTTAAAACTATTTAGTGCCTCCTTGCCATCATAAGCAATGGTTGTGCTATATCCTTCTTTTTCAAGATAAAGCCTTACAAGCTCACAAATATTTTTGTCATCATCTACCACTAGAATTCTATTTTCGCTATTCATTTTTATCACCTCTCGGCATAATTACTTCATTATATTTGTATTTTATCATATTATTTTTAAAAAATATAGTATAAATTTTGAACAAATTAAGAACATATAACTTTTTAAAATATAAAAATGCTAAACAATATTGTTTAGCATTTTAATTTGAACGTATTAATTTTTTAAATAAAAAACTCATTAGAATAAAAATTGATATTCCAAATATACTTCCCAGAGAATCGATACAAATATCATACACCCTGCACGCTCTGCCTGGTACAAAATACTGATGAATTTCATCTGATATAGCATAAAGTACGCATATTACAAACGAACATATTACATTTGATTTAACACTTGTTAAAAACGTAAAATTCATTGCACCAAAGGCAAAAAAGCCAAGCAAGGCATATAGAGTAAAGTGCGCACATTTTCTAATTATAAAATCCATAGAAGATATAAGCTCCTGCTTTGCTATTTCTGTTAAATCCTTTGTAAACGGGAGTATATCGATGAGCACTCTTATAAAGCCTTTACTGGTGTCAGCAGAATCAACCG
>JAZQHY010000032.1:0-25443 GCA_045540815.1 Clostridia bacterium | reverse complement strand
GCCTGTTTTAGCAGATAAAAACGCAATTGGTGCATATGTCATAAACGAAAGTCCATCCATAACGTCCTGTCTAAAGTTATTCATAGTATTTGTAGTTTTTTCAATCATATCCCATTTATTTACTACAACTACTATTCCTTTACCCTGCTCGTGAGCATATCCCGCAATCTTTGTGTCTTGCTCGGTTACGCCCTCGTTTGCATCGATAAGTACAAGAACAACATCACTTCTGTCAACTGCAGCAAGCGAACGCACAACGCTGTAACGCTCAATATTTTCGTCTATTTTACCGCGTTTTCTCATACCCGCAGTATCTATAAACACGTACTTTTGTCCGTCCTTTTCAAACGGCGTATCTATCGCATCACGAGTAGTTCCCGCAACGTTACTTACTATAACGCGGTTTTCACCAAGTATTTTATTTATAAGAGAAGATTTACCCACATTAGGTTTACCGATAACTGCAACTTTTATTACATCTTCATCGGCATCTTCTTCGCCATCTTCGTTAACGTATGAGAAAAGCTCGTCTAAAAGGTCACCTACTCCAAGGCCGTGTGTAGACGATATCGCCATAGGCTCGCCCATTCCAAGATTATAAAATTCATATAATTCCATTGGTGGTTCACCCACGTTATCAACCTTATTGCATACAAGAACGATTGGTTTCCCTGACCTTACAAGCATAGAGGCTACGTCTTTGTCTGATGCAGTTAGCCCGTCTTTAACGTTTACCATAAATACTATAGCGTCTGCCATATCTATAGCAATATTTGCTTGTCTGGTCATCTGCTGAAGTATTTCGTCTTCTTTTTCAGGCTCTATACCGCCTGTATCAATAAGAGTAAATTTCTTGCCCAGCCACTCTCCCTCGGCATAAATTCTGTCACGAGTTACACCTGGAGTATCCTCTACTATTGATATTCTCTGACCTATTATTTTATTAAAAAGGGTTGATTTGCCGACGTTAGGTCTGCCGACAATCGCAAAAACAGGTTTTGACATTTATATCCCCTCCTACTGTATAACTTTATCTATAAACTGGCACCCGTCTTCCGGACAAAGCACCACTTTTACACCAAGTTCTTTTTCTATATCCGAAACAGTTACGTCGTCTAGAAGCAGTTCTGTATCATATTTTATCATAGAAAGAGATAAAATAAGCTCCTCGCCAAGCTCTTTTCCTTTAAGCTGATTTATAATGTCGCATCCGCATAGAAGTCCTGTAACTGTTATTTTTTCGCCAAAAAATTCGTTTTTTATTTTATATACGTTTACAAAATCCGAAAGTCCAAGCTCATCAACATATTTTTTCACAAAATCATACATTATATAGCCTGTGGCAATAGATTTTTTCTTTATATTCTTCGGCTTTTTATATAATTTTAAAGCATCGTAAAACTCTTTTTCAAAAGAAGCAATCATTCCAACACCGTTTTCTATCTGCGGAAAATCTTCATATGCCTCGTACGGCGGAATATCCCTTTCTGCCATAACGTAAAACTCGTCAGCAAGATACACTAGCCTTGTTCCGTGTTTTTCTAAAAGCTCGTTTTGGAATTTTTCAACCATATCTATTGTAGCAGATGATGTTTCTTTTGTAAACGAATTAAGTTTAAAAAGACCCTCTCGATACTTAGATAGACCAACAGGAACAATAGACACACTTCCAATGTTTGGAAGCAGTGAAGCCAAGTCCTTTAGTGTGCGCATAAGATTTTCGCCGTCATTTATATCGGGACAAAGAACTATTTGTGCATTTACGTGAAGCCCTGCATCAGAAAATCTTTTCATATATTCAAACACTTTTCCTGCAAAACGGTTATTTAGCATCTTAACGCGAAGTTCAGGATCAGTTGTATGAACAGATACATTTATCGGGCTTATACGTAGCCTTATAATCCTGTCAATGTCCTCGTCTTTAAGATTAGTTAAAGTTACATAGTTACCCTGCAAAAACGAAAGCCTTACATCATCATCTTTGAAATACATAGTTTCACGCATATTTGGCGGTAGTTGGTCCATAAAGCAAAAAATGCATTTATTATGACACGTTTTCGGCGTGTCAATTAGCTGATTTTCAAACTCTGCACCAAGCTCTTCGTAATCGTCATTGTATATTTCAACTATTTCTTGTGTACCCTGCGTAGTTTCGATATCAAGCGTATAGTAATCGTCTGACACAAGGAACTTAAAATCAAGTATGTCAGTAAACTCTGTGTTATTCACTTTTACAATCTTGTCACCCGCTTCAAGTCCTATTTCTTCTGCAATAGAACCAGGCGTAACAGATTTAACTATAGCTTTATTTCCCATGTGTCACCTCCAAGTTACATATATATTATAATACCCCTAAAATTTCGCTTCAAGCAAAACATTTACAATAAAACAGCCTGCCCTCTTTTAAAGGACAGGCTCATTTGCTAAATTACATTTGAACTAATCAAAAAATTATTCAGCTTTCAATACTTCTTTATCATTGTAAGTACCGCAATTTTTACATGCTCTGTGAGAAAGTTTGTACTCACCGCATTTGCTGCATTTTACCATACCAGGTAAAAGAAGCTTCCAATTTGCTCTTCTCTTATCTCTTCTTGCTTTTGATGTTTTTCTCTTAGGTACTGCCATGTTTCCACCTCCCAGTAGGATATCTATATGAGATATATTATTTACTCTTTTAAAAAGTCCTTTAGTGCTAAAAGACGCGGGTCTATTTCCTCGGTGTCACAATCACACTCGGAAACGTTTAAATTGCATCCGCATTTTGAGCACAAGCCTTTGCAATCTTCCTTGCATAAATAACTCATTGGAAGATTCATACAAAGCTGACTCTCTATAATTTCGTCAAGTTCAATGGTTCCCGATTCGATAAATTCGATGTCCACATCATCACTTACAGCATTTGAAAAAATCTGTTCAATCGGAAACGCAAAATCAACATTTACATCTTCCAAACATCTTGCGCACTCTGTAACAAACTTTGTTTGTCCCTTGGCATTTAAGTATAAATTTCCGCCAATGTTCTTTATATCGCCGCTTACCGAGATAGGTGCTTGAAGCCTTAGCTTCATTCCTCCAAAATCAATAACGTCGATACTAACATCGCCTTCTAATTTAATGCCTGCGCCTTCATTTTTCAAAATATCTGATACATCAATAATCATAGTCCACCTCGACACAACAAAAATATTATACATATAATTATTCCATTTGTCAAGAGATTTTTACATCTATAGGACAAATTATTTTGCAAGTCTTGCAGTGTCAAGCGCAATCATAAGCTCCTCGTTTGTAGGAATAACAAGTGTTCTTACTTTTGCATCCGGAGTACTGATGTCTTTTTCCTCGCCGCGCATCTTATTTGCTGCTGCATCAATCTTTACTCCCATAAATTCAAGACCTTCTGTAACACCTGCTCTTATGATAGATGTATTCTCACCTATACCTGCAGTAAATACTATAGCATCAAGTCCGCCCATTGCCGCAGCGTATGCACCAACGTATTTTTTAACGTGGTATATAAACATATCAAGTGCAAGCTTACATCTAGCATCGCCTTCTGACGCGCCTTTTTCAAGGTCACGGAAGTCACTGCTAAGCCCTGAAATACCATAAACACCTGATTCTTTATTTAGAACATTGTTTACCTGGTCAATAGTCATATTTTCCTTATCCATTAGGAATGTAACGATAGCAGGGTCGATGTCACCACTTCTTGTACCCATTGCAACACCAGCAAGAGGAGTAAAGCCCATTGTAGTATCAACTGACTTACCACCATCAACAGCTGTGATAGATGAGCCGTTTCCAAGGTGGCAGGTTACTATCTTAAGTTCTTCAACAGGTTTGCCAAGCATAGCTGCTGCTCTCTCTGTAACGTATTTGTGAGATGTGCCGTGGAAACCATATCTTCTTATTTTATGAGTTTTGTATAGGTCATATGGAAGTGCATACATATATGCTTTTTCAGGCATTGTCTGATGGAATGCAGTATCAAACACACCAACCTGTGGAGTTGTAGGCATTATCTTTTCACACGCTGCTATACCGATAAGGTTTGCAGGGTTGTGAAGTGGTGCAAGGTCGATGCAATCTTCCATTGCTTTTTTAACTTCTTCAGTAATAAGAACAGAACCATTAAATAATTCTCCGCCGTGTACAACTCTGTGACCTACAGCATCAATTTCGTCCATACTCTTAATAACACCATATTCTGCAGATGTAAGAGCATCTATAACCATCTGAATTGCATCAGCGTGGTCTTTCATAGGCTGTACAAGCTCGTAGTTTGGCTTACCGTCTGCCTTCTGCGAAATCTTTGAACCCTCTATACCTATTCTTTCGCAAAGACCTTTTGCAAGAACAGTCTTTGACTCGATAGCTATAAACTGATATTTAAGTGATGAACTTCCTGCGTTAATAACTAATATATTCATTTTAAAAACTCCTTTTTAAAAATTATTTGTTTGCCTGTGCCTGCACACAAGTGATAGCAACAACACCAACGATATCGTCAGCGCTGCAACCTCTTGAAAGGTCATTTATTGGCATTGCTATACCCTGAGTTACCGGTCCATATGCCTCTGCTTTAGCAAGTCTTTGAACAAGCTTGTAACCGATGTTACCTGCATCAAGGTCAGGAAATACAAGTACGTTTGCCTTGCCGGCAACTTTACTTCCCGGAGCTTTTGATGCACCAATTTCAGGAACAATAGCAGCATCTAGTTGAAGTTCTCCGTCAACTGCAAGTTCAGGGTTTTGTTCTTTACAAATTCTAGTAGCTTCTACAACCTTATCAACATCTGCATGCTTTGCACTGCCCATTGTTGAATGTGATAGCATAGCAACAAGCGCTTTTTCTTCTGCAAGAAGCTCAAATGATTCAGCAGAGCAAGCAGCAATTGCTGCAAGCTTTTCAGGGTCAGGATTCTGTTCAAGACCGCTGTCCGCAAAAATGAATGTACCGTTTGCTCCATATTCACAATCAGGAACAACCATCACAAAGAAAGCAGAAACAAGCTTAACACCAGGTTTAGTTTTTATAATCTGAAGGCTTGGACGAAGTGTATTTGCAGTTGAGTGACACGCACCTGAAACAACACCATCTGCATCGCCTGCTTTAACCATAAGACAAGCATAGTACATATAGTCACCAAGCGCTGTTTTCTTTGCCTCTTCGTAAGTTAAGCCTTTGTTTTTTCTAAGCTCAACAAATAGATTTAAATACTCTTCTGTTTTTTCATATGTAAAAGGATTGATGATAGTAGCCTTTGAAATATCAAGACCCTTGCTGTTAGCCTCAACCTCTTCAGGAGTACCGATAATGATTACATTAGCGATTTCTTCTTTAAGCACCTTTTCAGCAGCCTCAAATGTTCTTCTATCCATAGATTCAGGAAGAACTATGGTCTTTTTGTCTGCTTTTGCTCTTTCCTTAATTCTTTCTAAAAAATTACTCACGTCTATTCCTCCAAAAATAATTTTCATTTGTATTCCATTATATACCACAATCCTGTATTTTTCAATAGAATTTGCAATTTTTTTGATGTTTTATTTGTTACTATTCAAGATTTTCTCAATTAAATAGGTAAAATTTTCACAAAATCGTTTGTCATCATCTGCAGTTCTTTTCTTAATTGTACCTGTTCGCCCACCGCTACGTCTTACCTTTTTGCCAATGTGTCTTTCAAAAAGGAGTCTGTCTATATTTTCAGATGTATATACAAGTCCGTTTTGATTTATGGCATATGCTCTCTTACCAAGTGCCATAGTTGCCACGCCATAGTCCTGTGTAACAACTATATCACCAGCTGATGTACGATTTATAAGAGCTATATCAACGCTATCACTAGCCTTGTCCACCGTGATAACATCACTATAATCACTTTTTAAAATATGACTTGTATCTATAATCATACACACGCTTATCCCATATCTTTTCGCTATTGTTTCTATTTCTTTTTTCACCGGACACGCGTCTGCATCCACAAGTATTTTCATACTAATTGTCCCCCTCCCAAACAAAAATAAGGCGCAAAATAATTTTACGCCTTATTCCAAAAAAATTCAATACTTTTTATTAGTCGTTACAGCCACAACCGCATCCGCAGCCACATTCACCTGTATATTCCAAGCCTTCAAATGAATCTCTTTCAGGTGGGAAAAACTCATCTACAGGAAATTTAAGCTTATCAAATATTTCGCAAGGACTTGTTTCTGTAGATGTTACGCATTCACATTCAGGAATACAGAAATCATATACAGGGATAAGAAGCTGGACATCTCTTTCAAGTCTTACTATAGTAAATAAACCAAGTGTTACGAAAATTCTCTTATCGTTTTCGTTATCAACTATAGTGCCATTAAATACATTGCATATGTTTCTAGGAAGTGAGTTTACATCGCACTCACACGCGCAACTGCAACAGCAATTGTCATTTGGTTCCACAATACGTGCTGACAGGCAAATTGGGTCTACAGCCTCTATCTGTGCAATAGGAAGGTTGTTTTTCTGCCACATCTGATAATCCACATCGTCAAAACGATATTTTGACTGGAATATCTTTGCGTTACCTTCCGAGCCAAAAAGAACAACTCTCTTTTCATATACTGCTAAACCGCAAACCTGCGCAGGACTACCCATACCGCAGAACACATCAAGTGTGATTTTGAAGAAAAATCTTAAATCAACAGTGTAATAACCTCTGTTGAAAGCCACCGGTTCTACATCAGAATAAACCCATATAAGCTCTGACTTTTTGCACTTTACGCTTATAGCGTTGTTAACTATTTCCTGTGCACAATCTTCAAGGTATACCCTTACATTTTCTATACACTCTTTATCTCGGCAGCTGTCATACACCTTGCGTGTCTGAATACACACACCGCCATTGTTATTGGGCAAGCCGCAACTGCAATTTCTTTCACCCATTTATTACTCCTCCTTAAAGAAAATTATATATAACTTCACTATCATACTATGTGAAAGGAGAAAAATGTGTGAAAATGATTATCAATCATTTTATTTACGCCTCGTGCCTTCTAGGCTTTAGTCCTTCTGAACATAAAAAATAAACCCATACCTTTGGTATGAGTTTATTTTGGTGCGGGTGAAAGGACTTGAACCTTCACGTCGGGGACACTAGATCCTAAGTCTAGCGCGTCTGCCAATTCCGCCACACCCGCATAGTGTGTTTTGTATTTGAGTTATCTCAAACGACTTGTTTATAATAACATAAAAAAATCAGGGTGTCAATAGTTTTTTGAAAATTTTTTAAAAATTTTTTCGATTTTTTAAATTAATAAATTTTTTAAATAAACAATGCTAATATCTTAATTATGCATTGACTTAAATTTTCTAGTTAGTGTATAATATATTTAAGAAAGGTGTGTGATTAATTATGAAAAAAATTATAGCTGTTTTACTTTCATTGGTTTTATGTTTTTCTGCAACAAGCGTATTCGCTTCGCCAAGCTTCGATAATTTGTTTAATGCTACATATACAGATTATGAAGCAACAACGGAAATGTCATTAACTCTTGATAAACCACTTGAAATTTTTAATGCACTTTCTAAACTCATTGACCAAGGCATTGAGAGCAATAACATCACTTTTTCTGATATTATTGATTTAAAAAGTTTAATTGAAAGTCTTTTTGATTCAACACAGAAGATGAATTTAAAATGCGACATTTCAAAAGACTACCAAAAAATGAACATATATTTATCTCAGGCGTCAAATACACCGCTTAAGATAAATGAAAGCCTTACAATCACAGCAGATGCTAAAAATGAAATGTGGATTAAGTTTGATTTTTCAGATTTAGAAAATCCTGTATATAAAATAATAATATATGCTCCTGCTTCAGACAGATATATGGTGCTCGATTATGCCAGCCTTTACAATAACATCGGCGAAGATGAAGTTTTCTCATCGCTATCATCTTTATTTAGCGAGGAAAACATTAAAAATTTTTACAAAATCTCACTTGATACTCTTAAGAAAAACGCTGATATAACATATAAAGGCGGATATTTCTATATAAAAATGGACGACTCACAGGCGAAAAGCTGGATAATAGACCTTGTTTATGAATCGATCAAAATGGCACAGATTCCTGAAGTTTCATTTACCGAAGAACAGGCAAATCAGCTAAAGATAATGCTTGGAGGCATCAAGATTTTCAGCGAAAATGGTATAGAAATGAAATGCAAAACTAATTCAAAAGGCATTATTTCTGCTGAAGATGCCAAAATGAGTTTTGATATAAACTTATGTGATATTCTGACTCTTGCAGGTGTTACCGATATAGAAGGCATAACAAAAGAAAACAGTGATATAGCATTTACTATAAATACAAAAGCCAAATACACAAAAGTAAATACAGGCGAGAAGGTTAAGTTTCCTACCCTTACTGACGAAAACACAATTGATTTGTTGGATTTCACCGAGCCTGATTATGGGTACAACGACGAAGAATATATATCACCATATGATTATATATATCTTTCAACATCAGAACCTATTATTGAAAATGGCACCCCATATGTTCCTTTAAGAGAGTTTATGGCATCATTAACTAACGAAGACGCCTATATTGCTTGGGACAATGGTACCATAACCATTACATCTGTAATGAAATATTTTAAACATATTACTTTTTCAGAAGGAAGCAATATCGTTATTAAAGACGGCGCAGAGATTATACTTGATGAGCCAGTAAAGGTGATAAACGGAAGAACAGCATTAAGCCACGAATTTATAGAAAAAGTATTTAGCGGTGACTTTTACAATGTTTCAAACTGGCACGGATCTAGTGAATGGGAATACGGCATAGACATTGCTAATCCCGATTACAAAGAATAATACGCATAACAAAAGAGATGCTTTTTGCATCTCTTTTTATTTTACATATTCAATTAAATCGTTTATGGCATTTCTATCGGTGTAATCATCATCTGCATCGCACAGCTCAACTAAAAGCTTTTCCATATCAGTAGGATTTTCTTTTGACGACATAATCTTTTTAAGAGTTTTAAGAGAAGTTCTGTGCACAAGTGAAAGCTCATCAAGTTTCATTTTACCCAGGAAATTGAAAACTTTGATATTATCAAGCACATTTTTATCTTTAAAATTCTTTTCTATAACCATTTTATCGTAATACTCACGGCAATCAAGCGGAGTAATACCCGTGGTATACACAGCTATCTTTTTGCCTGCAAGCTTATCAAAGTTTTTTGTAATAAGGATTACTCCGTTTATTACCTCGGCATATAACCCCCCTCCGTATACAATAGTATCATACTTCAAAAGGTCATCAGCCTTTATATTTTTAGCATCAACCACGTCACAGCCTAATTCTTCGCCAATCCACTCGGCATAGGTTTTGGTAGAGCCGTATTTTGATTTATAAACTACAATTGCGTTCATATTTTACTCCTTTAAATGTTTATACATCATTATATTCAATCATACAGTTAATCTATTCTTTGAAATTAAAGCAACACATTCTATATGCACGGTTTGAGGGAATAAATCCACAGGAGTGCATTTTTTTAGAATATATCCCCTATCCTTTAATATTTTTAGGTCACGCGCAAGTGTTGCACTATTACACGAAACATATACTATTCTTTCGGGATTCATCTTAACTATGTCATTAAGTGAGCTTTCTGTACAACCCTTCCTTGGCGGGTCAACTACAACAACATCAGGCTTTACGCCTTTTTTTACAAGGTTGCTTGTAACATCTGTACAGTCACCGCATATGAAATTGGCATTGTCGATATTATTAAGTTTGGCGTTTTCCACAGCATTTTCAACGGCATCCTCTACAATCTCAACACCTATCACTTTTTTCGCAAATTTCGCCATATAAAGAGAAATCGTCCCCGCTCCGCAGTACAAATCTACCACAGTTTCATTCCCGCTTAAATTGGCATATTCCAATGCTTTATCATACAGTTTTTTTACTTGTTTGTGATTTACCTGATAAAAGCTGTGAGGAGAAACAATATATTTATTTTCGCCTATATATGAAATTAATTTGTCACTGCCAAATATAATTCTATTTTCATTCCCAAGCACTACATTGGTCTTTGAGGTGTTTATATTTTGAATTATTCCTGTTACACCGTCTATTTCCTTAAGGTGTTTTATGAGCCTTTCCTTCTTTGGAATAATCTTATCTGTATTTGTCACTATGCATACCACAGCACTTTTGAGACCGTCATTTGCACATCTGACAAATATATGCCTGATAATTCCGCTATGGGTATTTTCATCGTATACCGATATATTGTTTTCACGGATATATTTCATCACCGCACTAACAATATCATTTATTTTTTTATCTTGAATATGACAAATATCACAAGGAACTATAGCATGGCTCTTTTTCGAGTAAAACCCGCATACTGCACCATTTTCACCCGTTCCAACTGGAAACTGAGCTTTATTACGATAATAACATTCATCATCTGCACCGATTATATTTTCAAACACAAACTCATCAGCGCTGTAACCGCTAATTCTTGTAATGTTATTATACACAAAGTCGCCTTTAACCTTTAACTGCGCTTTATAATCCATATGCATCATCTGGCATCCGCCGCACTTATTGAAATTTTCGCATAGTGGCTTACGTCTGTCTGGCGAAGGTTTGATAATTTCAATTATCTTTGCATAACCATAATTTTTATTTACCTTTAAAACTTTTATCTTAAGCACATCACCAACAACTCCAAACGGCACAAAAAGAGCAAAACCTTCGTGTTTTGCAATTCCTTCGCCGTTTATACCTATTGCTGTGATATTAACTTCTAAGATATCATTTTTCGTTAAAATACCTATCTCTCCCTTTGTTTTGCATACCACAATTATACACCCTCAAAATGTCAAAGTCAATCTGGAACAATTAGTCGAATAATGAAATATTATGTAGTGTAAGGAGGTGTTAATTTATGCAAACACGTACAATTCCATTTATGCCTGAAAACCCTAGATATGCATTTGCATATGTGCCATTTCAGCAATATGGCAACCTTTATCAGACAAACAATGCTTTATATAAAGGAACTATTTTCAAGGATTTATATTATCCGCTTAGCGCATACGAAAATATTCCGATGATGTCACCATTTAAATAATTGAAAGGAGAAAATTATGCTTTATAAAGATTTATGTGGCTGTGATAAATCCGCTATATCACGCGAAAATAATACTCAACAGCCTAACAACAATATGCAGTCACCGACCGAAAACATTGTAATTCCTGAAGATAATACACAGTTCCCTAATTGGAACAACAATAATCGTCCAAGCGACAAGTGGCCTAACTGGAACAACAATAATAACAACGCCAATCGTCCAAATGACAAATGGCCAAATTGGGACAATACCTGTCCTGATTCAGATAATAACTGCCCAGATAACGATATGCAGTATCCTGGTAATAATTCAACACAAAAAGAACTTCTAAACAAAATAAGAGAAACAGCATTTGCGCTTGTAGATTTGAATTTATTTCTTGATACACATCCTAATTGCAAACAAGCTCTTGAACTTTTCACATCTCTGGCATTTACACTTGAAGCATTAAAAAGAGAATACACCAGTCAGTACGGACCATTAAAGGCTATGGATGTGGCAAATGATACACCGTTCGAATGGGTATCCGATAAGTATTTATGGCCTTGGCAAAGAAAAAAGGAGGAATAGTATATGTGGGATTATAACAAAACACTTATGTACCCTGTGAATATAAAAAATACCAATCCGGAAATGGCGAAATTTATAATAGCGCAATACGGTGGGCCTGACGGGGAACTAGCCGCATCACTTAGATATCTAAGTCAGCGTTTTACAATGCCAACACCTGAAACCCGCGGTCTACTAACAGACATCGGCACTGAGGAACTTGCCCATTTAGAAATGGTTGGTGCTATAGTATATCAGCTTACACGTGATATTGACTCCGATATTGTGAAAAAAAGCGGTTTTGGAGATTATTTCATAAATCACGCAAACGGTATCTATCCGGCAAACTCTAATGGCTCTCCGTTTAACGCAATGGCTATCGCCGTTACTGCAGACCCTATTACTGATCTTCACGAAAGTATGGCCGCCGAGCAAAAAGCAAGGTCAACTTATGACAATATCTTAAGACTTGCTGATGATCCTGATGTAATCGAACCAATCAAATTCCTTCGTCAGAGAGAAGTAGTACACTATCAGAGATTCGGTGAAGCGCTTCGTATGCTAGAAGATAAGCTTAACAACAAATCAACATTTTATATGAAATAGATGACATACTCGCCATTAAAAAGGCAAGCATTATGCTTGCCTTTTTAAATAAAACAAGAGAAGGTTTTCTCCCTCTCCTGTTAACATTTTATTATTTCCTATGTCATCATTGTGATTATTCAAAACAATTACTTTCCAAATGCGTGTTGTTTTACATCAAATGTAATAGTCTATGAAATATTCCTGTAGCCATACAAATTCCAAGTACAACTAAAAACAGTCCACACACCAAATTTATTACTTTATAATTTTTCTCAATAAGAGCAAAAGCATTTTTCAGTCTTTCTACAACAAGTGCAGAAACCAAAAACGGTATACCTATACCGAGCGAATACGAAAGAAGAAGTAATATCCCCTTAACCGCCGATCCTGATACTGAAGCAGTAGTTAGCGATGTTCCCAGAAATGCTCCTACGCAGGGCAGGTGACTCACAGAATAAATTATTCCAAAAACAAATGCGGAAAACACGCCCTTCACCCTATGCGATGTATGAATACCTTTAAATAGTCGTATATTAATTATCCCAAGAAAATTAAGCCCTAAAATTATAATAATAATTCCGCCAACTATCTCAACATATTCGTGAAATTTCCCAAGTATAAGTCCTAAGCTTCCCGCAAACATACCTAGCGTACAAAACACAAACGTAAATCCTGTTACAAAAGCAAAGGATAATATAAATACCTTTGATTTTACATATTTCTCACCCGAAAAATATGAAATGTATATAGGAAGCATTGGAAGCATACATGGCGATATAAATGATATTAATCCTTGCAAAAATGTAATTAAGTATTCCAAAAAAATCACGTCCTTTTTTGAAATTATACCATATTTAAGTAAGTTTTACAACCGATGCAAATACATTTTCGTTAGACAAAATTCCACAAAATCCATATTAAATATATAAATAAAAAAACTCTTTCGAGGTTTTACTATTCTTCTCCTATGCCGAGCAAAAACACTGCAACGAGTATAAGAATAATCCCAAATGCCGATGCAAAGCTCAACTTTTCATTAAACAAAACTACACTGAAAACAGTTGCAGACATTGGCTCTATTATACTAAGTGCCGATGCCGTTCCGACGGGAATATCTCTGAGCGCAAGTGTATATAAAAAATATGGAAATACGCATGTAAATAAACCTATGCCAAAAACAAGCGGAAGTGTCTCTAAGGGATTACGTGCTACAATTGAAAGCATTTGGTCAGGGTCGCAAAAAGCAACTGATATTATAGCCATAAATATAAAGCTATACACTGTTGCGGACATTGAATCGCTTTTTTGCATCATCTCAATCTTGGTAATTACATTATACGCACTGTAGCAAAGTCCTGCAGAAATTCCCAAAATTATACCCATAACGCCAAACTTTATATCTCCTATCACACCTGATACAAGAACTGAACCAAGCGTAACCAACACAACAGATATAAGCTTTATAGCGCCAAATTTCTCTCCTAAAAACACCACTGAAAAGGCCATTACAAATACAGGTGCGGTATACATAAGCACTACCGCTGTAGAAACACCAGATGCCCGTATAGCGCCAAAATAGCACGCTGATGTACCAAAAACCGCAAGACCGCTAAGCGCAAACAGTATTAACTCTTTAGGTTTCACTTTAAAAAGCTGCCTGTTTTTAAAAAACACATATGCCGACATAAGGATTGCTGCCACAAGTCCTCGCATAGCTGTCATATGAAATTGTGTAAAGCCGTATGGGGAAAGCATATTTACAAATATACCTGATGTGCCCCATAACACGCCTGTCAAAACTATGTATATAAATGACTGTTTTTTCATAATATTTTCCGTTTCGTCCTTTAATTCAATCCATATTTAGTCTTAATTCGCTCAATCTTTTCTGAAATAGGTTCATAGAGCAGATACAAAAACGCCGCAGTAGATACAGCGTGAACAACATCGAAAGGTAATCCTCCAATATAAGCCACTACAAACATTTCGAATGTAGGCTCACTCTGCCATAGAATTACAGAAGCAGTATTTAATATAAATCCATAAATAAAAATTGTAGCTAAAGCTCCGAGAATACTTATGATTATCTTAT
The DNA here is from genome assembly GCA_045540815.1 of Clostridia bacterium. Classification (GTDB taxonomy): domain Bacteria; phylum Bacillota; class Clostridia; order UMGS1810; family UMGS1810; genus JAZQHR01. The sequence continues at coordinate 11,064 of JAZQHY010000032.1, read as the reverse complement.
TTTTCATAAATGTAAATCTTGCAAATAACGCACCAAAAAGATATCCTACAATACCAAACCCAAACATCTGCCAAGGTGTAATCGGACTTTGACCAAAAAAGAAATTTGATACAAAAGCCGTAACCGCTCCTATAAGAAAGCCTGTTTCGCCTCCGAAACAAAGTCCCGATATAATAACAAGTGCCATCACTGGTTTAAACTGCGGAAAAGTGTAAAATACTATTCTCCCTGCTACTGCTATAGCACACATAGAGCTTATAAGCACCAGTTTGCGAGTTTTTGGTTTACTGCCCTCAAACGTCATAAAAATAGGTACAAGTATTTCAAGTATGACCAGTATGCTTATAACGTAATATTTTCTATCGTCAAGAAATATCCAACCCGACAAAACAGTTAACGGTATGACAAAAAGTACAAAAATAAGTGCGATAATATTTTGTTTAATATTTTTTTCGTCATTTCTAACATTTAAACCGCTATTTATCTTGTGTGGAATTAAGCACGAAATACACAATGCAGCAAAAATGATAGACAATATATTTAATAATTGAATTTTAGCATTCAAATAGGTTATGGCAGATAGAACTTTTTCGCTCATACCAAAGTTGTAACCTTTTTGCATTAAATGCGTAATAACAAATAACAAAGCAAACACCGCTGAACAAATTATTTTCACAAACGAGGTCCTTTTGTTTTGTGTATTATTAATTGTACTCAATTCATTTAAACTTTCAACATTTTTACTAACCTGAATTTCTGGTTTTGATGTCGAAATCGGTTTTGTTACCTTACCGCCGCACGCACTTATAACGTCTTTTGCCAAAACTGCGTTTGGAAGAATATGTCTTACCATTTTATTGGCTGTTGTAGTGTAGAAAGCCTTTCCTGCAAAAAATTCACGCGGTGCACCTGACGACGTTATATCACCGTCAAAAAACATAACACATCTATCAGAAAATTCTGCACAAAACTCAATATCGTGTGACACTAAAATTATAGTTTTACCTTTTGATTTAAGGTCATTAAGCACGCTTGCAAAAATTATTTTAAAATGTTCATCCATACCTTTTGTCGGCTCGTCAAGCAAAAGAATATCCGGATTTAAAAGTAGTATCTTTGCAAGTGCAACTCTTTGCTGTTCACCGCCAGATATGTCATACGGATGTGCCTCAAGAATATCTGATATTCTGCACAATTTAGCAACATCAGATATTTGTTTTTCTTTTTCATTAGACGTCAAACCATCACTCGAAATCATATCCGAAAGTTCAAGATATACTGATTTTTTGGAAAAAAGAGTTTGTGGATTTTGCGGTAGAACACCCAAAAGATCTTTGTACAGATTTTTGATATCGTCAAGCTTTTTATCATATATAGACACTTCACCGCGATATGGTTTATTAACACCGCTGATAAGAGATAGCATAGTTGTTTTTCCTGTGCCATTACCTCCGACAACCGCTAAAATCTCACCTTTTTCCACTTTTAAATTAAGACCCTTTATAACATCAGGTAGGTTTCTTTCATACCTGAAATAAGCATCCTTTATATGTATAACAGCATCCGAAAAATCATCATTGTAAGCTTTGCAAGGTATATCCTCCACACTATTACACTGTGAATATTCATTTATCCACTCCCTGCCCTGGCTAACTGTTATTGGGTAGATATCGCCATTTACGACATCACCATAAATTCTCATAGTTGCCGGAAGAGCAAGATACATTTCGTGACTTATATCTTTTAAAATTTTGCCAACCTTCTTAGGTGATGTATCTGTAAGAATTTTACCCTTGTCCATAACTATTACTCTATTTGATATGGACAATACGCCATCTAATCTGTGCTCTGCTATAATAACGGTGATTCCAAGTTCAACATTTATTTTTTCAAGCATATTTATAAATTTATTAGCGGATATCGGGTCAAGCTGACCGCAAGGCTCGTCCAATATAATTACATCGGGTTGCATCAACATAACAGAAGCAAGATTTAAAAGCTGTTTTTGTCCACCCGAAAGCTCGTTCGTTTTTTTGTGAAACCACGTCTGTATACCGAAAAACGAAGCCATTTCTGACACTTTCGCTCTAATTTCAGATGTGGAATATCCAAGGCTTTCAAGACCAAACGCAAGTTCGTGACAAACCTTATCAGTTACTATCTGGCTTTCCGGATTTTGCATAACAAAACCTATTTTTGCGGTGTGCTCCCTTTGTGTCATTTCCGAAATATGTTTACCATTAAAAAATATATTTCCGCCTATTTGACCAAAAGGCGCAAGAGATGGTTTAAGAAGCCTTAAAAGTGTAGTCTTGCCACATCCAGATTTACCGCAAACAGTAATAAAATCGCCTTTTTCTATGCAAAGATTTATATCGCATAATGCAGGATTTTCTCTTCCTGGATATGCAAATGTCAAGTTTTCTAATTTAAAGCATTCCATCTTCTCGCCTCCCTTAACTCAATAATAATCGGCAATATACATAAAGCAAAATATGACGCATAACAACTTACAGAGTATGGTGTCAATTGTATATTTTGAATGTATGGAAAATAGCTATAGTTAAATGCACCCAAAATTACCCCGCACAATACATAAACACCCAGAATTAATATACACAAAAGCGTAATCAAATCCCTTTTACAAAATTTAAATATGGAAAAAAATGTTCTTCCTTTAAGCCCGTAACCTCTGGATTTCATAGAGTCAGATGTTTTGACGGCATTTTCAAGCGCCCAAGTAATCATAATTGACATTATTGATATTGCATTTTTTACTCTGCTTGATATTTTTCCACTGCTTATATCTTTTCCTATACACTTCTGAGCCTTATTCACGTCTTTCAAATGTACAATAAACTCAGGTACAAACCGCAATGTCATCGAAAGAACAAGTGACAAAGAAGGAATAATTTTTCCAAAAAGATAAATAAATTTGTCGCTTGTCATTATCTTATTATAGCAAAAAAACCAAGATATCACTGTCAGCATCAGCACCGCTGCAAACAATCCATAAACAATAGACTCCATTGTTAAAGGGTTACCATTAGGAAAATACGCAAGTATCGTTGCCCCCTTGTGATTAAAAAGCGGATTTACTATTGCTGCTATAATAATCACAGGCAACAAATATACCACATTCGTTTTTATAACCTTCTTACCGCCCAAAATCACAGAATATAAAAAAGCACACACTAATGACGTGATAAGACATACCGGATGCATTAAAAAGCACGATAGTCCTATCACGAAAAGAAAATATATAAAATTCACCAACGGATGATACGTCTTAAATTCATTCATCTTATGTACCTGGTATTGCCTTTTTATTATTTGTAAAGATAAAATCCATTTATTCTTTGTGATTCAAAATATGCATTTTTATTCCATTTAGTGTTGAAACAACCTTTTCATCACTTACCGACGTAACAACATCAAATAACTCATGCACATCTTTGATGACAGCTCCTTGTTTAACTAAATCATCAATAAACGCAAGAAGGCTATCATAAAAGCCATCTAAATTAAAGATAATAATAGGCGTAGTAAGTCTTCTTAAATATTTTAAAGTCAATACCTGGAAAAATTCATCCATAGTTCCAATTCCGCCAGGTGCTATAAAAAACACATCTGCATGTTTTTCCATAAGTGTTTTTCTTTCACTCATCGTATCAACCATAACCGTGTTATCGCAAGGGAAGATATCTTCAAATTCACCAATAAAATCAGGTGATATACCCATAACATAACCACCGTTTTCTTTAACTCCTCTTGCAATGGCTCCCATACAGCCGGTTCCTCCTGCGCCATAAACAAGAGAAAATCCATTATCAACAATTATCTTTCCTAATTCTTCTATCTGTTCCTTGTGCATATCAGCTATTCTTTCGTTGGCACCGCCATACACACAAGCATAATATCTTTTTGACATATAAAATCCTCCATATTTGTGATATTTATTTAAGCTTAGATTTTCGAGCATATTTATCACATAAATCATTTATTTGATCTGTGAATTTTGCAAGCTCTTTATTTGTCAGACCCTTGCTAAGCTCTGCAACTGTTTTAAGTCTCTGGCAGGCAGACATCAGCTTATCAAAGGCAATATTTGCCCTGCGTCGACCCTCAGACACTTTAGTATGTTTTATAATTTTTCCTCTTGCTGTGCATTCGCCGCTAATTAAATCAAACTCATCACCGCTATACGGGGCAGACGCCTGAAATCCCAGTTTGTTGTATATAGTCTGCGAAAAGCTATCACATACTATATCATCACCGTGATTTACAAACACCTTCACCGGAGCTTTATCCATACTGCCAAGCCAACCTATAAGCATATCTCTGTCCGCGTGACCGCTTATGCCTACTACCGACTCTATCTTTGCATTAACTTGAATTTCTTCTCCAAACAGATTTACTGACTTTGCACCATTTATAAGCTTACGTCCTAAAGTGCCTTCTGCCTGATAACCTACAAATAGAACTGTACTGTTTTCTTTCCACAAATTGTGCTTTAGATGATGTCTGATTCGTCCAGCTTCACACATACCAGATGCTGAAATAATGACCTTTGGAACTAAATCAAAGTTTATTGCCCTTGACTCCTCAGTTGTTACGCTAAGTCTTAATCCTTGAAATTCTATAGGATTTATTCCTTTGTTAATAAGCTCCAGAGTTTCCTGATCGTAATAATCTATCAAATTATCCTGATATATTTTGGTAGCTTCCACAGCGAGCGGCGAATCAACATATACTATAAAATTCTCGTAACCTTTGATTAGTCGCTGTTCTTTTATCATACGGAAAAGGTATAATAATTCCTGTGTTCTTCCAATAGCAAAAGAAGGTATAAGAAGATTTCCACCCTTAGAAAAAGTTTCCTGCATTATTTTTGTAATCTGAGCAATATAGTCAGGTCGTTCTCCGTGAAGCCTGTCACCATATGTTGATTCTATAACAACATAATCTGCATATGGTGGATTTTGAGGATTACGAATTAGCGGACGTTCAACATTGCCTAAATCTCCCGAAAAAAGAAGCGTCCTTGTTTCATCACCCTCTGTTATTTCAAAATGGATACTCGCTGAACCGAGCAAATGTCCTGCATCGGAGAAATTAACAGTTATACCCTCAAATATTTTTTGTGGCTGGTTATATCCTGAAGCTTTAAACAGTTTCATAGATTCCTGTGCATCTGCTACAGTATATACCGGCTCATACAGTTTAACTCCCGAACGCTCTGCTTTTCTGTTTTGCCACTCGGCCTCCTGTTCCTGAATGTGTGCCGAATCCTGCAACATAATATTACACAATCTGTATGTAGCTTCTGTAGAGTATATAGGGCCATTATAGCCTTTGGCCACCATAGCGGGTATCATACCGGAATGGTCAATATGTGCATGCGTCAGACATATAGCATCTATCTCAGATGGCAAGACAGGGAGCTCGCAATTTTCGTATGTATCGCCTCCTTGCTCCATACCGCAGTCAATCAAAATGTTTTTACCACAAGCTTCCAGCAGTGTACATGAGCCGGTTACTTCGTGAGCAGCGCCTATAAATGTTAATTTCATATTATCCCCCATTCCGCATCCGTATGCTATTTATCATTTGTATAATAATACGTCATTTTTATAATAATGTTACCTTATATTATATTCTAACATATAAAAAAGTGAATTTCAATATAACAAAAACATTTAAATTCCCACAAAAAAATCACTCTTACGAAGAGTGATTTTAAGCTTATTATACGTATTTATATACCACTTTTTGCTCTTTACTTATCTTAAATATTTCATAGCTATTGCACAGTATGCCGCTACACCTTCCCATAAAACGTCTTCATCAACGTCAAATGCAGGATTATGATTTGCTTGCGTTATCCCTTTATCCGGATTATTTGTGCATAAAAAGAAATATACTCCCGGTATTTTTTCTGCGTAATTTGCAAAATCATCTGAACCCATAAGTGCCGAAGAAATCTTTGTAACAACTTTGTCTTTTCCTAATGCTTCCTCAACTGCTTCAGCCGCTGTACAACTCAAATGTTCATCATTCATTACAGTTGACGAACCTCTTTTTATATCAACAGTGCATTCCGCTCTGAAAGCCTTTGCTATGCTCTCCGAAATGCATTTTAACCTTTCGCCCATAAAGTTTCTAACATTTACATCCTGAACTCTTATGCTACCTTTCAATACTGCTATATCAGGAATGGTGTTGTGGTCAATTCCTGCATTAAAGCTTCCAAAGCTAAGCACCGCTGCAGTTCCGACAGGAAGCTCTCTTGCCGACATTTCCTCGCAAGCATTTACAATTCTTGCAGCTATAAGTATAGGGTCGATTCCCTTTTCAGGGAAAGCAGTATGAGTACCTTTGCCGTGCACAGTTATGGTAAACTTGTCCTTGCCTGCGCTTACAGGACCCGGAAGAACAACCACCGAACCTGATGGCAGATTATCGCCTGCAAGATTTCCAACGTGAATTGCACATATTGCATCAACGCCATCTATTGCCCCTTCTGATAGCATATTCTTTGCACCTGTTCCTGTTTCTTCGCCAGTTTGAAACAATAATCTTACTGTACCGTGAAGCTCATCTTTATGCTCATTTAATATCTCTGCAGCTGCTAGAAGCATCGCAGTGTGTGCATCGTGTCCACAGCCGTGCATCTGTCCATCAATCTTCGACTTAAAAGGCAAATTTGTCGCTTCATTAATATGAAGTCCGTCCATATCCGCACGAAATGCTATGGTTTTCCCACCGTTCGAACCATTTATATACGCTATTATACCATCATCGCTTGTGTTTTGTCTGTAGGTAATCCCCATTCTGTCAAGCTCACGGCATACAATCTCCTTTGTTTTCGGCAAATTCCCGCCTATTTCCGGATATTTATGAAGCTCTCTGCGAAGAGATATAAGCTTTTCTTCTATTTGTTTGCATTTGGTAGCAATAGATTTCATTTTTTTATTAGTCTCCCAACAATATAAATTATTTTATAACTCAACAATACCAATACCTTCATCATTTATGCTGATTTTAGTTCCATACGGAGCTGACATCTCAGCAAGACGCTCTATAATACCTCTATCCGCACAAAATCTTGGATTTCCAAGACGATAACGAGGCTCGCCAAAGCCAAGTTCAATCGGCAAAAGCTCCAAATGAGTAAGCTTTCCGTCTTCCATTTCAAAGTATGGAATTACCGCTTCCATCATTCGACGATCTGTAAGAAGTCCTACTGTATAATTTCGAGAGCGTTTACGATAGATATCACATATTGGGTCATCGGAAGTTAGTCCATACTTCTCATACATATCCTCCGGAGCAAATGTAACACTTTCGTTATGTAGCATAAAGTCGCCAAGTGAATAGAAGATAGGACAATTTTTATAAATTTCGAGTGGTCGCAATAGATGCGGTCCGTGACCTAGTACCGCGTGCGCACCAATATCTATACATCTGTGAGCAAATTCAATCAGGAAATCTGCAGGAATTTCTTTTGCATCACCTGAAACCTCGTGCCCATGAATACTAACGAGTATGTAGTCAGCCTGTGATTTTGCCTCATAAATAGCCTTTTCAAGCCTTGACATATCATTTTCATTTAGCTTCTCGTGGTATTTAGTCTTATCTCCCAGACGAAATTCTACCATATTACCAAGCTCAACCGAGCTATTATTTTCCTTAAGCGCCACATAACCTTCTGCGCGCAAGATGGAGTGTTCAGCATTAACACCGCTCACCTCAGCAATCTCATTTAATACGTCAAACTGTTCCTGAGTAACTTCGATATGTTTTTCTGTTCGTAATGCGTTTACACCAGGACGTCCAGGTATTCTGCGTGACTGACGACCTGCCATCGCTGAAGGATCTGCGATAGATGATGCCATAGAAATTAATGCAACTCTACCAGTAGGTGTTTCAAGATATGCCGGAGCAGACGCTTCGTCAAGATTCATTCCCACACCGGTGTGAACAAAATCTGTATCCTTTAGTGCCTCCAAAGTAGATATAAGTCCGCCATAACCCCAGTCAAATGTATGATTATTAGCAAACGTCATCATATTAAAGCCATATTCCTTAGCGATATCCAGTGTTCGCGGATCAGAATTGTGGAACGAACCGCCATTAAAATAGTTCCCCCATATACCATCTCGATAGATAATTGACTCAAAATTAAAAAAACGTGCATCGCCTTTGCAAATATAATCTCTAATGGTCGAAAAACCATCATATCCTGTTGAGATAACTCTTTGAATAAGCATATCGCCAACAGCAGTAAAACTCATCTTCGGTAATTTCATAATATTTTCCCTTCAAAATTTTTATTTTCCATAAAACAACAAAAACTATTATAAGCCTATTTTCGCTAGTCCTCCTTCAGAGGTTTCTTTGTATGATTTATGCATATCCACACCTGTTTCTTTCATAGTTTGAATCACCTTATCCAACGAAATTTTTCTTGTATTCCATAAAAAACTTGCCAAGTTTACCGCATTTATCGCACGCATAGCTGCCACAGCATTTCGCTCAATGCACGGTATTTGAACAAGACCACATATTGGGTCACAAGTCAGACCCAAATGATGCTCAATCGCAATTTCAGCTGCGTATTCTATCTTATCCATAGAAAGCTCAAAAAGCTCTGCAAGTGCTGCAGCAGCCATAGCACAAGCACTTCCAACTTCCGCCTGACATCCGCACTCTGCACCTGAAATTGATGCATTTGTTTTTATTAGATTACCTATTATACCTGCAGTCATCAGTGCACGAATAATCTTTTCATCACTATAATTATTCTTTTGTTGCTGATAATAAAGCACAGCAGGTACAATTCCGGCAGCCCCACAAGTAGGAGCTGTAACGATTTTTTCTCCGGATGCATTTTGTTCGCCAATGGCAAATGCATATGAACAAACCATTCTGTTTTCTCTGGTTTCAGCTGTTTCATCTATGTGCTGGCTGTTATACAAAACCTTCGCTCTTTTTTGAACTTCAAGTCCTCCAGGTAGAGTTCCTGTGTCTTCCAAGCCTTTTTTAATAGAGGTTTTCATTGTTTCCCATATTTCTGTCATATATTTTATAAAATCGGAATCCTCATTCTCCAAAACAAACTGCCAAAGCCTGATACCATTTTCCTTACAGTAATCTGATATATCATTAAACTTGTCTAGCTTGTATATTCTTTTTGGTTTTTCTACGGCATCATTTTCAAAAACAATACTGCCACCGCCAACACTCAACACTCTCTGTCTGTTTATCACATTATTTTCTTTGTAAGCAATCAGTTCCATTGTATTAGGATGAGGTATATCAGTTTCCAGGCAATCAAACTCTATATCACAACCATATGGCCAAAAGGTTTTTTTAATAACAATGTCAGTACAATGGCCCTTTCCTGTTTTAGCCAATGAACCATATAAAATCGCCTTAAATCTATCCGCAGAAGAATTTTTTTCCTTAAAAATCATACAAGCCTTTTCGGGACCAATAGTATGCGAACTTGATGGACCTCTTCCACATTTGTATAATTCAACGATAGATTCCATACCCTTTTGTCCGTATTCAGCTTTATTTTCCTTATCAACATTTAAAAAGCATTCAACAGGAACATTGAAGATTTTTGCCAGGCATATCAAATTCTTACCTGAAGGCTGCGACAGACCGTTTTCCCATTTTGAAACAGCTCTGTCACTAATGCCTAAATATTCTCCAAGCATTTTTTGAGACATATTATTTCTTTGTCTTAATTCTTTTATTTTCTCCGAACGAAATTCATTCACTTTTCCTCACCCCGTATTACAGTAACTCTATAAATATTATAAGTGAATTTTTTCCAACTATAAAGGATTATTTGAAAAATTATTATCTATATTACTCAACCAGCAGTTGATTACGTTGCCTTTTATTGTTAGTCAATTTAGTTAAGAATTAAACATTAATTTTGTCGTAAAGGCTCTTAACATAATATTCAAATCCTTCGTCATTAGGATGAAGTCTTAAATCAGCATAATAACCTTCATCCTTTGGAACAAAATCAAATCCTCGGATAACTGTAACATTTTCAATATCTTTTACAATATCCCTTATATCTTCCTCAACTTTATTAAAATCACCAAAAACTCTTTCTTCGCACATATCCTTTCTCCATATCGGAGTAATAGCAAATATTTTTGTATCAGGATAATTTTGGCTTATGCTTGCATAAAATGCTTTGCAATTTTTCTTAAATATTTCCCTATCTGTCTTACTCCAATCATTTGTACCATAGGCAACAGTTATGTAATCAGGCACAAATTGGTCTTTAAGCATAGCAAGTTCCGGAAAAAACACCTCTCCGCCTATTGCTTTGTTAAACTCCTCGGCATCAAGCTTATCCGCAAGCTTTGCTATATAGCGGTTTGAAGGACGAAGAGCATCATATCCCTGCGTTATAGAATCACCAAATGCAAGTAGTTTTTTTGGCGGTATTACTTCTTCGATAAAAGCTCCATCATCAATAGCTATCTCTTTAATGAAAGTTTTTGTCGACCATGGCATATGTACACATACTTTTTTCTCGCCTTCGCCAAGATAGAAATTTTTAGAAAACTCACCAAGCGGTAATTCCATTTTAGTATAGTCCACCGGCAATTTCAAATTAGAAAAATTATCGATATATCCAATACATTTTTCATCGACAAATACATCTACAGAAAAATATTTTCTCGAAGATCCCTGTTCGGTGTTTATTTTTATAAATAGATTCTTGCTATTTGTACTAAACGAAAGCTTTATACCCGATGTAGCATGGCGTTTCATATTTAAATCCTGCTTGACATTTACATATAATTCTTCCTGTTCTTTTGTAAATCTATATAGCCTTATCTCTTCATTTTCTTCCTCTATGCGTACCGCACCGGTAGCAATTTTTTTAATTTGTTCAACGTCTAATTTCATAATTTCACCCAGCTATTTTTTCATTAATCTAATCTGCTACTATATTAACTTTTCAACTTATTATACCACGTAAAACATTAAAATACAATTAATTAAAATAAAAAACACACCTGATGG
>JAZQHY010000031.1:0-16532 GCA_045540815.1 Clostridia bacterium | reverse complement strand
CACCTGCTAAGCAGTGTCCTTGTATCTCTCCTGAGTGGGAAAATCAAAACGGTGTGCCAATCTCTGCTATGATATTTGGTGGTAGAAGAGCTAAAACTGCTCCACTAGTATACCAGTCATATAACTGGGAACACGGTGTATTCGTTGGTGCTACTATGGCATCTGAAACTACTGCTGCAGCTGCAGGCGCAGTTGGTGTAGTAAGACGTGACCCTATGGCTATGCTTCCATTCTGTGGTTACCACATGGGCGATTATTTTGCACATTGGTTAGAAATGGGTAAGAAAATCCCTAACGCTCCAAAGATATTCCACGTTAACTGGTTCAGACTAGACGATGAAGGTAACTTCATGTGGCCTGGATTTGGTGACAATCTAAGAGTTCTTGAGTGGATTATCAACAGATGCGAAGGCAAAGTTGACGCTAGAGAAACAGCTATCGGTTACCTACCAAACGTAGGTGATATCAATACAAACGGTCTTGATATCGACGAAGCAGCTATGACTGAACTTCTTTCAGTTGATAAAGAAATCTGGAAGAAAGAAGCAGAAGGCATCGAAGAATTCTTCGCTAAATTTGGTGACAGACTTCCAAACGAGCTTTCAGTTCAGCTTGCTAACCTAAAAGATAGACTTAATAAATAAGTTTAATAAGCTTAATTAGTAAAAAGCGGTTATCTTAAGATAACCGCTTTTTGTGTTGCAATATTACTCATATATGTGATATAATAGGCATGCGAAAAATTGTTCGCAAGTTTAATAACGGATTATTTTGTAAATAACATTGAAAGGGAGATAAAAATGTTAAATATTACAGTTGTACAACCTTCTTATTTTGCAGGTGAAAATCCTGATGAAAAGATAGCACAGTTTTTGCTTGAACAGTTAAATAGCGCTATGCCGGGTGGACTTATCGTTCTTCCAGAATATTCAAATGCCGGAGGAGTGTCCGATGTTGAAAGCGAATTAAATGCTTTGCCTCGCGCAGAAATAATGCTAAAAGAGGCAGCGAAGGTTGCAAAAAATAAAGGCTGTTATGTTGCTATTAATGTATTACACAAGCTAAACGGAGAAATTAAAAACAGTACATATTTGTTTGATAAAAAAGGTGAAATTGCTTTTGTGTACAATAAACAGCATTTGCCACCTTCTGAAATAAAGCTTGGAGTTGTTGCAGGAAACGATAATGGCAAAGCCGAGTGCACCTGTGTGCTTGATGGTATTCGATTTGCGTTTATGACTTGCTATGACGTGTATTTTAATGAACAGATTGAGCATATCGCAAGATTTAAACCGGATATCATATTAATTCCGGGCTATCAGCGAGGAGAACGAACTGATATTATAAGAGCACAAGCGAAGCTTACTGCGTTCAGATGTAATGCATACGTTGCACGTTCATCCTTTTCTATGAATGATGATGAGCGTGGTGGATGTTCTATGATTGTTGCACCCGACGGACAAATACTCAAAGATATGGGAAAAGATGTTGGATGTATATCAGCTGAAGTTGACCCTTTGTTTAAATATATGCGTACAGCAGGGTTTGGCGGCGATACCGTAAGAAACGATGATTTTATATCTGACGGATTGTGCCCCGAAGCTTTCGAAATATAGCACAGTAACAAAGGTGTATATACGTGCTAGAACGTAATTGTATGAGTTAAGGGATGAATACAAATGAAACGTACAACCATTTTTATTGCAATTTTAGTGTGCGTAATGTCTTTTTGCTCTTGTAATAATGCGGACAAAAGTGAAAAAACATATGTCAAACCACCCGTATTAACTGTAGAGTGTGGTGATAAGCAGGTTACAACACTTCTTGGAACGCATACTTGGAACTGGACTGATTTAAACGGCAGAGGGCAGGGAATTGCGTCAGACCACCCACATCCGCTAAATATAAAAGAGCATGTTCCTGTTTTAAATGCAGTTGAAAAAGAAGCTACATTGCAGTTCGAAGATGCCCCCGATACCGTATCAGTTGTGTGTTGGAGCGACGAACATTGGAATGACACCACGGCTGACGGTGAGGAAATAGCTGCGATTGAAAACTCATTTAAGCTTAGAAACGGTTGTTATATTTATCAGGTGCGGGCAAATTGGAATGATAAAACAAAGCATAACGGCGAAGCAACATATTCGTTTTATGCGGAACTAAAATAATTTTTAAAAATCTCTTGACATATCTAAAATGTGGTAGTATAATAACTAGGTAAAAACAAAGCAGAAGTCCCGCTTCTCACCTTGCGGTCATAGAATCAGTAAGGTTAATACGATTAAAATGGTATTACTATAAGTGGGCGTCTGTGCGTTCACTTATTTTTTTGCGTTTATACGCTAAAATAACGGAGGTGCTTTATTATCAGTAAACAAGACTTAATGATTAATGAGGAAATCAAAGGCAAAGAAGTCAGACTAATTGATGCCGATGGTTCTCAGCTTGGCATAGTAGATGTTCCTACTGCGCAGAAGAAAGCTGATGAAGCAGGATTGGACTTGGTTATGATTTCTCCAAATGCCCAGCCGCCAGTATGTAAGATTATGGACTATGGCAAGCACAAATTTGAGCAGGGCAAACGTGAGAAGGAAGCTAAGAAAAATCAGAAGGTTGTAAACATCAAAGAGGTTAGACTATCACCGTCTATCGATACTCACGACTTTAACACTAAAGTTAATCAGACAATTAAATTCTTAAAATCTGGTGATAAGGTAAAGATAACCGTTAGATTCAGAGGCCGTGAGGTTAACCATTCTCAAATCGGTGCCGACCTTTTAGAAAAATTTGCCGAGGCAATTTCAGAGGTTGCAAACGTTGAGAAAAAGGCTAAGCTTGAAGGCAGAAATATGACAATGGTTGTCGCACCTAAATAAAATGTTTATATTTTAAAATAAGTATAAAATTCTTTGGAAGGAGTGTAAAATACTATGCCTAAAATCAAAACTCACAGAGGCGCAGCAAAAAGATTTGGTCTTACTAAAAACGGTAAGGTTAAAAGAGGTCAGGCTTACAGAAGCCACATACTTACTAAAAAGTCTACTAAGAGAAAAAGAGGACTTAGAAAGTCTGCTTATGCTTCAAAAGCAAATGCAGCAACTATTAAGAGATTAATACTTTACAAATAATATTAGAGGAGGCGTTTTAAAATGGCTAGAATTAAAGGCGCTGTAACAACAAGAAGAAGACATAAAAAGATTCTTAAACTTGCTAAAGGTTACAGAGGTGCAAAGAGTAAATTATTCAGAACTGCCAACCAGGCAGTAATGAAATCATTGGTATATGCATACAAGGGTAGAAAACTTAAGAAAAGAGATTTCAGAAAATTGTGGATCACTAGAATCAGTGCTGCTGCAAAGCTTAACGGCACTAACTACTCACAGTTTATGAATGGTCTTAAGAAAGCAAACATCGATATGAACAGAAAGATGCTTTCTGAAATCGCTATAGCTGACCCTGCAGCATTTACTGCATTGGTAGAAAAAGCTAAAGAAGCACTTAAATAATTAATGCTAGAGGGCAAGGTCGAAAAAGACTTTGCCTTTTTTACAAGGTGAAATTATGATACAAACTATTACAAGTCCCGATAACAGCTTGGTTAAACACGTAAAAAAACTTCAGACAAAGTCGTATCGCGCAAAATCAGGTGAGTACCTATTAGAAGGTTACCGACTTGTTCGTGATGCCATAGAAAATGGGGTAGAACTTAAAAACATAATAGTAACAGACACATTTGATGCATCAGAATTTTCGCATCTAGATTTAATTGTAATGCCCGAAAAGCTGTTTAATCAGCTTAAAACCACAGTGAATTCACAGGGGATAATGGCGGTAGCAAAGATAAATGCACGTGTGTTTGATGAAACTATAGCTAAAAACGGAAGTTTCTTTATATATCTTGATGGCATACAGGATCCTGGAAATCTTGGCACTATTGTAAGGATTGCTGATGCAGGCGGTGTAGATGGAGTACTTTTATCTAAAACTTGCGTGGATATATATAATCCTAAAACAATTCGTTCTACAATGGCAAGTATGTTCAATGTACCTGTGTATGAGGAATGCGATAAAAACGCACTCGATATGCTTAAAAACATTGGCTTTGACCTTGTAGCAGGTAGTCTTGAGGCGAAGTCTTCTCATTTTGAGGCGAAATATTCACCGTGCACAGTTATTGTTATAGGCAACGAAGCAAACGGCATAACAGACGAGGTTATGAGTATGTGCAATCTGCCCGTCAAAATACCTATCTACGGAAAGGCAGAATCGCTAAATGCGTCGGTTGCGTGCGGGATTTTGGTGTATGAGATTTTAAGACAGAGAGGACTTTAATTATGAGATATACTTTTAATACCAGAGGCACTTGCTCAGTTTCGGTGTCATTTGACATTGAGGATGGAATAGTAAAAAACGTAGAGTTTGTACGCGGTTGTATGGGAAATACTAAAGGTGTATCCAGTCTTGCTGAGGGTATGAAGGCAGAGGAAATTATAAAGAAGCTTGAAGGAATAGACTGCGGAGGACGCGGTACATCTTGTCCTGACCAGCTTGCAAAGGCACTCAAAAAAGCAATGAATATGTAAAGGAGAAAAAGTTATGTCATTACTTGATATTTTTAAAAAGAAAGCAAAAACATTTCTAACTAGCGAAGTTACAAGCATAAAGGTGCTTGGCGCAGGTTGTCCGAATTGCCATAAACTTTTTGAAACAGTAAAAAGCGCTATGCCTGAACTTGGCATAAACATCCAAGTGGAATATATAACAGAAAAAGATGAAGTGGCAAAATATAATGTTCCTGCACTTCCTGCAGTACTTGTAAATGATGTAGTAGTTTCAACAGGCAAGATGCTTTCGCTTGAAGATGTAAAAAAATTATTTAGATAAAAGAGTGGAAAACCACTCTTTTTTTTGATGCACCTCCAAATATTATTCGACATATAATGACATTGGAGGTGAAAAATATGACTTGTTCAAATTGCAATTGCGGATGTAGATGGAGTTGCGTAGGTGTAGCAATAGTAGCCAGCATAATCATCGGTATAATCACTGCTTTTCTAACCTTTACTGCTGTTATTACCGTTACACCTGCATTTTTGTGGGTTGTACTTGGTATAGCGGTAGTATATCTTGCAATAACGCTTGTCACAAGTGTTGCAATTCGTAACTCCGGCATAAGAGGCTGTGTTTGTAATATTCTTCCTGTACTTCTTATAGCAATACTTGGTGCAATACTCGTATCTATAATTCTTTTAGCTGTTACTTTTGCTGCTACAAGTGTCATAGGTGCAATCATCACAGGCCTTTTATTAACATTCTTTTCACTAGTGGTATCGCTGGTTGCGTGTCTTGTAAGATGCGTGGTTGGCTGCACACAGGACTAATTTTAAATAATAAAAATCCGCATAGTCTTTTTGGCTTTGCGGATTTTTGTGCTTTAATTATTTGTTTTGTTCTTTTAGCAAATCACGGATTTCTGCTAGCAGTTCAGCTTCTGTCGGAGCTGCTGGTGCAGGTTCTTCTTCCTTAACATCTTCTGCCTTCTTAAATTTATCTTTTGTATTATTAAGTACTTTAATAAACATAAAGATTGAAAATGCAATAATTAAAAAGTCAACAATGTTTTGAATAAATACACCGTATGTAATAGCATTTTCAGCTTTTAGTACCGCACCTGTAGCTTCATCAATAACAGCAGGTTTAAGTACCCATTTCCAGTCAGAAAAATTCATTCCGCCTGTAATAGCACCAAATAGCGGCATAATTACATTGTTAACAAGTGCAGTAACGATTTTTCCAAAAGCACCACCTATGATAACACCGACTGCCATGTCAAGTACATTTCCCTTGAAAGCAAACTCTTTAAATTCTTTCCACATAATTTTTAACACCCCACATAAAAATATTATATTTTGAATATAACATATTTTAGGAGAAAATGCAAATAAATAGTAGAATTATTCGTTTTTTTGTGGTAGAATATTTTAAAAGGTGGTTTTTACAATGAAAATTTTCAAAAGAATATTATTAGGATTACTCATTTTGATAGTGTTAACAGTTTCCTCACTGTGCATTTGGCAGTGGGATAATATCAATTCGCTTATCACGGCTGTCCGATTAAATGACGATGAGCTTTCCGCAAAGCTTGGAAATGTTACAGAAAAACTAAGTGGTGAGATGACAGAGGTAGGCCTCGTTCGTGAACTTACCGAAGAGGAAATTGAAAAAATCAAATCAGGTGAAATGTCAGCTGACGAAGCGGCTAATAAACTTACTGATGAGAAAAGTAGTGATAAATCGAGTAAAGCGGCTCAAAGAGAAAATATAATAAATAAATATGTAGCACAGCTTTATGTTCTTGAGGCACAGTATGAAGGTGAGCTTGTAGCATTTGTAGATATGCTTCACGCGGAGTTTTATGCGTATCCGCCGGAAAAACGAGATACACTTCTTCGTGATACTGTTATTGCTGCGCACATAGGCGAACTTTCACAGATGGAAAAGGTCTGCGACGGTAAGGTTAAAACACTTATGGACAATCTTACAGCTGAATTAAAATCAATAGGGGCGGATACCTCTGTTGTAAAAACACTTAACCAGACATATTCAAATAAGAAAAGCCTTAAAAAAGCTCAATATGTTAAAGATTACAACAAGTACTAGGAGGAAAGCAGAACGATGGGGAAATTTGACGGCTACCTGTTGTGCAGTGATATTGACGGAACGCTTATCACAAGTGACCACAGAGTTTCAAAAGAAAACCTTATAGCCATAGATTATTTTAAAAAAGAAGGCGGAATTTTTGCCCTTGCCACAGGCAGAGCACCGCAGAGTGTAAATATGTTTGTGAACGAAATTCGTTCAAATGCTCCTATGATAGTGCAAAATGGTGCGGGCATTTATGACCATAGCACTCAAAAGTATCTTTGGACAGATATGCTTGATACAGGTGTGTATGACGCAGTAAAATACTTGTATGATAATTTTCCTGACGCAGGCATTGAGATAAATACCATAAACGAAATTTACGTTTCAAGGGAAAATTATTATACAGAAAAGCATCGACAGGACGAGCATCTACCATATCTTGTAAAGCACTATACCGACATTGACGAGCCAATTATGAAGGTGCTTACATCTCAGGAAGAAAGCTATACATATGAAATAGAAAAAGCAATGCGAAATACACCATTTTACGATAAGTACAAGCTTGTTGTTTCGTCTGCGAATTATTTTGAAGTTCTTAAAAAAGGAGTTACAAAAGGTTCCGCGTTAATTGAGCTTGCCAAAATACTTAATATAGATATGTCAAAAACAATAGCAGTAGGGGACAATGACAACGACGTTGAGATGATTGAAACGGCTCACATTGGCGCAACTGTTGCAAATGCCTCCCAAAAGGCACTTGAGTGTGCGGATATGGTTCTTGTGAGCAATAACGAAAGTGCAATAGCAGATTTGATTAGCAGATTATAAAATAAAAGTCCGATAAATCATTTATCGGACTTTTGGTATTTTAACATACATATATGTCTAAAAGATAATTTTTATTTGAAATATCATTTGCAGGAGTAATACTCATTATTCCGTCATGTATGGAGATGTTTGCTCGTTGGTCACTTCCATCTGAATTGTACTTAAATGTAGCGATATATGGGACGTTATTGCTTATTTTGCACCTTGAACCATCAACGGATATATTCCATAAAATTTTTCCGTTATTTATAAAAAACATCGCTGAATACCTAGGATATAAAAAATCCTCTCTGTTCTCTACAATTTGTTCCCATACAAAGCAGGTTAGACATTTGTGATTTGTTCCGCCAAGGTCTATTTCTCCGTAACCCTTGTCGAGAGTGACTTCTATTTTTTTGGTGTTGTTATAATCACTCATATATCCGGGTAATTTACCCTTTGCAAAAACTCTTTTGTCAGTAACAGTTCCATCCTCGGCAATTTCAGCTAACGGAACATAATCTCCTTCCGGCTCGGTTAATGTTACCTTAGGCATGTTTCGGTTAAGGTTTAAATCGCGATGAAGATAGACGTAGTTTTTTTGTCCATAAGTGTAAGCAAGCGTTTCACCTCCATCGTATATGGTGATGGTGCTTCCATCTTCGAAAAATGCAGTTCCTTCTGCAATTGTGACGGTATACTCGTCATTTACCTTCCCGTTGTTTGTTACCTTTAGTGATGTGTTTTCTTCGGGTATTACACCCATTGTAGAAATGTTTTTTGAAATAGTGTTTATGTGGCTGAAGTTATAAGGTACACCATCTTCAAAAATATCTTCTACACCGCTGGTAACCAGCCTTTTTGTTATTTCGTTTATGTCTTGGGCGCCATAAACATTATTTGGTACAAAGCTAAATGAATAACTCATTTTGTTTCCTCCTTATATTTTATTGCTGGATAAAATATAACTTATAACAATCGGGAAAACAGGGAATAAAATTTTTTAAAAAAATTCGTTAAAAAGTATTGACATAAAAGGGGAGATTTGATATAATAACGATTGTCAGTTCGGAGAGGTGTCCGAGTGGTTTAAGGAGCTAGTCTTGAAAACTAGTGATGCGAAAGCACCCAGAGTTCGAATCTCTGCCTCTCCGCCAACTTACTTATAACTTAATAGTTTTATTCCAAATTTATCGTTTTTCGGCAAAGCGATAATTTTTATTATGGAGAAGTACTCAAGTAGGCCGAAGAGGCGCCCCTGCTAAGGGTGTAGGTCGTGAAAGCGGCGCGAGGGTTCGAATCCCTCCTTCTCCGCCATATTAAAAACCGAACAAAGTGTTCGGGTTTTTTTATGCGTATATATTGACAAAATATTACATAAAAGGAGAAAAATATGAATACTCTTTTATCAGTTTCTATCGCGCTTTTAGCGGGACTTTTAATGACCAGAGCGTTTAAACCGCTAAAACTTCCATCAGTTACAGCATACCTAATAGCAGGCGTTCTTATCGGACCTTATTGTATTGGTGCGCTGGGATTTGAAGGAATAGGATTTTCAAGTAACGAAGCGGTTGAAAGGCTTTCACTTATTTCTGATGTTGCGCTTGGCTTTATAGCATTTTCCATCGGTAGCGAATTTAGACTTGAAGAGCTTAAAAAGACAGGTAAGCAGGCGTTTGTTATAGGTATATTCCAGGCACTTGTGGCTACTCTTTTTGTAGACTTAGCACTACTCATCGTACATATCATTATGCCGGATAAACTATCAGTACCGCAGCTTATTACAATGGGCGCAATTGCCACAGCTACTGCCCCTGCAGCCACACTTATGGTTGTACGTCAGTACAAGGCAAAAGGACCACTTACAAGCCTTCTTCTTCCAATCGTTGCACTTGACGACGCGGTTGGTCTAATAGTGTTCGCAGTAAGCTTTGGTATAGCAAAAACACTTATCGTTGGTCAGGTTGATATGATATCTATTATCGTTAACCCAATTATTGAAATTGTATGTTCGCTTGGACTTGGTGCTATTATGGGATGGGTACTCACTCAGCTTGAAAAGATGTTTAATTCAAATACAAACCGTCTTAATATGACAATAGCATTTGTACTTTTGACGGTTGCACTTTCTATGATGGAGTTCCACATCGGCGGAGTTCATATCGGATTTTCGTCACTTCTTGTGTGTATGATGCTTGGCACAATATTCTGTAATATTTGTCCGCTTTCACACGATATTATGGCAAAATCGGACAAGTGGTCATCACCGCTACTAGCACTTTTCTTTGTAATAAGCGGTGCAGAGCTTGAACTAAACGTATTTATGGATTGGGCTATCGTGGTAATCGGTGTGGTATATATCATATTCCGTTGCCTTGGTAAATACTATGGAACATACATCAGTGCGAAGGCTACAGATTGTTCGCCTGAAATATGCAAATACCTTGGTATTACACTATTTCCGCAGGCAGGTGTTGCACTTGGTATGTGTGCTATAGCTGCCGCTACAATGGGTCCTGATGGTGCACTTGTAAGAAATATCACATTATTTGCAGTGCTTATATATGAACTTGTTGGTCCGCTTCTAACAAGACAGGCACTTACAGCTGCAGGCGATATCAAGCCTATTCCTCATGAGGTTAAAAATCGTCGCGATACAAAGCTTCAGGAAGCAAAAGAAAACAAATAATATAGATAACTTGTGACAAAATGTGTCAAAACACTTGACTTTTTGTCATAAAGTGATTATACTATTAATAACAAAATTTTATATGCTAAGTGAAGGATGCAGGAAAAAGGCAATAGCCTTGCCGAAGGAGTAACACTCTCAGGTGCTTTTTAAGTAAAGACTGCAAACGGATAGCGCTCCGGAGAAGTCCACTTCTTAATAAGAATAAAGGATGCCGAAGGTGCAAAACCGTTATTTAACGGTTAATCTCTCAGGCAAAAGGACGGAGAAAAGCTTATACTGCTTTTAAGTTGCGGAGTTTTTGTGTGTAAAAACTCCGTTTTTTTATTTTAAAAGCAATACTCGTCAAAACTTCATATCTTAGCGAAAGGAGATTTTTTATGAATAACTTTTTTACTTGGTTGACAGATTTTAATAATTCTATCAACAGCTTTGTTTGGGGTAAAGGTCTTTACCTACTTCTTGCAACAGGTCTTATTATGACGTTGGTTACAGGTGTATTCCAAATCAGACGTATAGGTCACTGGTTTTCACAGACACTTGGCAGCCTATTCAAAAAGGAAGTATCAGGTCATGTAAAGGGAAAATCAATTTCACAGTTTCAGGCACTATGTACAGCTCTAGCAGCAACTATCGGTGTAGGTAATATTGCAGGTGTTGCTACAGCTATCTGCCTTGGCGGACCTGGTGCTGTTTTCTGGATGTGGGTTGCAGCATTTTTTGGTATGATGACAAACTACTCTGAAAACGTTCTTGGTATTTATTATAGAAGAAAAAATACCGATGGCGAATGGTCAGGCGGTGCTATGTACTATCTTGAAGATGGTCTTGGCAAAAAGAAAAACTGTAAATACATAGGTAAAATACTTGCTATACTATTTGCAATATTTGCTATTCTTGCATCATTTGGTATAGGTGCAATGGGACAGATAAATAAAATTGTTGTAAACATCGTTTCAGCATTTGAGGTTTCTTCGCTTACAAGTATCTCTGTAGGACAGGTAACTATGTATCATCTTGTGCTTGGTTTAGTATTAGTTGCTATAGCAGCTCTAATCACGCTAGGTGGACTAAAGAGAATTGCAAACTTTGCTGAAAAGGTTGTACCTTTTATGGTAGTGTTGTTTATTTTTGGCAGTCTTATCATAATCGGTATAAACTATACAAAAGTAGGTTTAGCTTTTGGTGCGATATTCAGATATGCATTCAGCGTTCCTGCAGCTCTTGGCGGTGCAGCCGGAAGTGTAGTATCAACAGTTGTTACTCAGGGTTGTAAGAGAGGCGTGTTCTCAAACGAAGCAGGTCTTGGTTCTTCTGTTATGGTTCACTCAAACTCAAACGTTGTAGAGCCTGTTAAACAGGGTATATGGGGTATCTTCGAGGTATTTGCAGATACTATGGTAGTTTGTACAATGACAGCTTTAGTAGTTCTTACATCAGGCTTTATTAATCTTGAAACAGGTGCACTTGCTGAAGGTATGGAGGATGCTACTTTGGTAGCGAAAGCATTTAGCAATGTGTTTGGTATTTGGGGTGAAAGATTTATAGCAGTGGCAATACTACTATTTGCTTTCACTACAGTTCTTGGTTGGGACCACTATGGTACAAAAGCTTGGGAATACCTATTTGGTACAAAAGCTACAAAAGTGTATAAAATAATCCACCTTGTTACAATTCTATTTGGTGCACTTTTAACATCTTCACTTGCATGGGATATATCAGATACATTCAACGGTCTTATGATGGTACCGAACTTAATAGGTGTATTGATGCTTGCAGGTCTTGTTAGAAAGATTACCAAAAACTATGTTGACAGACACTTTAAAGGCAAAGACATCAAGCCTATGATTTCTGTATTCCCTGATATTCAGGAAGAAGAGGAAGCAAAATTAAAATAAGATAAGCAGATATAGCAAAAATAAAAGAGATGGTTTTAAACCATCTCTTTTTTGTGCTGTAAAAAGTCTTTGTGTATTCGTTTGTAAATCGCAGACATATATATTTGTAGGGGACGGCGTCCTCGATGTCCCGCTTTTATTTATACTCAACTAACCTTAGCATGGTTGTAATCGCCTGCTCAACCGTGTAATTGTCCTTTGGAGAAAATGAGCCGTTTGCGTTGCCTTTCATAATCTCCATATCATTCATAGCAATTATCGGAACTATAGCATAATCAGAAAAGCTGTGTCTTATGTCGTTGTAATATTTTTCGATAATGTTTTTGTCAGTAATTTCTGGAGTGTCCATTAGTAAATATTCCGCCATACGATAGAGTATGGTCGCCGCCTGTTCACGTGTAATAGGGCTTTGTGGTTGAAATGTATTTTCTGTTACACCGTTTATGATTCCTACCGAAAATAGCCATACCACATTTAGATTTTCTGTGTCAGTGAATGGATTATCTCGCGTTACCCTTTTAGCTGCTCCGATACTTTTTAATGTGTTATATGCTAAATCACAAAATTCTTCCCTTGTAATAGGTGTGTTGTAGTAATTATTTAAATGCTCCGGCACTATGCCTTTTTCGTTTGCGGTATCAATGTACCCCTTCGCCCAGTCGGACGGCTTGTCACCTGTGTAGTTGTACTTAACCAAAAGATTTCCAAGACTTCCTGCTTTTCCAAGGCCAACACCAATAGCTGTAACGCCGTTTTTAAACGGTCTTCCCATAGTCCAGCTATTTGTATCACTTGTGTCCTGAGTAAGCACTATTCTGCCTTCTTCGTTTATGTACGATGTGTCGCCATATTTTGAATATATAGGGTTAGATACTACCGATGCAAGTCCTTCTGAAAATTCTGTCTGTGCAAGATAGCCTTTTGGAAGCTTGATTACCACTTCACCACTATTATTCATATATCCGCTATAGCCTTCGTAGGCATCTGAATAATAGTTATGTTCGTTATCCCAAACCTCAAATGAGAATAGACCGTTATCACCAACGTATCCAACATTACTAAGTCCTGTCGCAATTTCTTTGCCTTCGTTATTAACTATAGTTTCATCGCCGTGCTGGATGTGACCTTCTGCATCAACAGGGGTAACAGACAGTATTCCATCACCCAAAAATCGTATATAATTCATAGCAGGGTAGAGGACATTGCCGTCTTTATCCATTACACCTTTTAAGCTTATGTCATCTTCTGCAAATATTATAAGGTCGCCGTATGTATGCAATTTTATTGGCTTTTTGTCAGTAGGCTTGTAGAAATTAAAATCCTTGTCAAAAAGATATATACCGTCTTTGTCTTCTCCAATTCTCGCTTCGCCAATAATTAAAAGCTCAGCATTTTCGGTAGTATCATCTTTTTCCATACCAAAAAATCTTATGTCATATATATCAAAATTGTCATAATCTTCAAATGAATGAAGTACATTTAATTCACTGTCTATAAGATGCCATACACCGTCTTTTTTCGCTTTAAAATTCTCACCGCACATCATTAATTCTTCGTATTCGGTCTTTACAGTTTTTCCGTCAGGGAATAATAGACCGCATACGCCGTTTTCGTCTTTGTATGTTATTATCATATTACCATCCGAAAGCACATTGTCGATAAACCCTTGCTCATCTGTTATATTTCCGTATGAGTCAATATACACCATTGTTTCGTCTGTGAGGTGTGCTATGTAGCCATTATCACGCACATCAATGCTTTTCATATTTGGTATGTCTATGTACTCGTAGTTGCTATAAGCAAACGCACTTGTAAAAAGCATAGACGATAGAACTATCGTACTTATAATTTTTTTCATATTTATACCTCCTGAGTTGTATTTGAAGGCTCCCTTGTGTAAAGGGAGCTGTCAGCGTTGCTGACTGAGATATTGTTGATTTTATATATTATTATTAAAAACAAAAATCCCCTTACTAACATTGTAAAATACCGAAGTATTTCAAGTCAATAAAGGGATAATATTTGTAAATAATATGTAATTATATGTTTTTAATAAAATCTTTGCCTCTGTTTACAGATAGCATAACCGCTTCTTTTGCAGGACCGCCTATAACCTTTCTGTCATTTACGCAAGTGTGAAGGTCGATAGCAGTGTAGATGTCCTTTTCAATAATATCAGAAAATTCCTTAAATTCTTCTAAGGTGAAATCGTCAAGTGATTTGTTTTCCTGTACCGCAGTTAAAACCATCTTTCCTATAACCTCGTGCGCCTGTCTGAATGGCATACCTTTTTTTACTAGGTAATCCGCAGCATCGGTTGCATTTGCAAAACCACCGCGAGCACCATTTTTCATATTGTCTTTCTTAATTGTCATAGTTTCAATCATCTTTGTAAATACAGGTAGGCAAAGCTTAATAGTATCAAATGCATCAAATATGCACTCTTTGTCCTCCTGCATATCCTTGTTGTACGCAAGCGGAAGACCTTTCATAGTGGTAAGAATTGATACCAAATCGCCATATACTCTTCCTGATTTACCTCTAACAAGCTCTGCTACGTCAGGGTTTTTCTTCTGCGGCATTATAGAGCTTCCTGTCGAGTATGCATCGTCCATTTCAACAAACGAAAACTCGTTTGTGCTCCAAAGGATAAGCTCCTCTGAAAATCTTGATAAATGCATAGCTATTATAGATAAAGCTGATGCAAGCTCTATTACAAAATCTCTGTCTGATACGCCGTCTAGAGAATTGTATGTAATATCGTCAAATCCAAGCTCTTTTGCTACAAATTTTCTGTCAAGAGGGTAGGTAGTGCCCGCAAGCGCACCCGAGCCAAGCGGCATAATATTAAGCCTTTTGTATGCATCGCTAAGTCTGTCGATATCACGCTTAAACATTTCAAAGTATGCCATAACGTGATGCGCAAATGTGATAGGCTGTGCCTTTTGTAGATGAGTATATCCAGGCATTACTGTGTCAAGATTTTCTTCCGCAAGAGAAAGGATAGTGTTTTCCAAATCTACTAGCATACTTTTAACGCAGTTTACTTCGTCACGAAGATACATCCTTATATCGAGTGCAACCTGGTCGTTTCTGCTTCTGCCTGTGTGAAGTCTTTTACCCACATCGCCAATTCTTTGTATAAGAATGGTTTCTACGTTCATATGAATATCTTCGGCATCAACCAAAAATTCTACCTTTCCGTTTTCGATATCAATAAGTATCTCGCCAAGAGTTTTAACTATCAGTTCGCTATCAGCTAGTGGGATAACACCGCATTTTCCAAGCATCTTTGCGTGCGCCTTGCTTCCCTCTATATCCTGCTTATACATTCTTGCATCAAAACGGATAGACGAGTTAAAATCGTTAACCTTGTCGTCAGTAGCCTTACTAAAGCGACCACCCCAAAGCTTTGTTTTATTTTCCATATTTTCACCTCTAAATAAAAGGGGATAGCCCACCACGTATGTGATGGGCCTTTTCCCGATATATTATTTGTTGTCTTTGTCTTTTAAGTTCATAGCACGAACCTTTAGCGGTAAGCCAAATAGGTTTATGAAACCTTCAGCATCTTTGTGGCTGTATAGCTCTTTACTGTCGCCAAATGATGCGATATCTTCATTGTATAGTGAGTATGGACTCTTCGCACCTGCTGCAGATACGCTGCCTTTGTATAGTTTAAGTCTTACTTCGCCTGTAACAGTTTCTTCCATAGAATCAACCATTGCAGATAGCGCTTCTCTAAGTGGAGTAAACCATTTACCATCATATACTAGTTCAGAGAACTTAATTGCTGCCTGACGTTTGAACGCCTGAGTGTCACGGTCAAGGCATAGGTATTCAAGCTCCTGTAGTGCTGCATATAGGATAGTACCGCCTGGTGTTTCGTACACACCTCTTGATTTCATACCAACAAGTCTGTCCTCAACGATATCTGTGATACCAATTCCGTTAGCACCGCCGATTTCATTTAGCTTTTCAACAATCGCAAGAGGACTCATTTTTTCGCCATTAAGTGATACTGCATCACCTTTTTCAAAGCCGATTGTAACGTAAGTTGGAACGTCAGGAGCTTTCTGCGGTGGAACTGTAAGCTTAAGAAGTGAGTCAAGCTGTGGTTCGTTAGCAGGGTCTTCAAGGTCCATACCTTCGTGGCTTATGTGCCATATATTTCTGTCACGAGAATAAAGGTCTTTCTTTGTAACAGGAATTTCAATGCCATGAGCTTCAGCGTAGTCAACTGCATCTTCACGAGAAGTAATATCCCATATTCTCCAAGGAGCTATTATTTTAAGGTGAGGAGCAAGAGCCTTTACAGTAAGCTCAAAACGTACCTGATCATTACCTTTGCCTGTAGCACCGTGGCAAATAGCAACTGCGCCTTCTTTTTCAGCTATTTCAACAAGTCTTTTTGCAATAATTGGACGAGCGTGTGATGTACCAAGAAGGTATTTTCCTTCATATACAGCGCCTGCTTTAACAGTGGGATATAT
>JAZQHY010000030.1:0-47230 GCA_045540815.1 Clostridia bacterium | reverse complement strand
CATCAGAACCATAGCATTTTACTTTAGCTCTTTCACCATCAGAGTAAGCTTTTTCTTTAACAACTTTAACTTCACCTGTAGCGTAGTCAAACTGAGTCTGAACGTAAGTGAAACCATTTATTCTAGAGATAATCTGAGCAGCGTCTTTACCAAGACCATTTAGGATAACTCTTAGTGGTTCTTTTCTAACTTTGTTTGCACTTCTTGCAATACCGATAGCACCTTCTGCAGCAGCGAAAGATTCGTGACCTGCTAGGAATGCAAAACATTTAGTTTCTTCTCTAAGAAGCATTGCACCTAGGTTACCGTGGCCTAGTCCTACCTTACGGTCGTCAGCAACAGAGCCTGGGATACAGAAAGCCTGAAGACCTTCGCCAATAACTTCTGCAGCATCAGCAGCAGTCTTAACGCCTCTCTTTATAGCAAGAGCAGCGCCTACAACGTATGCCCAACAAGCGTTTTCAAAGCATATTGGCTGAATCTGTTTTGTGATTGCATAAGGATCTATGCCTTTTTCGTCACAAATAGCTTTAGCTTCTTCGATAGAAGAGATACCGTTAGCTTTTAAAACGTCGTTTATTTTATCTATTCTTCTTTCATAACTTTCAAATAAAGCCATCTTTCAAATCCTCCTTATATTATTCGTGTCTTGGATCGATTAGCTTAGCAGCGTCAGCAATTCTTCCGTATGTACCAGTAGCTTTCTTAAGAGCTTCGTTAGCATCCATGCCGCCTTTAATCATATCCATCATTTTACCCATATGAACGAATTCATAACCGATTGTTTCGTTGTCTTCATCAACAGCAAGCTTAGTAACATAACCTTCAGCCATTTCAAGGTATCTAGTACCTTTTGCTTTTGTACCATACATAGTACCAACCTGGCTTCTAAGACCTTTACCAAGATCCTCAAGACCTGCACCGATTGGAAGTCCGCCTTCAGAGAAAGCTGTCTGAGTTCTTCCGTATACAATCTGGAGGAATAGTTCTCTCATAGCAGTGTTGATAGCATCACATACAAGGTCTGTATTTAGAGCTTCAAGTATAGTTTTTCCAGGAAGAATTTCAGATGCCATAGCAGCTGAATGAGTCATACCTGAACAACCTATAGTTTCAACAAGAGCTTCTTCGATAACACCATCTTTAACATTAAGTGTTAGCTTACAAGTACCCTGCTGAGGTGCACACCAGCCTATACCGTGAGTAAGACCAGATATGTCTTTAATTTCTTTAGCCTGAACCCATTTTCCTTCTTCAGGAATAGGAGCAGGACCGTGGTTAGCACCTTTGGCTACCACACACATTCTTTCAACTTCAGAAGAATAAATCATTATATAACCCCTTTCTGTTTGGTTAATTTATAAACATTTTTACGAAGTATATTTTAACATATTATCAAACTTTTAACAAGCTTTTTTTCGAATTTTGTCTAATGTTTACCAAAAATAATAATCGTCTTAAATAAAAACAGTTATATTTTGTAAAAATCCCCGTTATAAAATGAGCATTCTTATTGTTTTGTTGACATTATTCGCTATGTTTTGTATAATGTTTTTATAAATAACTGGAGGCATAATTATGAAAGGCATTTTAAAAAATAAATTATCAATAGCAATAATATCTATTGCAGTTGTTGTAGCAATATTATCTGCAATATTTTTTTATGTAAATAATTTTAATGATAACAAAAATGTAATTGAAAACAATCTTTTTACAGATGAATATATTAAAGCAGGTGCAGAAGGTAAGTTTGGCTTAATTAATAAACAAGGCACTGTCGTTATGCCTTTTAAATATGATGACGTCATATACGATAACGAATCTGGATTAGCAGCAGTATTGCTTAATGGTAAATGGGGATTTGCTGATAAAAAAGGCAATATAAAGATAAAATGCGAATATGACGATGTTGGATTGTTTGGTAAAAGCAGCTTGGCACCAGTGCTCAAAGAAGATAAATGGGGTTATATAGATAGAAGCGGAAAAATTGTAGTTGAATGTAAATACAGTACCGCTAAAAATTTTTCGGATAATGGTCTTGCTGCAGTTACAGGTGATGGAAAGCCATACTATATAAACACAAACGGGAAAAAGGCGTTTGAAACACAATATGATATGATTGGTGAGTTCAATGATAATGGTTATGCAGTTGTGTCTGCGAAAGAAAAATTCGGTATAATTAATTTAAAAGGCAAGGAAATTGTTGAGCTGAAATATGACAGAGAATTTTCTATTGATAAAAAAGGTTATGCTGTTGTATCAAATGGAGAAAAATACGGTGTAGTTAATATTAAAGGCGAAAACATATTACCATTCGAATATGATTTTGTAATGCCAACATTGGCTATGTATAATTCATCGGAGGTTAAATCAGGATTTTCAAAGGCATTTTTTATCATTTTTGTAAATCAGCTTTTAGAATCGTACAATTTATTTGATGATAATGATGTTGCTATTGCAGTTAAAGATGGCAAAGCAGGACTTGTTAATTCACGCGGTAAAACAATACTAGAGCCAAAATTTGAGCAAATTCAAGTGTATCGTGAAAGTGATGTTGTATTGGTATCAGATGGCGATAAATATATGTATTATGGCATAGATGGAAAACCACTTGCTAATGGCGGGAAATTTGATAAAACAAATGGATTTAATAATGGTTTAGGTGTAGTCGTTAAAGATACAAAATGGGGATATATCGACAAAAAAGGAGCTTTTGCAATAGAACCTCAGTTTGACGCAGCGTCTGGATTTGCAAAAAACGGATTAGCATCAGTTCGAAAGGCCGAAAAGTGGGGATATATTAATAAAAAAGGAGCTTTTGCAATAGAACCTTCATATGACTATGCAAGCACATTTGTTCAGAATATTGCAAAAGTTAATGATGGCAAAACATGGAGCATTATAAAGAGCGACGGTAATAAAATCATTGATAATCTTGCTCTAGAGCCTGTGCTTTACAATGATGGGTATATAGTTGTCGAATCCGATGAGGGTAAATATGTATTATATGACTTTAACGGAAATACAATATCAAAAACAAAATGCGATGTAATAGGTGATACACATAAATCCACCAGATTATGTCAGTATAAAAAATGTTATAAAAAAGCAGTAATTGAAACAAGTTATTGCGAGGAACACGGGGTACAATAATATAAAAGATGCAAGTAATATTACTTGCATCTTTATTTTTTTGCAATAATAACTCTGTCAAGACCAGAATAATCTTTTAAAATCTTTATATCGTCAAACGAATGAAGTTTCAATAATTTTACAACATCGTTTGCCTGATCATATCCAATTTCAAGTGCAATTGTTCCATTAGAGTTTAACATATTTGTTGAGTGTTTTATAATGTTTCTGTAAAAATCGAGTCCATCATTTCCTCCATCAAGTGCAAGCGTGGGTTCATAATCTCTTACATTAGATTCTAGATTTAATATTTCTTCTTTTGATATATATGGTGGATTTGAAACGATTATATCGAATTCTCCAAGCTCTTTTATATCACCCAATACATCGAATAGTTTGAAATCTATTTTATCAGTAACACAATGAGTTTTTGCGTTTTTTTGAGCAATTTCAAGCGCTGATTTAGATATATCAATTGCTGTTACAGTACAATTTGGAATATAATTTGCCAGACTAACTGCGATAGCACCTGAGCCTGTGCATAAATCAATTATTTTCAAATGTTTTTTTTGATTTTCGCAGTATTTAATGATATATTCTACCAAGATTTCAGTGTCAGGGCGGGGGATAAGTACATTTTTATCAACATAAAAATCAAGTGACATAAATTCTTTTGAGTTTGTAATATACGCAAATGGCTCATCCATACTTCGTCTATTAATATAACTCATATATAAATCTATAGTTTTATCATTTAGGATATCATCCTTGTGAATATTCAAATAAATGCTGTCTTTGTCTAAAATATTACACAAAAAAGCACGGGCATCTAGGTTAGCGTTTTCAATGCCCGCGTTTTTTAAAACATTAATTCCGTTTAGCAATATTTCTTTTATTGTTTTACCATTTGTCATCTTCTTTGTTTCCTGTAAGAACATTTTTAAGTGCTTCGATAGCAACCTCTATCTGACTGTCATCAGGCTCTCTTGTAGTTAGTTTTTGAAGCCATAATCCTGGTTTGGTAAGCCATTTTATGCATCTGTTTTTGCTTTTTCCTGTAAAAGTAATAACCTCATACGATAGACCTGCAACAACAGGAAGTAATAAAAGTCTGTATACAAGTCGTTGCCATATGTTTTCCCAGCTTAAAACTGAGAAAAATATAATGCTTATAACCATAACAATAAGCAGAAAGCTAGTTCCGCATCTTGGGTGAAGTCTAGGATATTTTCTAGCGTTTTCTACAGTAAGCTCTTCGCCACTTTCGTAAGTTGCAATTGTCTTATGCTCCGCTCCGTGATACTCAAAGACACGTCTTATATCCTTCATTTGCGATACTAGTACTATATATAAAAGAAATATTCCTATTCTTATTACACCTTCAATAAGGTTTAGGATAATTCTGTTATCAATAAACATTTTAAATATACCTGCTATAAGGTTAGGTAATATCATAAATAATCCAATACTAAAAATAAGAGAAACAAAAACTGAAAAATAAATCACTATATCTGATATTTTATCTCCAAATTTATCATCAAGCCATTTTTCAAATTTAGATTCTTCGTATCCTTCTTCATCTTCAAAATCAACCTGGTCAGCAGAATACATAAGGCATTTGACACCTGTAACCATAGATGAAATAAATGATACGACACCTCGGACGATTGGCAATTTAAATAGTTTATTTTTAGATGTAATAGGGTTTAAATCTTTTTTATCTACAACAATTTCTCCGCTTGATTTTCTCACAGCTGTTGCAATTTTTGTAGGGCCTTTCATCATAACGCCTTCTATTACAGCTTGTCCTCCAATTCTTGTATAATGGACTGCTTTTTCATCCATTTTTAATGAGCAATTATCTTTTTTCATTATTGCACCGCCTTTCGTGTACATTATATTAATTATACATCTAAGCCTATATATAAGTCAAACAATTTATTGTAAATAAATTTTTAAAATTTTTAAAAAAAGTATTGACAAAAAATATCTAATCAATTATAATTTAATTGTAATCATTACAAAAATGAATTTATAACAAAGAGGTGATGATAAGTGAATACTTCTAATATACTAAAAGAGTGCAACATTAAACCATCATTAATCAGAGTTATGGTTTTAGATTACCTGAAAAACACTAATTCACACCCGACAGTTGAGGAGATATTCAATGAATTATCGCCTAAAATACCAACTTTATCAAAGACGTCAGTATATAATACAGTTAAACTACTTACACAAAATAAATTGGCAATAGTAATTACTATCGATTCAGAACAGGTAAGATATGACGCGGATACATCAGTTCATGGGCACTTTATGTGTGACAGTTGCAAAAAAGTATTTGATTTTCCGCTTGATAAACTTGGATTTGATGAACTTAACGGATTTGACATCAAGGATAAAAATGTATACTTTTCAGGCACCTGTAAGAATTGCTTGAATAAATAATAAAAATAATATAAAAGGAGAATTTTAATTATGAAAAAATTTGTATGTTCTGTATGCGGATATGTTCACGAAGGTGACAGTGCTCCGGAAAAATGCCCGGTATGTAAAGTTCCGGCTGAAAAATTTAAGGAAATGGTTGAAGGTGCTGCTCTTGCTGCCGAACACGAATACGGCGTGTATGGCAAAACAGTGAAAAACAACCCAGACATTTCTGAAGAAGATAAGAAATATATATTTGAACAGTTAATGGCTAACTTTAATGGCGAATGTGCTGAAGTAGGTATGTATCTATGTATGGCTCGTATCGCTCACAGAGAGGGATATCCTGAGGTAGGTCTATATTGGGAAAAAGCTGCATACGAAGAGGCTGAACACGCCGCAAAATTTGCAGAACTACTTGGCGAGGATTTAGAGCCAAATATGAAAGCTACTACAAAAGATAACCTAAAATGGAGAGTTGATTGTGAATATGGTGCAACTCAGGGCAAATTTGACCTAGCATCTTGCGCAAAGAAAAATGGTCTTGACGCAATTCACGATACAGTTCACGAAATGGCCCGCGACGAAGCTCGCCACGGTAAAGGTTTAGAAGGACTTTTAAAAAGATATTTTGCATAATAAAGGCACCGGAGGTAACTATGAAAGAAAATTATATGGTTTGCAACTGCAAACAGGTAAGTTATAGTGATATAATTGACGCGCTTCATAACAACAATAAATTTGATAATGTTCTTGAAGCATTTGAAGATGTAAAAAAGGTAACGCATTGCTCTACCGGATGCGGCGGTTGTCATCAAAAAGTTTTAGATGTTATTTCTGAGGCATTCAGCGGTAAGGAAATGTAATTAAAAAAAGCGCTTCACTTGTTGGAGCGCTAACTTTACATAAAAAGGAGGTAAAATTATGTTAGATAAAAAAGTTTCAACACTTTTAAACGAGCAGATAAATAAAGAACTTTATTCAGCGTATTTGTATCTTGATTTTTCAAATTTCTATGACGAACAAGGGCTTGATGGTTTTTCTAACTGGTATATGATTCAGGCACAGGAAGAACGTGATCACGCTATGCTTATGCTTAAGTATCTTCAAATGTGCGGAGAAAAAGTAACTTTGGATGTAATAGCAAAGCCTGACAAAAAATTAACTACTCTTATAGACCCTTTAAAAGCTGGTTATGAACACGAGCAGTATGTAACAAGTCTTATTAATGATATATATGGAGCTGCATATGACGTGAAAGACTTTAGAACAATGCAGTTTTTAGACTGGTTTGTAAAAGAGCAGCTAGAAGAAGAAAAAAATGCTGAAGATATGATAAAGAAGATGGAGCTTTTTGGAAATGATTCAAAAGGACTTTATTCTCTTGATGCAGAATATGCTGCAAGAGTATATTCTGCACCATCATTAGTGCTTTGAGATACAGGA
Source organism: Clostridia bacterium (assembly GCA_045540815.1). GTDB lineage: Bacteria > Bacillota > Clostridia > UMGS1810 > UMGS1810 > JAZQHR01. The sequence continues at coordinate 40,222 of JAZQHY010000030.1, read as the reverse complement.
GGAAATAATTATGAAAAAATACGTTTGTCCATGCGGATATGTATATGATCCTGAAATAGGCGATCCTGATAACGGAATTGCACCCGGCACTGCCTGGGAAGATGTTTTAGATGATTGGGTTTGTCCTACATGCGGTCTTGGAAAAGATGTTTTTGAAGAAGAATAATGATTAAACTCGCAAACGATGTGTCAAAAATGCACATCGTTTGTTTTATATTAAAAAAGTGTTGAGTTTTTTATAAAAATGTAGGATAATGTATATAGGTGATATCTATGGGATTAAAACTTGTTTATGCAAAATCAGCTGACAAGGGAACTGAGTATGTAAACAATTTTATAAAAAAATTATTGGAGGCTAACGAAAAAGTGATTTTGTTGGTTCCTGAACAGTATACGCATATTGCAGAAAAAAATATACTGTCTTTTGCCTCTGCGATTTCCCGTGATTTAGTTGATGTGCTATCTTTTAATCATATGGCATACCGTATGATGAAAGAAGTTGGCGGAAACACAAAATTACAGATAAATAATATGGGCAAAAGTCTTATTATAAGTGATATTATATCAAAATCAAACCTTAAATTATATTCAAAAATGAGTGCTCACGGGGGTTTTGTTAACTCTTGTATGGAGATGATAAGCGAGTTAAAACAATATAACATTTCGCCTGATGATTTACTTAACGCTTCAAAAAATTCATCAAACGACCTGCTTTCTGCGAAGATGTATGATTTACACCAGATATATGACTTGTATTTAAAACAGACCTCGGACACATATTCAGATGCAGAAGATGTTTTGCAGATGCTTTATACTAACCTTGAAAAATATGATATTTTTAATGATTATCATATAATTTTTGATGAATTCTCAAGCTTTATCCCTAAAGAATATGACATAATAAAAAAACTTATTGAAAAATGCAAATCAGTTCATATTACTTTGTGCATCGATGAATCTATTGAAGGAGAAAACTTATTTGCGCCTCCTATTAACACTGCGAATAAATTGATTGATATATGCAAAAAAAATCATTTTGATTATATTGGAGTAGATAGAGTAGGAATTTCTGACAAAAGTGATGATTTGTTACATCTAGAAAGAAATTTATACAGATATCCGGCTAAGACATTTAAAAATGAACCTGAAGACATATGTGTAAGATGCGAAAAAAATCCTGTTTGCGAGGTGGAAATGGTTGCATCGGATATAATCTCGCTGTGTCGTGATAAAGATTACAGATTCAAAGATATCGCAGTAATATGCAGTGATATAAGCACATACGAAGAATACATAAAAACGATTTTTCCTAAATACGGGATTTCATATTTTTTAGATTGCAAAAAGGACATTTTAGAGCATCAGGTAATCGTATTTATACTAGGAATACTTGATATTTATATTAATAATTACAATCACGACAGCATATTTTCTTTTTTGAAATCAGGATTTACTGACATATCAGATGATGATATTAACCTTATCGAAAATTACTCACTTGAAAACAATATAACAAAAACAGCATGGGTTAGAGATGATAAGTGGAATTACATTATGGACAGATTTTCAAGAAGAAAGGATTTGCAGGACAAATACATTGATAAAATCAACAATACACGAAAAATATTTATTGAAAGTATTCTGCCATTCCACGAAAAAATAAAAGGCAGAAATAAATCAAGTGTTATTACATCAGAGCTATATAATTTTCTGGTAAAGATAAATCTTCCCGAAAAACTAGAGGAATATATACGATTCTTTGATAAAAATAATTATACTGCAATGAGCGAAGAATATAAACGTATATGGGAAATAGTAGTAAATGTATTTGACGAAATGGTTAATATTGTTGGCGACAAGAGGGTTAATGTAGAAGAATATAGAAACCTTTTGTATATTGCATTTAGTCAGTACAAGCTCGGCTTAATCCCTACATCACTTGATGAAGTCGTTGTGGGTAATACCGATAGAACAAAAATAAAAGATGTAAAAGCTCTTTTTGTTCTCGGGGCAAATGATCGTTTATTTCCTGCTGTAAGAACAGATACAGATATCTTATCTGATAAAGATAGAGATAAGCTTTTAAGCCTTGATATAGAAATAGGTGATAACTCAAAAACAAAATCATTTTACGATGATTTTATTATATATAATGTGCTTACTATACCAAACGAAAAACTTATAATTTCATTTTCAGCGACAGATGCAGAAAGCAAATCTGCTAGACCTGCTTTAGTAATTACGTTACTGCAAAAAATATTTCCAAAATTAGTAGTTGATTATAACATAGTTGATGTTTTGGACGAAGATGTCACATTAAGCCAAATATCAAACAAAGAAACTGCTTTTGAAATAATGTGTGAAAACATCACAAAGAAAAAAGCAGGGCTTGATACTGACCCAATATGGGACGAAGTATATGATTATTATAAAAACAACGGATACGACGATGTTATCAAAAAAATAGAAATATACAGAAATCACAAAAAAGGCGCTAAAAATATATCAAAAGAGAATATAGACAGATTTTTTGCCGAAGATTTTGGCATAAGTATTTCACGAATGCAAAAATACAAAAAGTGTAAGTATTCATATTTTCTCGAAAATATGCTTAACATCCGCGAAAAGAAAAAATTCAATATAAATCCTGCAGATTTAGGTACATTTGTACATGGAGTTTTAGAAAAAATCGGTATATACTCTCTGGAAAAAGACATACCATTTGCGGATTTAACTGATGAATTTATATACCTTAAAATTGATGAGTACATGAAGGATTTTATAAGCGAATTACTACTACGCACGCCCGAGCTATCGAAAAGAAACTTGTTTTTGATTTCCAGATTCAGACGGGCTATATTCTTATGTGTATCTACTATCAGAAATCAAATTGCTTCGTCAAAATTCGAACCGCTTGGATATGAAATAAAATTTGGAAACAACGAAAAACAAGACATCTCTATAAAACTTGAAAACAGAAAGACAGTTCATATCCATGGCATTATAGATAGGGCTGATAAATACGAAACAGAAAACGGTACATTTATACGTGTAGTTGATTACAAAACAGGCGCGAAGACATTTAAGCTTGATGATATATTTTATGGATTTGATATTCAGCTTATGGTTTATTTAAATGCACTTACTGATACAAACGAAAAATACATACCATCAGGTGCGCTTTACTTTAAAATAGATGACCCTATATTAAAGACTATTGATAAAGCAAGCGAAGAAGAAGTTGAAGAAAATATCAGCTCAGCACTTAAAATGAAGGGTATCCTCCTTGATGATGAAAATGTTTTAAATGCAACAGACCCGATAACTGCAAAACGTCAAAAGCTTGCATCAATCGAACAATTTATGCTTATGAAAAAGCATTTAAACAAGGTTATAAAAGACATTTGCACAAGTATGTCTAATGGTGATATTGGTATAAATCCGTGTGTAAAAAGCGGTTATGCACCTTGTGACTACTGCGAATATCATTCAATATGCAATATAGATAACATAAAGACATATGAAAACATTTCGAGACTAACGGACGAAGAGGTATGGAAGCTTGTAGGAGGTGACGAGCATGTGGACAAATGAACAACAAAACGCTATTGATGCTCCTGTTTCAAATATGCTTGTTACCGCAGGAGCAGGCTCAGGTAAAACCGCAGTTATGGTTGAAAGAATTATAAAAAAAGTAACTTGCCAAAACCCTGTAGACATTGATAAAATACTTATAGTTACATACACAAATGCTGCTGCTGCTGAGATACGCGAGAGAATAACCACGGCGTTATTAGACAGACTTGACAAAAACCCAGGCAATACCACATTGCAAAGACAATTGTCACTTATAAACAAGGCTAATATATGCACTATTCATAGCTTTTGTCTTAGTCTAATAAAGAGCAATTTCAATTCAATAGGATTGGACCCTGACTTCAAAATAGGAGACAGCACCGAGATATCTATACTTAGAAACCAAGCACTTGAGGACATTTTTGAAGAAGCATACGAAGATGACGATAGCAAGTTTTTAAATCTTGTAAGTGCATACACAAAGAAAAACGATTCAGCCTTAATGGAAATGGTAAATTCGCTTTATGATTTTTCTATGAGTATGCCTGAACCTGAAAAATGGCTTAATATGTCACTTGATGCGTATAAAAACCCTCAAACAAATAAATGCATTGAATATATGCTTAATAAAGCTGTATCACGTTTTGAGTATGCGCTGGAAATGTATGATGAAGCGATTAATTTGTGCAGCGTAAATGCAGATTTTAGCGCTTTTAAAGAGTTCCTTATACTTGAACAGGATGATGTAAGAAACGTTAAATATAGCCTTCAAAAAGGTTGGAATGATGGATATAAGGCCATAAAAGAACTATCTTTCAGGAGAAGACCCAATATAAAAACAAGTGAAACACACACTGCTGATATTCTTAAAAGCATAAGAGACAACGCAAAATCCGAAGTAAAATTTATTTATGAAAACATATTAACATCAAGTATCGAAGATGTAGGAAAAGATTTTGAGTTCTTATATCCATATGTAAAGAAACTTTGCGACCTCGTTAAACGATATAGCGAAAGATTTTCTAATTTAAAAAGAGAAAGAAAACTTATCGATTTTACAGATTTTGAACATTTTTCGCTAAAAATACTGCGTAATGATGACGGAACAAAAAGCAATGTTGCTAAAAATATAAGCGAGGATTTTGAAGAGATATACGTTGACGAATATCAGGACTGCAATAATGTTCAGGAAACAATATTCAATCTCGTTTCGTCTGAAAAAGAAGGAAAACCGAATTTGTTTATGGTTGGAGATGTTAAGCAAAGCATATATAAATTCAGAGACGCAAATCCATCAATTTTTATTGAAAAAGAATCCGCTTATATAAGCTACAAAGAAGATATAAAAAATCCAAACAATAAGATACAGCTTAACAAAAACTTCAGAAGCAGAAAGGAAATTTTAGACGGTGTAAACTTTATTTTTAGCCAGATTATGGGTGAGGAAATAGGCGAGATAGATTATACCGAAAAAGATTTTCTATTTTGTGGTGCAGATTATACACTTAAAAGTGCATTTACAGATAACATCGATGTATGCTTGATCGAAAATGATAAATCATTAAACGAGGAAGAACTTGCATCTATAGAACTTGAATCAAAGTTTGTTGCACAGGAAATAAAAAGAATTATTTCTAACAATGATATACAAATCTATGACAAGAAGTTATCGTGCTACGGAAAGGCGCAATATTCAGATATAGTTATACTTCTCCGCAGTACTAAAAGTAAAGCAGAGTTCTTTGAAAACGCACTAAGAGAGCTTGATATTCCGGTATACAGTGATGTTGGCGGTGGATATTTTGAAGCCTCTGAAATAAGAGAATTAATATCGCTTTTGAAAATAATTTCAAATCCTCTTGATGACATAAACCTTGTCACTGTTATGCGTTCAGCACTTTATAATATAGATGACGACGAGCTTGCAAGTATAAGATTAACCGAACGTGATGATTATTTTTATAATGCTGCCCGTTTATATGTAAAAAAATATGATGATAAAATCAGCGCAAAATTAAAAAGATTATTTTATGATTTAGATAAGTTTTCAAAGTACTCAAAATTTATGCCTGTCGGTGAATTTATATGGTATGTTATAAACGAAACTAACTATATGAGCTATATATCAACTTTTAGCAATTTTGAGCAAAAAAAAGCTAATATTAGAATATTTGCCGAGCAGGGAATGAATTTTGAAAAAGGAAATTTTAAAGGGTTATATAACTTTATAGGCTATATTGACAATATTAAATCCCGAGGCGGAGATATGGACTCCGCAAAAATAATAAGTGAAAATGAAAACGTTGTAAGAATAATGAGCATTCACAAAAGCAAAGGCTTGGAATTTCCAATTGTATTTTTATCAATGTGTAATAAAAAATTTAACCTTACCGATGCATATGGGTCAATGATTCTGCACAAAGAGTTAGGAATAGGTATGGAATATGTTGATTTTGAAAAAAGATTTTCGTTTCCGCTTATCACAAAAAACGCTATAAAAACAAAGCTTAAATCCGAAACATTATCCGAGGAGGAGAGGGTACTATACGTTGCCCTTACACGAGCAAAAGAAAAACTATATATCACTGGCGTGGTGAAAAATGTTAATGAATATATACAAAAACACGCTGAAAAAATTTCACTTAAAACCGATACAAAATTAAGTGCAAACATTACCGAAAATGCTCAATCGTATCTGGATTGGATTGTGATGGCACTAATACGTCATAATAACACTCCATCGGATAGGGCTATACATTATCTTAAAACAGATAGCAAATTCAATATTATTTCTGCAAAAATTGAAAATGAAGATTTTGTCTTGGAAGATAAAAAAGAAATCACTTTAAATCAAACAAAAGAATATGCTGATGAAATTAAAAAAAGACTTGAATACACATACGAACACAAAGGCATAGACAACGTCCCTACAAATGTAACCGTAACCGAAATCAAACGTCTTTTAAGCGAAAACGACGAAGGATATATGCTTTATAAAAAGTCTGATTTAGCTGTTCCAAGATTTATGTTTAGTGAAAATGATATACCGAAAAATGCTATAGGTACTCTTACACATCTTGCTATGCAAAAAATTCATTTGACACACGACATAAATCCATATACAATAAAAGAAGATATTTGTAATTTAGTGTCGAATAAATTCATTACTCAAGAAGAGGCTAATTATATTGATTCTGATAAAATATATACTTTTTTTAAATCGAATATTGGACGTAAGATGTTAAACAGCAAAAAAGTCTATCGCGAATATCCATTTAAAATAACTCTTAATGCAAATGAAATTTTTGACATAAACTCAAATACCGAAACTTTAGTTGTACAAGGAACAATAGATGCATTTTTCTATAATGAAAACGATGAAATAATCTTGATTGATTATAAAACCGATAAGGTTAAAACCACATCAGAAGATGTAGCAAACAAATATAAAATGCAGATTAAATACTATGAAACTGCAATTAAAAAGATTACAGGCAAATCAGTATCAAAATCATATATATATCTGTTTGACAATGGTGAATTTGTAGAATGTTAGGAGAATAACTATGGCGAAAATGCGTTATACCGCACCGAAATCCAATAAATTTGATAAAGCGCTCAAGGTAATATTCGTTTCTTTTGTTTGTATTATGCTATGTATAATGTCATTTATAACAAGCTATAATCTTATATCTAAAGCAGATGATTACAGCGACGTCATCAGAGGTCTTAACGAGCAGGTAAGTGATTTACATACTGAAATTAATAAAAGAGACAATGAAATAGAAGAACTAAAAAAGGAAGTTGAAAGATTAAAAATAGTTGAAGAGTCAGCTATTGAAATTCCAGTTTCAAATTCAGATGAATAATAAAAAACTCTATGCAAACGCATAGAGTTTTTATTTTTAAATTATAGTCCGTTTGGATTGTTTTTAGTAAAATTCCAAGAGTCAGCACACATTTCTTCAACGCCCATAGTAGCTTCCCAACCAAGCTCTTTTTTAGATTTAGAAGGGTCCGCAAAACATTCAGCAATATCGCCAGGACGTCTTGGAGCTATAACGTAATCTACTTTCTGTCCGCTAGCTTTTTCATAAGCTTTTACAATTTCAAGTACGCTGTATCCATTACCTGTGCCAAGGTTGTATGCATCAACACCTGTAGTAGACATTACCTTTTCAAGTGCTTTTAGGTGGCCTAGGCTAAGGTCAACTACGTGAATGAAATCTCTTACTCCTGTGCCGTCTTTAGTAGGATAGTCGTTACCAAATACATTAAGTTTTTCAAGTTTTCCAAGCGCAACCTGAGCAACGTATGGAACAAGGTTATTTGGTATGCCGTTAGGATCTTCGCCTATAAGACCGCTTTTGTGAGCTCCGATAGGGTTGAAATATCTAAGAAGTGCAATACTCCATTCGTTATCAGATACATATAAATCTCTTAATATATTTTCAATCATTAGCTTTGTACTGCCGTATGGGTTGGTAGTAGAAAGCGGAAAATCTTCTTTAATAGGCACTGTGTGCGGATTTCCATATACTGTTGCTGATGAACTGAAAACTATCTTCTTTACACCGTGTTCTTTCATAACATCACACAAAATAAGTGTGCTTGTAATGTTGTTGTGATAGTATCTTATAGGAATACTAACTGATTCACCAACAGCCTTAAGACCTGCAAAATGAATTACGGCCTCAATATCATTTTCGTCAAAAATCTTTTCAACAGCTTCTCTGTCTAACAAATCAGCCTCATAGAATTTGAAATCTTTACCTGTAATCTTTCTTATTCTGTTTAAAGATTCAGGTTTAGAATTTGAAAAATTATCTATTATGGCTATTTCATATCCTGCATCAAGTAGTTCAACACAAGTATGACTACCTATAAAACCTGCACCGCCTGTTACAAGTATCATAAAAACACCCCTTGTTATTTTATTTTTAATATATTGTATCACGTTTTTTTCTGTCTGTACATAATAATTTTCAAAATTTACAAAAAATTTTCAAAAAAGGGTAGATTTTTAAGAAGAATTGATGCATAATTAATATATGATTGCAAATAAAGGAGTTTTAAATATGAAATATATCGTTGTGTTAGGCGATGGAATGGCCGATTATAAAGTTGAAGAATTAGGAAATAAAACGCCCCTTGAGTGTGCGAAAAAGCCTAATATAGATTATTTGTGTAAAAATGGCGAAATAGGTCTTGTACATACTGTTCCCGATGAACTTAGTCCAGGCAGTGATGTTGCAAATCTTGCTGCAATGGGATACGATCCGCTTAAATATTACTCAGGACGTTCTCCGCTTGAAGCTGTAAGTATGGGTATAAATATTTTAGAAGATGACATAGTATTTAGATGTAATGTAGTTACTGTTACTGACGAGGAAAACTATGATGACAAAACAATCATTGACCACAGTGCTGATGAAATAACAACTGCTGAATCAAGAGAGCTTATTAAAGCTATTGATGAAGCATTTGGTGATGATATTTTAAAGTTTTACGGCGGTGTAAGCTACCGTCATGCTCTTGTATGGCACAAGGGTTCAGATAATGTTGTATTGACTCCACCGCACGACATACTTGAAAGAAAAGTAGGAGAGTATATGCCAAAAGGCGATGGAGCAGAAAAAATAGCAGATATGATGCGCAAAAGCTATGAGATACTAAAAGATCACCCTGTGAATTTAGACAGAATAAAGCGCGGGCTAAAACCTGCTAACTCTATTTGGATATGGGGAGAAGGCAGAAAGCCACTTCTTTCAAGCTTCGAAGAAAAGTACGGAATAAAAGGAAGTGTTATTTCAGCAGTTGACCTTATAAAAGGTATTGCTATATGTGCTGATATGGAATCTATAGATGTAGATGGAGCAACAGGAAACATACATACAAATTTTGACGGAAAAGCAATCGCTGCAATTGATGCCCTAAAAAATGGAAGTGATTTTGTATATATTCATATGGAAGCGCCTGATGAATGTGGCCACAGACACGAAATAGAAAATAAGGTTAAATCAATCGAGCTTATCGACGAAAAAGTAGTAGGTTACATAAAAAATGAGCTCGACAAAATGGGAGAGGACTACAAGATATTAATTCTTCCTGACCACCCAACACCGCTTTCACTTAGAACACATACACGCGATGCTGTTCCGTATATTATATACGATAGCACAAATATAAAAAACTCAGGCATCGAGTCATATACCGAGGACAATGCAAAGTTAAGCAAAATTGTTATAGAAAAAGGTCATACTTTAATGGAAAGATTCCTTAGATAAATAAGCTATAGGAAGTGATGAAAATGAATGTTTTTAACGATAAACAAATTAAATCTATTGTTACATTTGTGTGCGCATCTGTGGCAGTTTTGATACTACTATTTATACTCCCAAAAGCTATCGAAATACTATTGCCCTTTATATTTGCATCAATTATAGCGGTAATTATATCTCCGCTTGTAAATGTACTGGAAAAAAGACTTAGATTTCCGCGTGCACTTGCGACGATACTTACTATGATTATCGTCTTGGTGCTTTTGGGGCTTTTGGTGTTTACTGTGGTATACCAAGGAGTTTATTCACTACAAGAATTAGCAGATAGACTTCCGGGAATGCTTTATACTGATATACAATTGCCTAAATGGATTGAAAATATAAACAATATGTATTTTAATTTGCCTATTGAAGTTAAAGACTTTATAGCGGAGGTTGAAGTAAATATTAAGGAAAACCTTATACAGATATTACAACCGGCAACGAAGGCAACAATTACATTTGCAAAAAATATAGCTGTAAAACTGCCTAGCATCTTTATATTTACTGTTATATTGTTATTGTCAGTATTTTTCATAAGTTATGACAAAAACAAACTCTCTTATCACATCAGAAATTCAATGCCCGAAAAGGTGAAAATCCATTGGTACGCATTTATTAAATCATTAAAGCTTGCTTGCGGAGGTTATATTCGTGCGCAGTTTATAATAATGACAATTGTATTTACAATTTTGTTTGTAGGATTTACTATTTTGGACGTGAAAACCGCAGTTTTGTTTGCATTTATAATTGCAGTTATTGATGTTATACCGATTCTTGGAACAGGAACTGTCCTACTGCCTTGGGCAGTTATATCGCTGCTTCAGACAAATTACAAGCTTGCAATAGGACTTGTTATAATATACCTTGTAGTACTTCTTACAAGACAGTTTATAGAACCAAAAATCGTCGGTTCACAGATTGGCCTTCACCCGCTTGCAACACTTTTAACTATGTATACAGGTTACAAGCTAATTGGTGTATTTGGTATGATTTTAGGTCCGATAATAACTATACTTGTTATATCGCTTGTTAAAGCTTCAAAACAAATAAAAGAGGAGTCAGAATCAGACGCAGATACAGTGTTTGACCAAAAAACTTTTTGATAAATTAACTTAATAAACAATAAAAAAACCAAGCATATGATATATTATTTAATTATTTTTGAAATAATAGTCGATGCTTGTTTTTTATTGCGATATTTTTTACTGGAACGTATGTGCGTTAAATAGTATAATTATTTTAACAACAATATTAAGGAGATTATCATGAAGAAAACATTTATAAAAGAAATTAATTTAAGCAGGTTCAAACTGGAATATTATATTATTGAAAAACAAATCAACACCACTAATGGTGCATTATATTTTCATAGTTACGGCATAGAAATAATAAAAAAATCAGGTGATATAATAGAAACAAAAGCTATAATGAATGTCGTATATTCAGAAGAAGGGGCAAGAGCCTTAGCAGAAACTCTTGCAAAAAACAAAGTAACACCATTAACAATGGAAGAAATAATCGATGATTATATAAAAAACCGCCCTCACAAATTTAACCTTAAAAGAGCATAAATTATTATTTACAACAATTGTTTTTTGATATATAATATACAAAAGACTTAAATTGGTTAACGGAGGGTACGTATTATGAAAAAAGTCCTTGCATTTGATTTGGGTGCTTCGAGCGGCAGAGGTATACTCGCTACTCTTGATAACGGAAAAATACATATGGAAGAAGTACACAGATTCGCAAATAACGGTGTAAATGTTAGAGGAACGCTTTACTGGGATGTTTTATATTTATTTGACCAGATTAAACAGGGAATAACAAAAGCAAAGCTTGCAGGCGGATTTGATAGTATTGGTATAGATACCTGGGGCGTTGACTTTGGATTGATTGATGAACACGGCGACCTTATAGGAAATCCTGTAACATACAGAGACGCAAGAACAGATACTATGATAGACGAAGCCGGAGAAGTTTTATGTATTGAAGAAATTTACAAAAAAACAGGCATACAGATAATGAATTTCAACACATTGTTCCAGCTATACTATCTTGTGAAATACAAAAAGGAAATATTGGATAAAACCGAAAAATTCTTATTTATGCCTGATTTATTAAACTATTTTCTTACCGGTGTAAAAAAGAGTGAATATACTATAGCATCTACATCACAGTTAATAAACCCTTACGATAAAACTTGGGATTTTGAGCTTGCTGAAAAATTCGGTATTCCAAAGGACATTTTCTGTGACATTATTAAAACAGGTGATGTTGTTGGAAAGCTAACTGATGATATATGCGAAGAACTTGGCATCGAGCCAGTAAACGTTGTAGCTGTTGGTGAACACGATACAGCATCAGCAGTTGTTTCTGTTCCATCGCTTGAAGATGAGTTTGTTTATATAAGCTGTGGCACTTGGTCACTTTTTGGAACAGAGCTTAAAAATCCTGTTATCACTGACGAAACATTTAGATCAAGCTATACCAACGAAGGTGCATATGGTTATAATATAAAATTTCTTACAAACATTATGGGGTTGTGGCTTATTCAGGAATCTCGCAGAGCGTGGGCAAAACAGGGACAGGAACTTACATTTAATGATTTAGAACAGGAAGCTCGAAAATGTGAGCCGTTTAAATGCTTCATTGACCCGGACTATCACGAATTTGCTAAACCGGGCAACCTACCAAAGAGAATTCAGGAATACTGCGAAAGAACAAATCAGTATGTACCACAGACAGTGGGAGAGATCGTTAGATGTATTTACGAAAGTCTTGCACTTAAATACTGCCATGCTTTTACAAACCTTAAAAATATAACGAAAAAAGATTTTAAATCTATTCACATTGTTGGCGGAGGTACTAAAGATCCATTCCTATGCCAGATGACATCAAATGCTTGCGATGTACCAGTTACTGCCGGACCTATTGAGGCAACAGCACTTGGAAATATTGCTGTACAGTTTATGGCGCTTGGCGAGATAAGTGATATAAAAGAGGCAAGAAAAATTATAAAAGAATCTGCAGATGTAAAAGCATATTCACCTTGTGACACTGACGCTTGGAAAGATGCATACAAAAAATATGTAGAAATAATTAAATAATTTTTAAATTTAAAAAGCCCCCAAATTTAATTTTGGGAGCTTTTTGTGTTTTAATTGATTGCTTTTGTTTGGTAGGTTACATTTCCATTATCAACTGAAACCCTTAAATAAATCAGATTATCAAGCATATCCTTTACACCACTATATCCCGACAAACCGGGTACAGCATAAAATTTAATGCCATTTCTCATAACAATTCGAGATGCACTATTGTAGAAAATATGCACCTTTTTACCCTTTGATACAAGCTTTTCATCGATAATGTGATAAAAAAGTTCTTCTTCGTATTCGTTTCCCAAATGCAATCGATTTGATAAAAATATAAATACATTATCTGCACTTGTAGTTTCTATAGTGTTTATAAACCAAGCCCATTGCGATTTATCGGTATCAAAAATCGAATTTTTTGAGTTATCAAGGTGGATAAATGCATCTCCCTTGATAATCTTAATACCATTTTTCACGGTAGGAACAGCTGTGATACCAGAGCTTTTAGGAGCGTCGGTTTCTTTGCCAACATAATACACAAAATCATTTTCTTGTGAAATCTTATCGGATATACGCGGAATAATAAGATTTTCACCAAGTGTTTGGTTATATTTTACATCTCCAAATACTGCAAATGAATATGAATCATTGTCAGTTATAACATTCATTTCTACATTTGCTTTATCTGATTTCGATATGTCTGCAGGTAATTTTAAATCACCATTATATCCATCAATGCTAACAATCGCATTTGTTGTTACTCCGTTTATTTCAAACGTAACAAGTGTGCTTCCTTTTTTCTTAGCAACTAGGTTATTTCCATTAAATGATACTACATCTGATGAAAGCGAAATACTTAAATCACATAAGTTTATCGGTGCCATATATCCGTTTTCATCATATCCAAGTATATTTATGTATTTTGACTCACCTGATTTTAATTGTATATCCTTGTTTGATACAGCAATTGAAGAAGGCGAGGATAGGACAGTGATATTGTGTTTGGCAGTTATTCCGCCATATTTTGCAGTTATTTCTCTTTCTCCGGCGCCCTTTGGAATAAACATTCCATTCTTAAACAGATCAGAACTGTTGCTTGAATTCCATTCAATAGCTGATGAATCAATATCAACCTTGTGTAAATATTCATCTAAACCAAGCACAGAAATCGCAACAGATGTATTTGAAAACACATAATCATATTCTGTAGATAGTTTTATTGAATCAAGTTTACCTGTTTGTGCATTCGAAGTAATACCAATTCCATTTGCAACAGCGCGAAGAGAACCGCCTGAAGGCAAATTAACTACTTCGTTTTTATCGTTTCCTATCGATTTGGCAACCAAAGTAGTCGAACCACCACCATCTAGGTTTACAGCCGTGTCAATGCCGTATTCAACAAGAAAATCAGCAAGAGTGGATAATGTCATTCCGACGCTTTTTGACTGTCGTCCGTCAACAGTTACCAAGTATATTTTTGTACCATCGTCATTTATTCCAAGTACAGTTCTTGGATTGTTACCACTTACATTATGTGTAATATCCGTCTTTTTTCCGTCTTTTACAAGCATAGTTCCCGCACCGACGGCAAATTCAATTTTTTCAACATTCGGTTTAAGCGACACGTCTACTATTATAGGGTCACCAACGGCAAAATTTTCTATAAGGAACTTAGTGTGGTCACTCAAAAATGTTAGTACATATCCATTTTCGGGAATTGGTACAGGCCCCATATCATAATTAATAGATTTAACTTTGTCTTCTTCGACAACCACTTCAACCTGAAATGTTTTAGAGCCAGGTGACATTTCGCCCCAAGTTCTGTCATACATTACAATCTTATCGTAAGGGTCATATTTGTTTATGTGTCTTACCTGTGCAGTTTCGCCATTTGGTGCCGTTATTGTCATATATGCGTCTATGTAATCAAATAAAAATTCTCCATCTTCTGTTTGAATTACAGACGCATATTCCCACGAATTTGCAAATGAAGAAAGCATTTCTCCGTCTTTATATTCTATGCCTACTGAACTTCCATCACCCGATACACTATTATTCCACGAAAAAAAGTCACCGTTAATTGCTGCAACAGTATCTTCATTATTTGCCATATTAAGTACATTGTCAAGTTTGTGTATAGTTTTATCACTTTTTAGAAGAGTGATGTCTAAATGATCCTCAGACAAATCGGCTTCAACAATATTTATATTCTGCCATCCCGAAGATGTTAAACGTCTTATGTGATTTTTTGTTACACCTTTCATTATTTCTTCGGTATTATTAAATTCGTATATTTTGTCTACAGATGCAAACGCAGCATTTGATGAAATTAAAATCAAAGTAAGCAGTGATGCTATTAATTTTTTCACGTTATTTTCCTCCTTGCTTAAACATTATATTTGCATTATACCATTTTAGCAGTTTTAAGTAAATAAATTTAACATTATTTATTAAATTTGTAATTGAAATATAATATTAGATATGATAATATATAAATATCCTAATAACTGGAGAGATAGTATTGAAAAAGAAAACACGTATACTTATTGCGTTAATGGGCCTTGAGGTTGGCGGAGCAGAAACACATGCTGTTGAGCTGATTAAAGGACTTGCAAAAAAAGATTATATTATATATGTCGTATCAAGCGGCGGCATTTACGAAAATGAGCTTATGCATGACAACATTAAACTTATACATGCACCGCTTACAAGCAAAAATCCTGTAAGTATGTTTAAGTCATTTTTGAAGATAAAATCAATTGTAAAAAAAGAAAAAATTGATTTAATACACGCACACGCTCGCATACCCGGATTTATTTGTGGTTTTGTTCACAATTTAACAAAAGTTCCGTTCCTAACAACAGTCCACGGCACTTTTTCTACCGTTTTTCCTTTTAAACATCTTACAAACTGGGGACAGAAATCCATATGCGTAAGCGAAGACATACAAAAGTATCTTATAGAAAATTACAATATAAAAAAAGAAAATACAATTGTTTCTGTTAATGGAATTGATTCGGAGAAGTTTAACAAAAATATCGATTGCTCAGATCTATTTAACGAATTCAATATACCTGAAGATGCATATAAAATCGTCTATGTCAGCCGACTAGATGAAGGAAACTGTGGTGTAGGATATAAACTAATAGATATCGCAGAAAAATTAAAAGAAAAAATTTCCAACTTGAAAATTATTATAGTTGGAGGCGGTACAGAGTTTGATAACATTAAAACACTGGCAAATAATAAAAACAATGAATTGTCGGACGAAACAATAATTTTAACAAATACACGAACCGATATAAATAAATTTACAGCTATGGCTGATTGTTTTATTGGAATTAGTCGTGCAGCATTGGAAGCTTTAGCTTCTGAAAACTGTGTTATTTTAGGCGGTGATTATGGTTATATAGGCGTTTTTGGCGAAGAAAATCTTAAAAAATGCATTGATACAAATTTCACTTGCAGAGGTCATGGCAAGATTTCATCTGATATATTATATAACGATATAATTAAAATATATGAGCTATCCGACAAAAAAAGAAATGAACTAAAAAGCTTTGGGAAATATATAATAGACCGTGACTATTCAAATGATAAAATGATAAACGATAATGTTTATATGTACGATAAACTTCTTGCAAAGCACGGAAACACATTTGATTTTATGATTTCAGGATATTACGGATTTAAAAACAATGGTGATGATTCACTGCTTATGGCGATGATATCCAACCTAAAATCAGTGGATAAAAATGTGAAAATTGTGGTTTTATCAAAAAAACCCGAAGAAACAAAGAACATATACAATGTTGATTCAATCAGCCGACTAAATATATTTAAAATACTTAAATATATGACGAAAACAAAGGTTTTTGTAAATGGAGGCGGAAGCCTTATACAAGATGTAACAAGTTCAAAGTCGCTTTACTATTATTTGTTTATACTAAAACTTGCAATACTAAAAAAACTAAAAATAATGGTTTATGCAAATGGTATTGGTCCTGTTAATAAACCGCTCAACAAAAAATTTGTAAAAAAGATAGTAGATAAAGTAGATATAATTACTCTTCGCGAACACGGTTCTAAAGATACGCTTAGCGAAATGAATATCAAAAACAAAAATGTATATATTACTGCTGATCCTGCATTTACTATACAAACTGCAAGCGATAAGGAAGTAAATGCAATATTAAGCGAAAACAATATTTGTGAAGATGACAAATTTATATGTGTTTCTGTTCGCAGATGGCAAAAATCAGGTGATATATTAACATATAAATTTTCACAAGTTTTCGATAATATTGCAAAAAAATACGGACTGAAAATTTTATTTGTTCCTATGCAATATCCTAACGACTATATCTTTTCAAAAAGCGTTGCAGATAATATGACGTCAGATTGCTTGGTACTTGAAAAGTCTTATGATGCAGATAAGCTTATGGGGATAATAGCAAAAAGCGAGCTTGTAGTTGCTATGAGACTTCATGCTTTAATATATTCAGCGTGTTCAAAAACACCTACTATAGGACTTATATATGACCCTAAAGTAAAAAGCTTTTTAGATTATGCAAATCAGCCATACTATATATCGGTTGATGACGTTGACAGTGATAGGTTTTATAAGCAATTTGACTATTGTTTTGAAAACAGAAAAGAGATATCAACCAATCTTGAAAAGGTCGTTGATGAACTTAAGATAAAAGCAATGAAAAATGCTGAAATAGCATTTGATTTACTTAATTCACAGGAGAAATAATTATGAGATATATGGGTATTGATTATGGTGATGCAAGGGTAGGGGTTGCAATAAGCGATCCGCTTGGAATTACATCGCAAGGTCTAGAAACTGTGCCAAACAAAGTCTATGATAAAATGCTTAATCGTATATCTGAATTAATTACAGAATACAAACCGCAAAAAATAATTGTAGGTCTGCCAAAAAATATGGATGGTACAATCGGCGAACGTGGCGAAATAAGTAAAAAATTTGTAGCTGATTTAAAAGAAAATTTTGCAGATATAGAGTTCATATTATGGGACGAACGTCTGTCGACAGTTCAGGCGTCGAGGGTGCTAAATGAAACAAATACTCGAGGCAAAAAACGCAAAAATGTTATTGATACTGTTGCAGCATCAATCATTTTAGAAAGCTATATGAATACATTATTATAGGAGGTTATTATGGAAGAAAAAAACATATTAACATTTCAGGACGAGGAAGGAAACGATATTCAGTTTGAACTGGTAGATTCATTCGAACTAAACGGACAGGATTATGCAGCGCTTCTTCCACCTGATGACGAAGATGAATCAGAAGTACTTCTTATGCGAATAGAATCTGAATCTTCTGGAGAAGATATCTTAGTGTACATCGAAGACGATAACGAATTAGATGAGGTTTTCCAGACATTCAAAGATAGAATGAAAGACGAATTTGATTTTTTAGATTAAATAAACTTGAAAAGCTTAATAGTAGTATGTTATAATATATACGTAAAGCAAATAGGTTTATAATGTGCTTTAGTATTTTCCTGCTGAGTGCGTGTTAATGAGGTATATTTTAACCAACACATCTAAATAGGAATCCTAATCTCTGCTTGTGGCAGTAGACCATGCTTTGACAAGGGAACTTTTAAGCAAGCAGGCGGAATCCACCTGCGTGAGCAGGTTAAAAGTATGCCGTTACACGGCTTGGCGGGAATTTAATTTTAAAACACAAGTCAAACAAAAGTTTGGCTTTTTTGTTTATTATTACATAAAATCTGACGGGGTGATTAACATTATTAATCCAAATTATGAAATGCTTAAAAATTATGTTATTGGCAAAAAAATCGGTATAGTAGGTATTGGTGTAAGTAACCTTCCAATACTTAATTTGTTTTACAAAAGCGGTGCTATTCTTACAGCTTACGATAAACGCTCAAAAGATAAGATTGACGAAAAAACTTTTGATGATATTACAAAAAAATGCAAAAATATATTTCTTGGTGATGATTATCTTGATCATCTTACCGGTCAGGATATGCTTGTTATATCTCCCGGAATAAGACCCGACCTTCCACAAATCGAATCAGAACGTGAAAAAGGTGTTGTAATAACAAGTGAGGTTAAATTGTTTTTTGATGCATGTAACTGCAAAATAATAGGTATTACAGGCAGTGATGGCAAAACTACAACAACTACTCTCATTTATGAAATGCTAAAAGCCGGAGGAGTATCGACCTTTATTGGCGGAAATATTGGCACACCGCTTATAAGCCTTCTTGAAAACGCGTATGCTGACGATGTCATCGTTGCAGAGCTTAGCAGTTTTCAATTGTTTGATTTGGATAAAAGCCCTGATATAGCTGTTATTACAAACATTACTCCAAATCACCTTGATTGGCACAAATCAATGGAAGAATATATTGATTCGAAAAAGAATATTTTTGTTCATCAGCTTGAAAATAATAAACTTATAGTAAATGCAGAAAACGAAATAACCAATTCTTTTGACGAGATTTCTAAAGGTGAGGTTATTAAATTCAGTTATAACAATAAAACAAATGGCGCGCACTTAGTAGGCGATAAAATTTATTATAACGATACATTTATTATGGACAAATCAGATATTATCCTACCAGGTGAGCACAATGTTGAAAACTATTTAACTGCAATATCTGCAGTATATGGCATAGTAGATGAATTTGCTATAAGAAAAGTTGCAATGAATTTTAAAGGTGTAGCACACAGACTTGAGTTTGTAAGAGAAGTTGATGGTGTTAAATACTATAATGACTCGATTGCAAGCACCCCTACAAGAACTACCGCAGGACTTAAGTCATACAATCAAAAGGTTATACTTATAGCAGGTGGCTATGATAAAAAAATTCCGTTTGATGGTTTTGGTGAGGTTATAAAGGAACACGTAAAGTCTATTGTACTTGTCGGCGCTACATCGCAGAAACTAAAAAGAGAAATTGAGTCAGCATACTCCGAATATGAAAAACAAATGCCAATAGTTATGGCAAATGATTTTGAATTTGCTGTGAAAAGTGCTGCTGCTATCGCTAGGGAAGGGGACATAGTGCTTTTATCTCCGGCGTGCGCAAGCTTTGATTTATTTAAAAATTTTGAACAGCGCGGAAACAAATTTAAAGAAATAGTAAATTCATTGTGAGGTTATAAAATGAGTTTAATTGAAAACGTAAAAGCTCTTTCAAACGTAACCGGTGTATCAGGATATGAGCAAGAAGTATGTGAGCTTATAAAAACTTATTTTGATAAATTTTGTACATCAACATATACCGACAATCTCGGTAATCTTGTTGGTGTAAAAAGCTCGGGCAAAAAAGACGCAAAAAAAATAATGATAGAAGCACATATGGACGAAATAGGCCTTATGGTCAGCAATATAGATGATAAAGGTTTTATAAAATTTGTTCCAATAGGCGGTATTGATGCCAGAACACTTTTATCGAAAGATGTTATTATACACGGAAAAAAGAATGTTTTTGGCGTAATAGGTGCAAAACCTCCACATTTGCAAGACAAAGAAGAAATGGAAAAAGCACTTGAAATTGAAAAATTATATATCGATTGCGGGTACACTAAAGAAGAAATAGAAAAATACGTTGAACTTGGCAATGTTATAACAATAAGCAACAAAACATTGACACTTTTAAACAACCGAATAAGCACAAAATGCCAAGACGACAGAACATCAGTTGCTGTAATAATCGATGTTCTTGAAAAGCTGTCAAATGTTACACTTAACTACGATTTATATGTTGTTGCAGCTACTCAAGAGGAGGTTGGCTGTAGGGGTAGCAAGACCGTTACCTACGGTATAAACCCTGATGCCGCAATAGTTATTGATGTGTGTCATGGCGATACACCTGACGCATCAAAAGATACATTTAACCTCGGCGAAGGAGTAGTAATTACAAAAGGTCCAAATATTCATCCTGACTTATGTAATAAAGTTATTAAAATGCTTGAAAAATCAAGCATTAAGCACTCAATCGACGTCGAAGGTGGAAATACCGGAACTGATGCGTGGTCGGTACAAGTATCAAGAAACGGTATACCTACAGTACTTTTTTCAATTCCCTTAAGATATATGCATACGTGCATCGAAACATCGGATTTAACTGATATTAAGGCTACTTCTGGTGCGATATATAACTTCCTTATTTCTATTAACGGAAAGGGGGATGTATTATGCTAAAAAAATTAACCGAATTAAACGGTGTATCAGGTAATGAGAAAAATGTCCGTGACTATATAATTTCATATGCCAAAAATTTTGTCGATGAAATTACAACCGATAGCATTGGAAATCTAATTTTGTATAAAAAAGGGAATAAAGTTAACCATAACAAAGTTATGTTAACTAGTCATATGGATGAGGTTGGTTTTATAGTTTCAAAAGTTGAAGAAAATGGATTTTTGAGATTCAAAACTGTTGGCGGAATAGATGACAGAATACTATTATCACATAAGGTTATGGTTGGCGAAAATAACATACCGGGTGTTATAGGCATAAAAGCCATTCATCTTCTTGAAAAAGACGAGAGAAAAAAGGTTGTAAAGGCCGAAGATATGTATATAGACATTGGTGCCAAATCAAAAGACGATGCACTTAAAAACGTTCAAATTGGCGATTATATTTCGTTTGATTCTGAATATGTTGAATTCGGAAATAATGATATGTTTATAAAAGCAAAAGCTCTTGATGACCGTATAGGATGTATGCTTATGCTTGAATTGATAAAACAAGAAACAGACTCTGATATTTATTTTTGCTTTTCTGTTCAGGAAGAAGTTGGATTAAGAGGTGCTACTGTTTTATCAAACAAAATAAATCCCGACGTAGCTATCGTACTTGAAGCTACAACAGCTTCCGATGTGGCAGATACAAAGCCTTATGAATATACTACGTGTCTTGGAAAAGGCCCTGCTATATCAATTATGGACAGAGCATCATATTCAAATAAAAATCTAAATAAATTCATCACTGATATCGCCGAAAAAACCAACATTAAGTACCAGTATAAGAAAACTATATTTGGCGGAAATGATGCAGGTGCAATATCCACATCCGGAGATGGATGCGAAACGGCCGTTATATCTGTTCCGTGCAGATATATTCATTCGCCTGCATGTGTATCTCACAAAGAGGATATAGAAAATACGAAAAAACTTATTACTGCAATTTTAAATAATATTTCTGCTTACAATCCAGTAACACAGGAGGTAATTAAGTAATGGAAGAATTGATAAAAAAATTAACTCAAATACCAGCTCCATCCGGAAATGAGGAGAAAATACAAAAAATTATCTCTGATGAAATAGGTCCATATGTAGATTCAATGTATAAAGACACCCTTGGAAATTTAATTGCAGTAAAAAAAGGTAATGATAAAAAAATAATGCTATGTGCACACTCTGACGAAATCGGTATAATTGTCACAAACATTGATGAAAATGGATTTTTACGTATTGCTCCTATAGGCGGTGTAAACATTCACACATCTATACATCAAAGAGTTGAGTTTTTAAATGGAACAAAAGGCGTTATTTCATATGATGAAAATGTTGAAAAAGTTGAAAAGCTTAAATTCAGCAATTTATATATAGATATCGGCACATCATCCAAGGAAGAAACAGAAAAACTTATAAATATAGGTGATGTTGCGGTTTTTTGTGGTGAAACTATTATTTCAAAGGATTATATAACATCAAAAGCGCTTGATAATAGAATTGGTGTGTTTGTTCTTATCAATGTAATAAAATCAATAAAATACACTGAAAATACCCTTTATTTTGTCTTTTCAACTCAGGAGGAATTGGGTCTAAGAGGCGCTAAAACCGCCGCTTTTGGCATAAATCCTGATATTGCAATAGCAGTTGATGTAACTGACACCGGAGATACACCAAACTGCAAGGAATTTGCGATTAAAACGGGTAGGGGACCAGCTATTAAAATTAAGGACAATTCCGTTATATGCAGTAAAAAAATATGTGATTATCTAAAAAAAGTTGCAAAAGAAAATAATATTCAATATCAGCTTGAAATTCTTCAGGCAGGCGGCACTGACGCAGGTTCAATCCATACAACACGTGAAGGCGTGCATACAGGCGCAGTGTCAATCCCGTGCAGATACATCCATACACCTGGTGAAATGGTTAATATATCAGATGTAAATAATGCAGTAAATTTACTTAAATGTTCAATAGAAAATAATTTTAATATATAATAAAAGCAGACTTTTTAGTCTGCTTTTTCTTCTTTTTCGGAGTTTATATCAATTTCAAGGTTTGCCAAAGGGTTACTCTCAGCGGCTTTTCTAAGCTCATCACTACTTATGTGCGTATAAATCTGTGTTGTAGCAAGGCTAACGTGGCCTAAAAGCTCCTGAAGAGTTCTGATATCAACATTTCCTTCATTGTACATAATAGTTGCAGCTGTATGTCTTAATTTATGTGGAGTAAATACGCGTTCATCAAGTCCTGCAGCTTTAAAATACTTTTTGGCAAGTATTTGAACCATTCTGTTACTAATCCTGCGGTTTTTATTACTTAGGAAAAGTGCATCACGGTCTTCGTATAAAACACCGTCAACAGGTCTTATTTCCATATATGCTTTAATGGTTGACATACACAAATCATTTAAATAAACAATTCTTTCTTTGTCGCCTTTACCGATAATTCTAAGGGTGCATTTCGTGAAATTTATATCACGTATGTTAACCCCAACTAACTCTGATAATCGAATACCACAATTTAGAAATAGGGAAAACATTGCTAAATCACGTGTTTTTGTATCACCATCAATTGCCTTTAAAAATCTTACACTTTCATCTACGGTTAAATATTTAGGTAATCTTTTCTTTAATTTTGGTGTTTCTAAATTAATTGCAGGATTATCTTCAATAATGTTAGCTTTTGTGCTTAAGTATTTAAAGAATGATTTTAAACTGGAAACTTTCCTGGCTCTGTATTTATCATTTGATGAATGTTTATTTGTCACATAAGCCATAAACGAATACAAATCAGTAAGTGATACATTTTTTAAAATTTCCTGATTAAATTCTAATATATCAATGTTATCAAAATCATTTAATGAATAGTTTTGCTTTTCGGTCATTAAAAATCTAAAGAACATTCTTAAGTCGAAGAAGTAACTATAGATAGTATTGTCTGATTTCCCTTTGATAACAGAAAGATATGTAAGGTAATCCCTCAGTACCGGGGGGCTTTGGCTATACAATCTGCTTAAATCAACCATTTTTACCTCTCTTCCATTTCGTGAAATTTTAATTTAACGAAATGATATATATTTTTAAAAAGTATTGTACCCTAATGTTTTTAGTATAAAATAACGCTGAATCCAATCACTATAGCGACGAATACAAAATAAAGTGATGTTGTTAGCTTTTTATTTAATGTAGGATTATAATCTTTTGCTGAAGTTTTCATTGACTTTCCTAGTATGGATATTCCGAAAATTAAAATCAATAAACTTACCAAAATGTTTATTGCAATATTATTTTCTAGCATCTCAGATACTTCTTTATATAATAAATTCTGTATAACAACAATTGAGGCGTTATGCACAAAATGACAAATTATCGGCAACAATATGCCTCCTGTTTTAAATGCTAAATACGCAAAAAAAGTTCCCATCAAAAATTGAGGAATAAATGATGCTGGATTTGTATGTAAAAGAGAAAATGATAATCCACATAAAATTATAGCTTTAATATCTCCATATACTCCCCTATACTCATTTAACACAACATTTCTGAAAAGATATTCTTCTACAATAGGTGGAACAATAGCAATTAACAGAAAATACGTTCCAAATTCAAATGCTCCGTTAGGCATAAATTCGATTGGCGCCTTGATTTGTTGTTCTTCCATAAGCACTAAAACAGGAATGTTTATGTATTGAGATATAATATTTATAGAGAAAGTACATAAAACTGCAATAATAATGTGCAGAGCTCTGAATTCGCCTATTTTAATATTTATCTTCTTATTGTTAACACGGATAAATAAAATAAGCGGGATTAAAATTGCGAAAACCTGACTTATTACTATATTAAATAAATACGAAAAATTACCGGAATTAAAAACAAGTCCGATTATGCTTTGTAACAAAAATATTATAATAAGCAAGAAATTCGCAGATTTAATCATTGTTAACTATTGTCTCCTCTTCAGTAATGATAATATTCATAGGGATATCATTACTATCCGCATCTATTATATCGCACAGCTGATTTTGAAAGCATATACCAACTTTAAGTGAATTTGAATATTTAGATAAAAATCTGTCGTAATATCCGCACCCAAAACCTACTCTGTTAAAATTTCTGTCAAACGCAACCCCTGGAACTATGACAGAATCTATATCGCCTTCAAATTTTACAACTTTTTCAGGCTCTAAAATGCCGTATTTGTTTAGTTTCATATCATCGAGCGTATTTATTTCAACTGGAATAATGGTATTTTCATCTGCGCAGACCGGAACTATCACTCTTTTGTCCCCCAAAATAGCATTTTTTATAATTTTATGAGTTTCAACCTCGTTCTGAAACGAAATATATATCATTATGTTAGCTGAAGTTTTATACCACTCCGCTTTAAAAATCTTATTTTGAATAGTACTGCTTTTTATCAACACATCATTTGACGACATAGCTCGTCTTACTTTTTGATAAATTTTTCTTATATCTGATTTGTTCATAACGAATACTGCATAGCGCTTTTTATTGAATTAGCTAAATCTCCATTTTTTATAGCTTTTACAAACTCAAAAGCAAAATCGTGGGCAGTTCCGGCACCTCTTGAGGTGATGATGTTGCCGTCTTTTACGACATTTGTTTGAAGTACTGTAGCGCCATCTAGTTCTTTTTGAAAATCAGGATAAGACGTTGCGCATTTACCGGCTAAATAGCCAAGTTTTCCAAGTATCATAGGGGCTGCACATATAGCGCCAACATACAAATTATTATTTATAGCATATTCAAGCGCATTTTTAACATAATTTGAGTTAAGCAAATTAGGTGTTCCGGGAATTCCACCAGGTAAAACAACTCCTGTAATCGTGCTTAAATCAAGGTCTTTTATATTTAAATCAGATTTAACCTGTATTTTGTGAGCACCTATAACATTATAGTCATCATCAATTGACACTGTTTTAACATCGATCTCTGCCCTTCTTAGTATATCAACAAAGGCAAGCGCTTCGATTTCTTCAAACCCATTAGCTAAAAAAACACATATCATAATATAATCTCCTTAAAAATTAAATGTTGCTACATATTTATCGACTAAAAATTCAGGATAATACGATAGCTTTGCTTTTCTAAGACCTTCTATTCCTAAATCCTCTTCACGATTAATATACTTAATATTTTTCCACCTATTTTTAACATAGTCTCTGTTTATTAGAGCAAACGAGCCTTGATAATCAACATCAGCTTTTTCTATATGAACAACTGCTGTATCAAAGTTTAACTGTTCACCAACACAAAAAGCAATCAGTTTATCACCTACATATATAGCTCCACCGCTTAGCGATAATGTGTCAAAGTAAAGAAAAGGTTACTAAATAGTAGCCAGATCCTTTTCATATGCTCCCCTAACACCCTCATATTTTGAGTTCATCCATTTTTCAGCTGATTGTATACAATCAGCAAAAATTGAAGAATCTAGTTCTTTGTAGGTATATTCATATGTTGACACAAACTTATTTATATGGTTTCTTTTGGTATGGAGCTTTTTGCCAGATAATTCGGATAAACTTTCGGATAAATATACATATTCAGACGAATCTCTGTCATATTCAAAGGTAACTTTATCGCCAAATTCCCTTTCTAATACCGCTTTATCGTCCTCGCAGACTGCGGTCATAACAAAAGAAGTCTGATCGCGAAAAACATTATCACGAATATTTTGTATAACACTTTTTATATTCCCATTTCCAAATGGATATATACACTTTAAAGTACCTGAATCACTGGTATAAAACACACAGAGCATTCCATCTATAATGGCGTATTTTGTATTATATACATCACTCCATATGAAAAGATTTGCAAAAGAAGATTCAGCATTTAATCTGCTTAAATTCACAATATCATCAAATATCTTTTTGTCTTCAATTTTCAAGCTTTTTAATTCCAAAAAATCACCTTTGCTTTTCTCTATCAATCATCTGACGACCTTCCATACTTATAGAACGTCTGCCATTTGTTACAATATGATCGATTAGCTCCACATCTATATTTTTGAGTGAAACATTAATTTTATTCGTAATTCCAACATCTTCCGATGATGGTTCAAGGTTTCCTGCAGGATGGTTATGTACTAATATCACACCCGATGGTTGATGTTTCATAACAAGTTTAAGAACTTTCTTTATAGAAGCCTCAGTTGAATTTACAGAGCCTCTACTTACAATCTCATACGACAATAGTCTTCTGGCCGAGTCTAAAAACAATACTGCAAATTTTTCAGTTGTAGAATATTTGAATAAATTGCAACAAAATTCATCGACAGCATCTTGCGATAAAAGCATAATCTCATCAAAGCTAGTTTCTCGTGATATATCCATAATATCACCGCAGAGTGTTATAAGCGCGGCGGTCATTTCCCCTACTCCGTCAATCTTTACAAGCTCGGTATAATCTGCTCTAAATACGTTTTTTAAGCTGCCAAATTCGTTTATTAAACGATGAGCAATACTGTTTGTTTCACGACGCGGAATGGAATAACCAATTAGAACCTCAAGTGCTTCGTGATGATCTAGAGAATCAATACCGTTTCGTATGTATTTGTCACGGAGTCTTTTACGATGACCTTTGTGTATGTTATTATCAATCGAACTATTACTTGATTTATTTTTTATTCTATTATGCTTATCTACGTAATTTTCGTCCTTGATTAGTTTGTGTTCAAAACCCTCACCGTTTTCTTTGGGAACAAGGACAATTTTTTCGCCACCGCCTAAATCAATTGTTCTAAAGTCATTTGCCATATTATTTCTCCTGCATTTGATGGGCATTATCGATTACTGTATCAATAAATGACTCATCAACTTTGTTTTCAAAAACACTATTTTTGGTTAAAAGAACCAAAAATTCTATGTTTCCTTCAGGTCCTTTTATTGGTGAATAATCAATGTTTTCAATTGAAAATCCTGAAGTCTTTGCGTATTCTAAGCAATTTAAAATAACCTTTTTATGTATATGTTTTTCGCGCACAACACCTTTTTTACCAACCTCTTCTCTGCCTGCTTCAAACTGAGGTTTTATAAGCGCAACAACATATCCGTTATTCGCTAAAAATTCATATACAACTGGCAAAACAAGCTTTAGTGAAATGAATGATACATCAATTGATGAAAAATCAATTTCATCTTTAAAAACACTCACATCAAGGTATCTGATATTAGTGCGTTCAATATTTACAACTCTTTCGTCTGTACGAAGTTTCCACGCAAGCTGGCCATATCCAACATCTATTGAATATACCTTTGATGCACCGTTTTGCAGCATACAGTCGGTAAATCCTCCAGTAGATGCCCCTACATCAACACACACTTTATCCTTTAAATTTAATTTAAAAACATCAATAGCCTTTTCAAGTTTTAATCCGCCTCTGCTAACGTATGGAAGGGTTGAGCCTCTTATTTCGATAGATACACCATCTTTTACTTTATCGCCTGCTTTAAGGGCTTTTTCACCATCAACATACACTATACCTGACATAATATATGCTTTAGCTCTTTCGCGGCTTTCAACCATTCCTCTGTTAACAAGCTCTACGTCTAATCTGTCACTCATATTAAACCTCTTTAATTCTACTTATAATTGTTTCTGCTACTCCGTGATAATCAAGTTTATTGGCTTTTAACAGTTCGTCCTGTTTACCCTGTACTAATATTCCGTCATTAAATCCAATATTTAAAACATTATATCCTGTTTCAGACGAAATAAAAGAACCAATTCCACCTGTTTTAATATTATCTTCAATAGTAACTAATAATTTTGATTTTGATGCGTACTTTTCTATACAGTTTTTGTCGAAAGGCTTAAGTGTTCTAAGGTTAATTACTGTAGAATTAATTCCGCTAATCTCCATAAGCTCCGCTGCCTTCACAGCGCAATCGACCATTCTACCTTCTGATACTATGGTAACATCTTTGCCTGTGGATAAAACTTCTGCAACACTCGGAACAAAGTCATTTGATGTACTGCGCTTTGACACTTGTGCTTTTGGATATCTGATAGCCACAGGTCCAGTGTGTTCGTTTATTGCAAATCTGAGCATTTGCTCAAATTCGTCAAGGCACGCAGGCGACAAAATCATCATATTCGGCATATGTGATAAATAAGATAAATCATATATACCTTGGTGCGTTTCGCCGTCTTCTCCGACAACTCCTGCACGATCTATAGCAAATACCACGTGCAGATTTTGAAGGCATACATCGTGCAATATCTGGTCATATGCTCTTTGTAAAAAAGTTGAATAAATACACACGACAGGCGTGATATTTCCCATAGCCAAACCTGCTGCTAAAGTTACCGCATGCTGTTCAGCAATTCCAACATCAAAAAATCTTTCGGGAAAAGCGTTAGCAAACTCATCTAGTCCACATGCTGATTTCATAGCAGCTGTTATTGCAACTACCTTTTTGTTTTCGCATCCGATATTATATAATGTTTTCTCAAATGCCTTTGAATATGTAATGTTTTTTTCGGCATTTGCGTTTGAATTATCAGACACACCGTGAAATAAATCAGGATGTTCCTCAGCGTCTTTATATCCCATTCCCTTTTTTGTATATGTGTGAATAATAACAGGTCCGTCAATGTTTTTAGCGTGTTCAAAAACCTCAACAAGGCTTTCAATATCGTGACCATCAATAATTCCAAGGTAAGTAAAACCAAGCTCCTCAAATACACCGCCACGAATTGTAACATCTTTTATTTTGTCTTTAGCAGCTTTTAAAGTTTTTGCTATGCTTTCGGAAAGCTTACCTTTTGAGTTGAGAAAATCCTTTATACTTCCTTTTGCCTTGGTATATGAAGGACGAATTCTAAGCTTACTTAAATGTTCGGACAACCCGCCAACATTTTTTCCAATAGACATTTGGTTATCGTTTAAAATTATAATAAGCTTTGTTTTGCTAATGCCTGCATCATTAAGTGCCTCAAGCGCCATTCCTCCGCCAAGCGAACCATCGCCGATTAAAGCAACAATATTTTCATCGCCGTCGTGTAAATCACGTGCTCTTGCAAGGCCCAATGCAGCAGAAATTGAAGTGCTGGCATGTCCTACATTAAATGAATCATATTCGCTTTCGGTTGTTTTTGGAAAGCCTGACATTCCACCAAATTTTCTAAGCGATGAAAAGCCTTCTTTTCTGCCGGTAATGAGCTTGTGTACGTAACTTTGATGGCCAACATCAAAAATAAACTTATCCTTAGGGCAGTTAAAAGCCAAATGCATAGCAACAGTCAATTCAACGACACCAAGATTTGACGCAAGATGACCGCCTGTACGCATAACATTATCTATTAAAAATTCTCTTATCTCACCACACAGTTCACCATAATTTTCTGGTGATATATTTTTCAAATCTTCAGGTGATGATATTTTATCTAAATATGTCATATTTTCATCCAATCTTAATCAAATAAATACCTGTTTAGCGACAACAAAAAGTCATTATGTAAAAAATTATTTAAACATTCGTTTGATTTTTCTTTATGATAATTAAGTCTTTCAATAGCCGTATCTTTTCCAAGTACATTAAGAAAATTCGGACAATCGTTATGTTCTTTTGCATCTTCTATTTCGTCCTCGATATCATCTCTGATTTGGAAAGCGAGTCCAAGATGATACGAATATTTATCTATTAGCTCGATTTTCTTCTCATCTGCGCCGCCTATAATAGCACCCGAAACAGCTGCAGCCCTAATAAGCGCCATAGTTTTTTGCTCAATAAGTGATACAAGGTCATCTTCACTAGCATCTTTTTTTGATGAAATTTTTATATCCTTCACTTGTCCGTTTATCATACCGAAAATTCCTGATGCATTTGATATTTTTTGAGCTGCACGAACATATTTTTCGCCTTCTAAGCACTGATTACAAACGACTTCAAACGCTAAGTTTAAAAGTGAATCTCCGGTTAAAACTGCCATTGCCTCTCCGTACTTTTTGTGGCAACTAGGTTGACCTCTTCTAAAATCAGAGTTATCCATAGACGGAAGGTCATCATGAACTAAAGAATATGCATGTATAAACTCAATAGCCATAGCTAGATTAAGTGATTTTTCGTATTCAACGCCAAAAAGCTTTGCGCATTCTATCAGCAAAATGGAACGAATTCTTTTTCCACCATTTAAAACTGAGTATTTCAATGCATCTTTAAGTGTTTCATCAATACCGGAAAGATTATCAAGATATTTTTCAATGTGATTATCAATTAAATCAATTTTCTTTTTGTATTCAGATTTAAACTCCATATTAATCCTCCGAAACAAAATCTGTTTCTACTATTTCGCCGTTATTTTGAGTTAGTTTTTTTATTTTCTGCTCAGCGCTATCTAGTATATTTATACACTGATTAGTGAGTTTGACACCTTCTTCAAAGAGTTTCATACTTTCTTCAAGAGGTGTTTCGCCTTTTTCTAACAGGCCAACTATTTCCTCAAGTCTTTTTATATTTTCCTCAAAATTTGCATCACTTTTGCTCATTTTTATTCCTCCGTAATTTCAGTTATACGGCACATTGCTGTTCCGTCACTAAATTTAAGTTTAACTTCATCGTCTTTTTTTATACTTTTAACACTTTTTATACGTTCGTTTTCCCTGCTTGCGATTAAATATCCTCTGTTAAGAACCGAAATCGGGTTTAAAACTTCAAGCTTTGTAGTATATCCTAAAAGATTATTTTTACTTTTATCAATCTTATTTTGATATAAATTCAAAAGTTTTTCAGAAATATTGTCCAACTGAATTTTCCTATCCTCAGTAATGAAATCAGGATTTGTAAATATATTTCTGGATAAAATGCTATCTAGCTCTTTTCTTTTGTATTTATAAGAATTAGTTAGCAAAACCGAAAGTCGTGATTTGGTTGTGCTTAGTTTATTTTTAACCTCCAGCAAATCAGGTACTGCAAGCTCCGCACCGGCTGACGGCGTAGGCGCTCTAAGGTCGGATACAAAATCAGCTATAGTAAAGTCAGTTTCGTGACCGACAGCTGATATAATAGGTATATCAGAATTATATATCGCATCAGCTACATTTTCTTCATTAAATGCCCATAAATCTTCAATTGAACCACCGCCACGTCCGGCAATAATAACATCGACATTTTTAAGGTTGTTGAAAAGCTCAATTCCATCTACAATCGTTGCACTAGCCCCTACTCCCTGAACCTGTGCAGGATATATGTAAATATTTGCCGCAGGGTATCTTCTAGTAAGTACATTTAAAATATCTCTGATTGCCGCTCCTGTAGGAGATGTTATTACACCTATATTTGACGGAAATTTAGGAATAGGTTTTTTATGCGACTCGGCAAAATATCCCTTTTGCTCAAGCTTTTCTTTAAGCTGCTCATATGCAATATGGAGTTCACCAACGCCGTCAGGAACCATACTTTCTACATAAAGCTGATACTGACCGTCTCGTTCAAAAACCGCTACCTTTCCACAGGCAATAACCATCATTCCGTTATCCGGTTCAAACAAAAGCGACGAAGCACTCCCTTTAAACATAACTGCTTTTATAACACTCGTTTCGTCTTTCAGTGTCATATATATATGTCCTGTATAGTGTTTTTTATAATTGGATATTTCACCTTTTACCCATAGCTTGCTTAGATGCACGTTACTGTCGACAAAGCGTTTCATATAGTTATTTAATTGACTAACAGTAATAACAGCCATATTATCCCTCTATTTTTTCGGATTTTACTACGCTTGCAAGCACACCGTTAATAAAAGATGGAGCATCATCATCTCCGTAGGTTTTTGCAAGCTCAATAGCTTCGTTTATAGCCACCTGATATGGTACATCATCTATGTACATCATCTCGCATACAGCAAGTCTTAAAATAGCTTTTGCAACATTTGGTATTCTATCAAGAGTCCAGTTTTTTAAGTTATCAGAAAGTATTTTGTCAATTTTTTCTGCATTTTCAAAACACAAACTAACTGAAGAATCTATATATTTAAAATCATTTTCACTTAAAGAACTCTCTTTGTTAATATCATTAAAATTTTCAATTCTTTCCTTAAATCTATTTTCAAAAAAAGGAACTTCGAAAATTAATTTAAAAGCTAAATCACGTGCTTTTTTTCTGCTCATCTGTAATCCTCCTAGGTTTATCAGTATATAATAATATTATACAACATAAAAATAAAAAAATAAACCCCGTTTTAATAAAAAACAGGGCTATTTTAAAATTATTCTTCAGTTTCTTCCTCGTTTTGAGTGTTTTTATCCTCTGTTTTAGGAACATTAATACCTACAACGTGAATATTAACCTTCTCCACATCAAGTCCGGTCATAGATTCTATAGCTTTTTTAACTGCTTCCTGAATCTCCCACGCTACCTCAGGAATTTTTACTCCATACTCAATAATTACATTTAAATCCAATGTAACGTTGTTTTCTTTTATATCAACCTTAATTCCTTTTGTAAAGCTTTTTTTACCAAGCATCTGCGCTATATCGCCTGTAAACGTGCCACCAAGACCGCTAACTCCGTTTATCTCAGATACAGCAATATTTGTAATAGTAGCAACAACCTCATCTGAAATTTTAATATTACCTGTAGATTCCATTATTTCATTCATATTATTTTCCATGATTAAACCTCCTTAGTAATAAAGTCCTTTTAGGATATGTATATTATATCATATTATTTACTCAACTTCAACTATTTTTATATTATTTGTATTTATATATTCCATAACCACATCTTTTATTTTTGCCGTATCTACAGCCGTTAACTCGGTAGTTTTCACCGTTACAGTAACAGATTCACCATTTATAAACACTACTGCATCATTAAAGCCTTTTGCAATGATTATACTTTCAATATCCTCTTCGCTTTCAATGTTTTTAGCTATGTCAAGTATTTGCTTCTGCGCATCATTTTTTGTCTGTTGGCTAACATTTTCATTCGCAATGGTATCTTTTAATAGGTCAATCGCTTTTGCTCTTGCATTTTCTCTGTTTAATCTGCTATTCGAAAAGTAGTCCTGTGTTCCGTTTACCATTTGCACCTGTCCGATATTAGCAGTTTCAAGCTCATTTGCATCAGCACCAACGCTTGTAGTTTCTTCATCATACATATAGTTAAGATATCCCGCAAGTCCAATCATTACAACCAATGCTCCTGCTATAACTTGTTTTCTCTTAAAAACCATCATCATTTTTCCTCCTTGTTTTTTGGCAAAACTTCTACTCTGTTCACAGGTACATCGAGAACCGACGATACTGCTCTTGTAAGGTTTATTCGCGTTGTTTGAACTTCAGCGCCCTCTGCAACTACAAGCACACCTCTTACAACAGGTTTTATTTCTTTGGAAACAAACGGCTCCTTTTGAGAGCCATCGCTTTTCATAACTATCTCTTTATCAACGCTTTCTTTGTCTTTCTCGGTCAAAATTTTATCATTTGATACCGCTACCATTTCTCCTGATGTTTCATATGTAATCATAACATTAACCTTACCTACGCCCGATATTTTCGATAAAATATCTTCAAGCTTTTCTTCAAGAGCCTCTGCGTCAATTTCACTTTGCGTCCGAGCTATATCTGTTTTTGGAGTGTCAGGCTTGACCTTTCCAGAAACTAATATAATAACAACCCCTATTATAAATATTATGTATATGTGTTTTTTATTCATTCTATCTTTGATTTTTTCAATAAAATCGTACATCTATTCACCACCTACAAATGTTTCCAAAATGTATTTTTCTATTTCATATTTTCTTTCGTCGCTAATCCCTGTTATATCTATATTTTTGATTTCGTTTATATCCGCTTCAACGCTGACTTCAACATCTTCATTAAACCTCTCTTTTACATCTGTTTCAATAGCATTTTCAAGGTTATCGCAGAAAACAGTGTTAATTTGACGATTTTGCACTTCCTCAATTTGTGTTGACGTAACATATGATTGGTCTGTATCAACTAATGAATCAATATTAAAACCCGTCAAATTTGTTATAGGTTTTACAACAGCCAATATAACTAATAAGCCCAAAACAAGTTTTATATATCCTTTAAACGAACTGTTTGGCATAAGAATTTCTACTAAAACAGTAAATAAAATAACTGATATTATATTTAAAAAATATGCTTTTATATATTCCAAACCTCTCACCTTACTTTATCATAGCAGTAATATTCGAAAAACCAATAACGGTTGTTATAGAAATGATAAACATTACTGTAACAGAAAAAACCATAATAAACAAAAGAGATATACCGCTAGCAATGTTACTTACTATACCAACTATTCTTTTATCTGCAATAGGCTCAATAACACCTGCTGCAATCTTAAACATAATCATAGATACCGCAAGCTTTATAATCGGAGATGCACATATTAAAATCATAACTATTACACCCAAAACCCCCATTGCATTTTTCACAACTATCGTAGATGTAATAACAGTATCTACAGAATCCGTAAGTATTCCTCCAACTACCGGCACAAATCTTCCAACTGCATATTTCATACTTCTTATCGCAACTCCATCAACAGCAGATGATGTTATACCTGTTAAATTCATAACCGCAACAAAAAAAGTAACCATACCAGCAAGCACCCACGTAATAGTCTGTTTTGAAAAGTCTATAAGCTTTGACACGTGAAATCTATCTGATAAGTTATTAACTACTGAAAGTATACTAATCCAAAAAACAACAGGAAGCATAAACCTATCTATAAAACCACCAATAAACTGTACAGCAAAAAGAAAAACCGGCTCCATTGTCTTTGCGACCGAAACATTTCCAGTAGAAATCATAAGGCTGATGTATGTAGGAACAGCCATTTTCATAAATGCCGCCTGCTCATTTACAACTTTTCCTGCAAGCTTTGCACATTCATAAAATCCAGTTACAGTTAACGCAACAAAAACGATATAACACGCTACAAACGATATTTCTGATACCCCTCTGTTTTCAAAAGCACTTTGGAGATTTGTAAGGATAGAACATACAATCGCAAGTACAATAAGTGATACAACAAGGTTAATATTTAACATTACTTCTTCTGATATTAAGCTTAAAATTTTGCCTCCTAAAGTATGTATATCTATAAAATTTTCGCCGTTTAAAAGCTTGTCTTTAATGTTTTCTATAGAAATATCCTCCACAAGATAATCTGACGATATATCCATAAGCTTATCGAATTCCAATTCATCATACTGCACAGTAGCAAGTTGGTCTGCGTACGAATTAATAGGAATAATCACAAAAATGCATATAAAAATCACAAGTATACTTTTCATATTTTTCTCCAAATCAGTTAAAACCTGTAAGTAAATTAAAAAGTGACATTATTATCGGTGTAGATATGTACACAATAATAACTTTTCCGGCAAGTTCCACCTTAGATGCTATAGATGATTCGCCTGCATCCTTGCATATTTGAGCGCCAAATTCGCACACGTATGAAACAGCAATTATCTTTAAAATTATTTTCACAAACGAAAGATCGATATCAATTCTTGATGCAACCTCATACACTGTAGATACAGCACTTTTCATATACAAGGAAATATAGGAAAATAATATTATTCCTGCAAGCACACTTAAAAGCAAAGCTATCTCTTTTCTGTATGGCTTTACCACAGATATAAGAACTGTAGATACGATTGCTACACCGACAATTTTGTATATTTCCACTTTTTATCCTCACTATAGTTCAAAAATATTTTTTATAGTTTCAAAAAGAACACTTATCTGCTGCACAATCATTAAAAGTACAACTATCAAACCCGCAAGTGTTGTCATCATAGCCTGTTCTTTTCTCCCTGAATTTTCTAAAATAATATGTAAAACAGCAATAACTATTCCTATTGCAGCAATTTTAAAAATTAGATCAACTTCCACTTTGTATTCCTCCGTATCAAACAAGCAATATTGAAATCAAAACACCCGAATATATACCAAGACTTTGATATAACTTTGCATTTTTCTGTTCTAAATCCTTTGCGCAATTTATTTGATAATTTATTCTATCCAGCATTGACATAATATTATTTATCTGACCTTCGGCATCTGTTGTGCCAAGACATATTCCAAAATCTTTTATAAGTTTAATGTCATCTTTACAAAGATATGTATTTTTTGTTTTTTCGTCAACAAGTGTATCCCATATTTCGTTTACACTTAATCCATTTAAAGATTCATACTTTTTCGAAAAATCACTAAACAAAGAAGAAAGGCTTCCTGTAAGCTTATCTCCTATTTTATCAAATGCCTCGCATAAAGGTGTTCTTACAAATCTAACCTCTGTTTCAAACATCTCTACTCCTTTTTTCAATTCAATAAGCTCTAAAACTCTTTTTTTATATGATGATGCTTTTTGATATCCAAAAATACTGCTCGAAAAAATTATTAAAATTATCCCAAGAACTTTAAGCAATTCTCTCCCCACCTTTAATTATTTTTTCTATTGTACCTGTACCGTTTCTTTTGCTAAGCACTATAAAAACATCAAAAAAAGCTTGTAATTCAGGCGGTACATCGTTTATATCAAAGCCGTGTATTGTAGTTATAATATTTACACCGCACCTGGATATATCCTTTAATGTATAAATATCATCTCTGCCTCCTATTTCATCAGTAATTATCACATCAGGTGACATTGATCTTACAAGAAGCATCATTCCTTGAGATTTTGGGCACATATCGAGAACAGTTGCGTATACACCTACGTCATTTTGAGGTACACCGTTATATACTGCTGCTATTTCTCCGCGCTCATCTACAATACTTACCTTTACTTTATTTATGTTATTTGCAAGCGCACGCGAAATGTCCCTTAAAAGAGTTGTTTTGCCACATCTTGGAGGAGCTATTATAAGTGTGTTTTTTATACTTTCTTTATCATAAATATAAGGAATAATTTTATCCGAAATCCCTTTTATTTCTCGTCTTATTCTAAAATTAAGTGACGAAATATTTTTTATATACTTTATGTTATTGTTTTCCATAACGGTTGTCCCTGTTATACCTACTCTGTGACCACGCGGCAGCACTATATATCCATTTTTGATTTTATCAGTAACAGCATATACCGACCCTTCGGTTATCATCTCTATAATGCATAAAATCTCTCTTTCACTTACAACTACACTATCTTTAGCTAAATCAGAAATATCTGAATTTTCTTTTAAAAACGCAGAAAAATTATTACCACATATTATTAAGGGCTTGTCTATACTCACCCTGATTTCCTCAAGTTTCAACCAAATATCATTGTTTAGATTGTTTAAAACATTTTGAATTTTTATCGGAAAAAATTTTGTAATTTCTTCTTTCATATGTATTCACCTCTGTATATAGATATAATAAATATATGGTTAAAAATATTATTTTAGAACAAAAAAATAAGGCACAAAAGTTTAAACTTTTGTGCCTGGAAAATCACATAAATATTATTTTGTACCGGTAGAACCAAATCCACCGCTACCACGCTCAGTATCGCTTAATTCATCAACCACCGAAAATTCTACTGTAAGATGTGGTGCAATAACAAGCTGTGCTATTCTTTCCTTTGGTTCAACAGTCTGCTTTATGTTTGAATGATTGTGAAGAGCAACCATAAATTCTCCGCGATAATCAGAGTCTACAACACCAACTTTATTTGCAGGAGCAAGACCTCTTTTTGATGCAAGACCGCTTCTTGCATATATAAATCCTGCATATCCAACAGGTATCTCCATAGATAGTCCCGTAGGAATCATTTTTGTTTCGCCGGGGTTAATTTCTACAGCTTCATCAATACATGCGTAAAGGTCAGCACCGGCAGCAGTTGCCGAGCCATATGTAGGGATAATCGCATCATCACGTAATTTTTTTACATTTACATTTTGCATAAGTTTTGCTCCTTCAAAAACAAATATAGCGAGCAAGTCTGTAAGCCGAGTTCTGTCTTGAATAGCCATCTATCTAGTATACATATTGCTATGCACATCAAGCCACCTACCCGAGGAATGTCGGGCCAACATAAATCCTCACTATGCG
This sequence comes from Clostridia bacterium, assembly GCA_045540815.1. GTDB lineage: Bacteria > Bacillota > Clostridia > UMGS1810 > UMGS1810 > JAZQHR01. The sequence continues at coordinate 930 of JAZQHY010000030.1, read as the reverse complement.
GTGTTGCATCAGGTGGGGTTTACACGTCAGATTGATTACCCAATCCACGGTGAGCTCTTACCTCGCCTTTTCATCCTTACCGTTTTCACGGCGGTTATTTTCTGTTGCACTTTCCTTAGAGTCGCCTCCACCGGGCGTTACCCGGCACCCTGCCCTGTGATGCTCGGACTTTCCTCATATACAATCTTTCGATTTTGTACATGCGACTATTCGGCTTGCTCGCATTAATTAATATACCATTTATTTTAAATTGTGTCAAATACGTTAGTATTGCTAATTGATTTAACAAATTCTATCTCAGGGAATTTTTTGTTTAATACATCGTACAGTAAATCAACAACTATATATTCAGTACCATAGTGACCGGCATCGATAATACAAAGATTGTTGTTTAATGCCTCACGTGCTCCGCTGTACTTAACATCGCCCGTTATAAACAAATCTATATTTTTTTCATAGCATTTATCAATCTCACTCATTCCGCTACCGGTAACAATCGCTATTTTTTTAACTTTTTTATTTTTATCACCGACAAAACGTATATTATCATATTTAAATACTTTTTTGCAAATAAAAACTATATCATTTAATGTATATTCTTTATCAAAGGTTCCGTATCTTCCTAGATTTGTTTCTTCGCTTAGTTTACCATCAACATTTATCCCCAAAAGATTTGCAGCATAATCATTAAGTCCGCCATTTGCAACATCAAGATTAGTATGCGCACAATACACAGATATATCATTTTTAATAAGCAAGGAAAACATTTTTCCTTCGCTTGTTTCCTCGGTTATGTTTTTTAACGGATTGAAAATTACCGGATGATGTGAAATGATAATATCAACATTATTTTCAACTGCTTCTGTAACAACATTTATATCGACATCGAGTGTTAAAAGAACTTTTTTAACAGATTTATCTTTTCTGCCA
>JAZQHY010000029.1:0-8239 GCA_045540815.1 Clostridia bacterium | reverse complement strand
CATTTTTTTCATAAATTTCACTTTCGGCTTTTTTATCACCGTTTTGCGCTTTGATTAAAAGCTTTAAAATTTCTTCGTTTTGCATTTTAGTGACCTTTCACGTTATCAAAGTCTATTTGCACATATTTTCTTTGTCATTGTTACTTTAGTACCTACTCCGACTATAGAATCTACTTTTACAGTATCCATAAATGTTTCCATAACTGTAAATCCCATTCCGGAACGCTCCATATCAGTATTAGTTGTAAAAAGCGGTTCTCTTGCTTTTTTTACATCTTCTATACCTCTGCCATTATCTTTTATGCTGATATAAATCTCATCATCATATAGTATACATTCTAAAAATATGTAACCTGTTTTGCCATTATATGCATGAACAATACAGTTTGTAACAGCTTCTGATACTGCAGTTTTAACATCATTAAGTTCTTCAATTGTCGGATCGAGTTGAGAAACAAGTGATGCAACCACCATTCTTGAAAAGCCTTCATTTTCAGATTTACTTAAAAACTCTATTTTAACCTCATTACGCTTGTTCACCAAAAACACTCCCTTCATATTCCTTTTCTGCGTCGGAAACGGTATCAAAAACCTTTATAATCTTCATTATTCCAGACAATTCAAGTATTCGGTTAAGACTTTTAGATGGAGAAACAATATACAACCTTCCTGATAATGAACTAAGCAGCTTATACCTTCCAATTATCACGCCTATACCCGAGCTATCCATAAAAGACAGGTTAGTAAAATCAAAAATGACGTGTTTTATATTGTCATTTGTTATTTTAAAGTCGGTTTCTTCTCTTATTTGCGATGCGTTATGATGATCAAGTTCACCGATTACTTTAACTGTAAGCATATTATCCTTTTCACTGAAAAATACTTTCAAAAACTCTCACTCCTTATGTAATAAATATAGCTAGTTAAACATATTCTTTTTATCATTAAAAAGTCCTTTGGTGAAAAAAAAGAAGCTTTGTCGAAACTCCTAAAAGTTTTCGACAAAACTTCTCATATTTCCAGCAAGATACAATGAGCCAAATATACCTATTACCGAATTATCGTCACAAAGCTTATACGCATAAGTAAAAGCATCAAAGTTGTTTTCGATAAATCCTACGCATTTATGATTTGATCTGGCATAATCATAAATATCTCCAACACTTGTTTGCCTTATGCTAGGCACCGATGTAATAACAACCGCATCAGCAATATTTAAAGCACAATCAAGCGACTGAGTGTATTGTTTTTCATTTAACATTCCAACAACAAATACTTTCTTTTTATCAGGAAAATACTTGTCCATACCACTTACAAAGCTACTTACTCCCTGAAGATTATGTGCTCCGTCGATTACTACAGGAATATCTTTATTAAACACTTCAAATCTTACAGGCCATTTGGCATTAAAAAAAGCCTTCACTATGCTTTCTTCGGACAAATTTATCTTTTTAGAAAGCACATCTATAGCTTCGAGCGCGGTAATTGCATTATAAATCTGATGCGTGCCAACAAGCGATAAATGGATGTTTTTGTGCATTTTATAATTAAACACACTTCCCGAAAAATCATCACTTATTATCTCCAAAGATGATACATCTACTTGTTTTACAGAAGCGTTCATTTCAGCCGAATATCTTTCAATAACACCACACGCCTCTTTTTGTGCAGGATATAAAACGACAGTGCTGTTTTCCTTTATAATTCCCGCTTTTTGATATGCTATATCTTCAATAGTTTCACCAAGAATATTTGTATGGTCAATACCTATATTAGTTATAACGCATAAGGTGTTATTTTTTATTATATTCGTTGAATCATATCTTCCGCCAAGTCCGGTTTCAAGTACAACATAATCGCATTTTTGATCCTTATAATATAAAAATGCTATTGCAGTTATTACTTCAAATTCTATTGGGTAATACCCTTTTCCAATCAAATAATCTACCGCATTTTTTACTTTTATAGTATATTTTACAAGATCGCTATCAGATATATTTTCTCCATTTAATCTTATTCTTTCGTTAAATATTTCAATAAAAGGTGAGGTAAAAAGCCCCACCTTATATCCTTGATATTTTAAAACGTTAGCAATAAGATATGACGTTGAACCTTTTCCGTTTGTACCGGCAACGTGTATGCAGCTTAGTTCATCCTGCGGATTACCTAAATAATTAAGAAGCATACGTATATTGGTTAAACCGGCTTTTTTACCAAACTTACTTAGCGAATGGATATACTCTATACATTCGTTAACGTTCATATGTGCCTCCAAGTTTTATTTTAAAGATTCTAAACTTGCAAGAACTTTTTCAAGCATTTCTCTATACTTAACTTCCTTAGCTTTTTCCTCGTCAACAACCTTTTGAGGAGCTTTTGCCACGAATCCAGGATTGTTAAGCTTACCCTCTACTCTCTTGATTTCTGCTTCAAGATGTTCTTTTTCTTTAAGAAGTCGTTCCATTTCTTTTTCCTTATCAACCAAATCATCAAGTGGAATAAATATTTCAGCACCTTCAACGACAGTAGTTACAGCATTTTCAGGAATACCTGATTTATCCAACTGAATAACAGTTTCAAGACTTGATGCAAGCTTTTCAAAGAAAATCTCACTACCTTCAAAAATAGCTTTATTATCTGTAACGATGATTACTTTAGCCTTTTTCGATGGAACTACATTCATCTGTGTTCTTACGTTTCTAATGCTCTTTATAGCATCCATTATCATTTCCATATTCTTTTCGGCATCATCAAAACATAGGTCACTTCTGTATTCAGGCCATTTTGAAATCATAATGCTTGGTTCAATGTGAGGAAGATGAGTATATATTTCTTCTGTTATGAACGGCATAAACGGATGAAGAAGTTTTAATGTATTTATAAGAACATATGCAAGTACATTCTGTGCGTTTTTGAAATCCTTACCTTCCTTTGCATAAAGTCTTGGTTTTACAAGCTCTATATACCAGTCGCAGTAGCTATCCCAAATGAAATCGTAAAGCTTCGAAACAGCAATACCAAGCTCAAATTTATCAAGATTTTCAGTAACCTCTTTTACGAGTTTATTGTATCTAGATAAAATCCACTTATCTTCTGTACAAAGTTCGTTTTCGCAAGGAAGTTCAATTTTATCTATATCAAGATTCATAAGGAGGAATCTTGATGCATTCCAAATCTTATTAGCAAAGTTTCTGCTTGCTTCAACTCTTTCCTCGTAATATCTCATATCATTTCCAGGAGAGTTACCAGTAGCAAGTGTAAATCTAAGAGCGTCAGCACCATACTGATCTATAACTTCAAGCGGATCAATACCGTTTCCTAGTGATTTACTCATTTTTCTTCCCTGGCTATCTCTAACTATACCGTGAATAAATACGTGTTCAAACGGCGCTTTATCAGTATGTTTTACTGCCGAGAATATCATTCTGGCAACCCAGAAGAATATGATATCATATCCTGTTACAAGCACGCTTGTAGGATAGAAATAATCAAGGTCCTCTGTTTTATCAGGCCAGCCAAGTGTTGAGAATGGCCAAAGCGCTGAGCTAAACCAAGTATCTAGTACGTCAGGATCCTGTTTAACCTTACCACCGCACTTAGGACATACTGTGATGTCCTCTTTAGATACAGTTGTTTCACCGCAATCTTCGCAGTAGAATGCAGGAATTCTGTGTCCCCACCAAAGCTGTCTCGAAATACACCAGTCATGTATATTTTCCATCCAGTTAAGGTATGTTTTGCTAAATCTTTCAGGTACAAATTTAACTGTTTTATCATTAACAACTTCAATAGCTCTCTTTGCAAGCGGTTCCATCTTAACAAACCACTGTTTTGAAGTCATAGGTTCAACAGTTGTAGAACATCTGTAACACTGACCGACATTATGAGTATGTTCTTCAATCTTAACTAATAGTCCCTGCTTATCAAGGTCAGTAACCATGGCCTTTCTTGCCTCATATCTGTCCATACCATCATATTTACTGCCTATTTTAGCAATTTTTGCATCGTCGGTAAATATCTTAATCTGTTCTAAATTATGTCTTAATCCAACCTCAAAGTCATTAGGGTCGTGTGCAGGAGTAATCTTAACTGCACCTGTACCAAATTCCTTATCAACGTAATCATCAGCAACAATCGGTATCTCTCTACCTACAAGAGGAAGAATCAGCATTTTACCTACAAGATTGGTATATCTTTCGTCATCTGGATTAACTGCAACTGCAGTATCGCCAAGAAGCGTTTCAGGTCTTGTAGTAGCTATAACTATACAGTCATCACTATCCTTTATAGGATATTTAATGTGCCAGAAATGTCCTGGTTGTTCAGCGTACTCAACCTCAGCATCAGAAAGTGCAGTAGCACAGTTAGGACACCAGTTTATAATTCTGTTGCCCTGATATATAAGTCCTTCATTGTATAGATTAACAAAAACTTCTCTAACAGCTTTTGAACAGCCTTCGTCCATTGTAAAACGTTCTCTTGACCAGTCGCAAGATGAACCAAGCTTTTTAAGCTGATTTATAATTCTGTTGCCGTATTGGTTTTTCCAGTCCCATACCTTTTCAAGAAATTTTTCTCTGCCAAGGTCGTGTCTTGTAAGGCCGTGCTCAACTCTTAAGTTTTCTTCAACCTTAATCTGAGTAGCTATACCTGCGTGGTCAGTGCCAGGAATCCATAGAGCGCTGTAACCCATCATTCTTTTGTATCTTATTAATATGTCCTGAAGAGTTTCGTCAAGAGCATGTCCCATATGTAACTGTCCAGTTACATTTGGAGGCGGAATTACAATAGTAAATGGTTTTTTACTAGGGTCCACCTTTGCCTCGAAATACTTATTATCTACCCAATCTTTATAAATTCTGTCTTCGACTTTTTTGGGGTCATAAGTCTTTTCAATTTCTTTGTTTGTAGCCATATTAAACCTCCAACATCTATAGTAAAATTATATAATATATACTCTTATATTGCTTTAACAACACCACTATACACTAGTCCGCGTGAGCTGTCAATGGTAACAACTGTACCTGTTTTAAGAACTGATGCAGCATTTTTTGCACCTGTTATAACAGGAATATCAAGTGTCATACCTACAATAGCGGCATGTGATGTCATTCCGCTTTCTTCGACAATGACACCTTTTGCTTTTTTTATGATTGGTAAATATTCATTTGTTGTGCTATTCACAACAAGAATATCTCCATTTTCAAATTCTTCAAGTGTTTGTCTGACATTTTTTGCTACATATACTTTCCCGCTTACAGAGAGGTTATTTATACCCTTCCCCTCAGCAAGAACGTGACCTACTAGATGTGCTTTTATAATATTCGTTGTTCCACTTATTCCGACAGGAAGACCTCCTGCAATAACAACCAAATCACCATTTTTTACAATACCTGTTTCAAGCGATTTATCTACAGCGTGGTCAAATAAATCATCCATACTTTTTTGTTGCTCACTCATTACAGGTAACACACCCCACGAAAGTGCCAACTGTCTATATACCTTTGGTGCAGGGGTTGTAGCAATAATCGGGCAATCCGGTCTGAAACTTGATACCATCCTTGCTGTTGCTCCAGAATTTGTAACAGTGATTATTGCCTTAGCACCCAAATCCATAGCTGTAGTGCATGTTGCGTGGCTTATAGCACTTGCAACAGTTGTAGTAAGATTCTTTATTGTTTGATTGTGAAATCTTTTCTTATAATTAATGCTTTTCTCGGTCTTTTCGGCTATTTTACTCATAGTCTTAACACTTTCTACAGGATATTTTCCTATAGCAGTTTCACCAGAAAGCATAATAGCGCTTGTGCCATCATATATAGCGTTGGCTACATCAGTAGTTTCGGCTCTGGTTGGTCTTGGATTTCTAATCATAGAATCCAGCATTTGAGTTGCTGTAATAACTTTCTTGCCTGCCTTATAGCACTTTTCTATTAAAAGCTTTTGTATAGACGGCAAATCTTCAAAAGGTATTTCAACCCCCATATCGCCTCTCGCAACCATAATACCATCACTGACATTTATTATAGCGTCGATATTATTTACACCTTCACTATTTTCTATTTTAGCAATAATGTGTATATCATCACCGCCATTTTCTTCAAGAACCTTTCTAACCTCTAAAACATCATAAGCAGTTCTTACAAATGATGCAGCTATTATATCGACATCATTTTCTATTCCAAAAATAATGTCTTTTACATCTTTTTCACTTAAATACGGGAGCTTTATAGATGCACCAGGGATATTTATACTTTTTTTATTTGAAAGCATACCGCCGTTAATTACTTCGCATATAATATCTTTTTCAACGATATTTTCAACCTTCAGCTCTATAAGACCGTCATCAAGTAAGATCCTGTCACCTATTCCAATATCATTATATAAATTCTCATACGTCACAGAAACAATCGACTCATTTCCCTGAACATCGTTGCATGTTAATACAAATTTATTCCCTTGAGCAAGATTTACCGAGCCATTTTCAAATTCCTTTATTCTTATTTCAGGTCCTTTTGTATCGAGAAGTATAGCTATAGGTGCGCATAGCTCATCTCGGACTTTTCTTATATCTTCAATACGCTGTTTATGTTCTTCATATCCCCCATGAGAAAAATTAAGCCTGGCAACGTTCATACCACTTTTAACTAGTTCTGCCAATACATTGATGTCACTAACTGCGGGTCCCATTGTACAAACAATTTTTGTTTTTCTCATATACTCCTCCAAATATTACATAGCAAGAATGTGTGCCATTTCAACTTCGCTTTCGTCGATAGACTTTTTCTGTGATAATCCTTCAATCATATCAACATCAGTTATTATGCCTTTTTTATAAACAACAATTCTGCTTCCTGTAACATTTTCAAGAATATTTACTGCGTGGTAACCCATTTTACTTGCTATAACTCTATCTCTCACAGTTGGGTTTCCGCCCCTTTGAATATATCCTAGAACAGATGCACGGGTAATAACGCCTGTGTCAGCCTCAATCTTTTTAGCAAGCTTACTTGCTCCACCAATACCCTCTGCCAATATAACAATATAATGACTTTTACCTCTGTTTTTAGCCGCAATTATCTTTCCAACTACATCTTTATCAATATCATACTCTTTTTCAGGTATCAATAGTACCTCTGCACCAGTAGCAATAGCAACTTCTGTTGCTATATATCCCGCATGTCTTCCCATAACTTCAACAACAGAGCATCTTTGATGACTTGCCATAGTATCACGAACTTTATCTATAGCTTCCATAGCTGTATTAAGAGCAGTATCAAATCCAATTGTATATTCAGTGCAGGCAATATCATTATCAATTGTTCCAGGAATACCCACTGTAAATATACCTTGTGCACTTAAATCCATAGCACCTCTGAAAGAACCATCACCACCAACGACTATAATTGCATCAATGCCAAATTCTTTGCATCTATCAGCGGCTTTTTTCTGCCCTTCAGGAGTGGTAAACTCCTTGCATCTTGCAGTTCCTAGAAAAGTACCGCCACGATGAAGAGTATTCGAAACATATCTTAATGTCAACTCTTCAATATCACCATCAATAAGGCCTTTATATCCCTGTTTTATACCCATAACTCGGTAACCTTTATTTATGGCAGTTCTGGTAACTGCACGTACTGCTGCATTCATTCCAGGAGCATCTCCTCCACTGGTTAACACTCCAATTGTTTTGATATTATTCATTATAAAATACCTCCTAAAATCCAATGTTAATAATTATATCGTGAGCCTTTTCGATTTCAGATTCGGGCACCATTACCTCAAAACATTCATCATCCTGGTTTTGTGATACATTTTTTATTTTCACTAAAATATTTTTAGATTCAAGTTCCGATTTAAGCTTTTCAATCAAGCTATTATCCTTTGATACATATATAACAGTCCACATAAAAAACACTCCTACCATTATACCTCAGTATGGATTTCTCCATGCTTAGTGTAAACAATCGCTTTTCCTTTTATTTTTATTGCAGATGTCATTTCTGTAAACTGCGCAACAAAAACCTCACCGGCATCAAGGATTTCAGTGTGATGAAATCTGGTATCCTTGCCACTGGTAAGACCAATAATATTTACTCCTTTTTCTAGAGCTTTTATAGCAATGTATTCATTTCTTTCAACAATTCCGTCCATAATAACCTCCGGATATCTTTAGTCAATAATCTTGTTTATTTTATATTATTTTACCAAAAAAATCAACATAAATTTTATTTAAATG
>JAZQHY010000028.1:0-26354 GCA_045540815.1 Clostridia bacterium | reverse complement strand
GCTGAAGATCAGGGATTTACTTATGACCTTCAGTATATCGGCTGGGACGCATCTATCGCAGCGTGTCAGGCAGGTCAGGCAGATGGTATGATTGCAGGTGCATCTATTACTGATGAGAGAAAAGCAAGCGGTTGGATATTCTCTGACGGCTACTACGATGCTACACAGGGTATGGCAGTTGCAAAGGATTCTGATATAGATAGCTTTGAAGACCTAAATGGCAAAAAGGTTGCTGTTAAAAACGGTACTATGAGTAACGAGTATGCTGAGAGCATCAAAGATAAGTATGGCTTTGAAGTTGTAACATTCCCAACATCTCCTGATATGTATCAGGCAGTGCTTGGCGGTCAGGTTGTAGCATGTTTCGATGATACACCAATTCTAAAATACAACATCAAAACAGGCGAATTGGATATGAAGTTTGTTGAGGGAACAGAAAATGAGCCTGCACAGTATGGCTTTGCAATATTTGATGCGAAAAATCAGGAGCTTATCGATCTTTTCAATGCCGGACTTAAAAATATAAGAGAGAACGGCAAATACGATGAAATAATCAAAGCATATCTTGGCTGATAAAGACATTAAGTTAAAGAATTAATTGTAAGGGCATCGGTATAACCGGTGTCCTTGCGAAATGTATAGGAGGCTTTTAAGGCTATGAGCCAAATAGTAAACACATATGGTCCGCTATTACTTTCGGCGATGGGACAAACACTTTTATTAGCACTGCTGGGATTGTTCTTTGGCTGTATACTTGGTATAATTTTCGGACTTTCAAGTGTAGTGGACAGTAAAATATGCAACGTAATATCAAAGGTTTACGTAAATATAATAAGAGGCGTACCTATGATAGTTCTTGCATTCTTTGTATTTTATGGAGTTCCGTACGGACTTAAAAATATTTTTGGAATTCGCCAGACACTTACATCTTTACAGGCGGGTACAATATGCCTTGCGCTAAACTGCGGTGCATATATGTCGGAGATAATCCGTGCGGGTATTCAGGCAATTGACCCCGGACAAATAGAGGCAGCAAGAAGTCTTGGTCTTACATATTGGAGATCGATGTTTAGAGTAGTACTTCCACAGGCTATTAAAAATATGATTCCAAGTATCGTAAACCAGTTCATCATAACACTAAAAGATACATCAATACTTTCAGTTATCGGTTTCCCTGAGCTTGTAAATAAAGCGCAGAATGTTATCGCCATTACTTTTAAATCGTTTGAAACATGGGCGATAGTTGCCGTAATGTATCTTGTGGTTATACTTGCACTTCAGCAGGTTGCAAATGCGCTTGAGAGGAGGCTTAACCGTGGCAGATAACATTAAAATTCACGTGTCTAACCTTAAAAAGAGCTTTAAGGATATAGAGGTTTTAAGAGGAATAAATATCGACATAAAAGAGGGCGAGGTTGTCTGCGTAATCGGACCTTCGGGCAGTGGAAAATCAACATTTCTAAGATGTTTAAATCGCCTTGAATCTATTACAAGCGGTGAGGTCGTAGTTGACGGCTACCACATTGACGATAAAAAGATAAACATAAATAAAGTTCGTCAAAATATTGGTATGGTTTTTCAGCACTTTAACCTTTTTGCAAATATGAATGTGCTTAAAAATCTTATGCTTGCACCGGTTGATTTAAAGCTAAAATCAAAAGAAGAGGCAGAGAAAACTGCAAGAGAACTACTGGAGAGAGTTGGTCTTTTAGATAAAGCAGAAAGCTTTCCTCATCAGTTATCAGGCGGACAAAAGCAGAGAGTAGCTATAGCAAGAGCGCTTGCTATGAACCCAGACATTATGCTCTTTGACGAGCCGACAAGTGCACTCGATCCCGAAATGGTAGGCGAAGTTTTATCTGTAATGAAGGAACTTGCAAAGCAGGGTATGACAATGGTTGTTGTTACACACGAAATGGGATTTGCAAGAGAAGTTGCTGATAGATTGATTTTTGTTGACGAAGGTGTTATAATGGAAGAGGGAACACCTGAGGAAGTGTTTTCTAACCCTAAGAACCCACGTACAATCGAGTTTTTAAATAAGGTTCTTTAATCCTATAATCTAATTGATTAATAAAAAGGAGATCTATTATGGAAAATTTAAGAGCAAAAAAAGGTTTCATATGTGATATGGATGGTGTTATATACCACGGAAATAATCTTTTAGACGGTGTTATTCCGTTTGTAACGTGGCTACTTGAAGAAAAAGGCGACTTTATTTTTCTTACAAATAGCTCCGAACGCACACCTGTTGAGCTTAGTCAAAAATTAAAAAGAATGGGACTTGAGGTTTCGGAAAAACACTTTTACACAAGTGCTCTTGCAACAGCGGATTTTTTAAGTAATCAGTGTCCTGGTGGAAGTGCTTATGTAATAGGCGAGGCAGGACTTTTAAATGCTCTTTACGATAAAGGAATATGTATGAACGATGTGAATCCTGACTATGTTGTAGTAGGTGAAACGCGTACATACAATTTTGAAAAAATCGAAAAAGCCATTGCGCTTGTAAATAAAGGTGCAAAGCTTATTGGAACAAATCCTGATATTACGGGACCAACCGAGGCAGGTATAATGCCTGCAACAGGCGCGCTTATTTCACCTATCGAGATTTCTACAGGTAAAAAAGCCTATTTTATAGGTAAACCAAATCCACTTATGCTTCGACACGCTATGAAGACACTAGGTTGTCATAGCTATGAAACAGCTATCGTAGGCGACAGAATGGATACAGATATCGTAGCAGGTATTGAAACTGCAGTTGATACTGTTTTGGTGCTTAGTGGTGTAACTACAGAGAGTATGCTTTCTGATTTTCCATATAGACCAAAATACGTACTAAACGGCGTAGGCGATATAGTAAAAGGTATATAATTCTATTGACAAAATAATATATAAATTGTAAAATATAAATAGATATCTGACGTAAAAGAGAAATCTAATATGGAAGATTTATATTTTCGAATTTTAAAAGGTTATGTCGGTCAGACGTAACCTTTTTTAAACATTTGAAGGGGTAGTAGTATGAGTGTAAGAGAAAGAGTAAGACATCTTATCGATACTTTGGAAGAAACTCATAATTTAACACTTGAAGAATTTGAATACATCATCGAAAAAGCAGACAATGACGATATAGCATATCTTGGCGTAAAAGCCGAAAAGGTGAAAATACAAAATTATGGCAATATGATATATATTCGTGGTCTTATAGAGATATCAAATTATTGTAAAAACAATTGCCTTTATTGCGGTATAAGATGCGCAAACGAGAATATATCGCGTTACCGCCTTTCAAAAGAAGAAATACTAGAAAGGTGTAAAATGGGCTACGAACTTGGATTTCGTACCTTTGTAATGCAGGGTGGTGAGGATAGTGACTTTGCAGATGAGTACCTTGCAGATATCGTACGCGAAATAAAAAATTTATATCCCGACTGCGCAGTCACGCTATCAGTCGGAGAGCGCGAAAGAGACATTTATCAAATGTTTTTTGATGCAGGGGCAGACAGATATCTCTTACGTCACGAAACAGCAGACGATGAGCATTATAAAAAATTGCACCCGCATTCAATGAGCCTTGAATATAGAAAGCAGTGCCTTTTTAACCTAAAAGAAATTGGTTTTCAAACCGGATGTGGTTTTATGGTAGGCTCTCCGTATCAAACAAGTAGACATATGGCTAAAGATATGCTTTTTTTGAAAGAGCTAAATCCTGAAATGGTTGGAATAGGTCCATATATAACTCATAAGGATACACCATTTAAAGACAAAAAATCAGGTAGCCTTGAAAAAACACTTTTGATGGTTGGACTTACCAGACTTTTGCTTCCAAAAGCACTTATACCTGCTACAACGGCACTTGGAACTATCGTTGATGGAGGACGCGAGATGGGCATTAAAATGGGCGCAAATGTCATTATGCCAAACCTTTCGCCAAATAATACAAAAAAACTCTACAACCTCTATGACAACAAGCTTGCAACGGGACTTGAATCTGCTGAAAACCTTGAAAGTTTAAAACAGCAGATTGCTAAAACTGGACACGCAATTGTCACAGACAGAGGAGATTATAATAGAGGAGGAAATGAAAATGTATAATCCAAAATCACATAAAGCCGAAGAATTTATTTGCCACGAAGAGGTTCTTGACACCCTTTCGTATGCAGAAGAAAATAAAAATAACCTACCGCTTGTAAGGGAAATCCTTGAAAAAGCAAAAAGCGGTAAAGGACTTGACCACCGTGAAGCATCGGTCCTTTTGGCATGCGAGGATAAAGAGCTTATAGAAGAGATGTACGCGTCTGCTGAAAAACTAAAAAAGCAGTTTTACGGCAATCGTATTGTGCTATTTGCACCGCTATATCTTTCAAACTACTGCGTAAACGGATGCCTTTACTGTCCGTATCATTTGAAAAACAAGCATATTCCACGTAAAAAGCTTACACAGGAGGAAATCAAAAAAGAAGTCATCGCACTTCAGGATATGGGACATAAGCGTCTTGCGATTGAGGCAGGTGAAGACCCTGTAAATAATCCTATTGAGTATATCCTTGAGAGCATAAATACTATTTATTCTATCAAACACAAAAACGGCGCTATAAGACGAGTAAACGTAAATATTGCCGCTACAACTGTTGAAAATTACCGTAAGCTTAAAGACGCAGGTATCGGCACATATATACTATTTCAGGAAACATACCATAAGGAAAGCTACGAACGTCTTCATCCTACAGGTCCAAAGCACGATTATGCGTATCATACCGAGGCTATGGACAGAGCTATGGAAGGCGGTATAGATGATGTCGGTCTTGGTGTGCTTTTTGGTCTTGAACTATATAAATATGAGCTTGCTGCACTTATAATGCACGCAGAACACCTTGAAGCTGCATTCGGTGTTGGTCCGCATACAATAAGCGTGCCAAGAGTAAAGCGCGCAGATGATATCGACCCTAACGAGTTTGACGGCGGTATAGATGATGATACTTTTGCAAAGATTTGCGCTATTATCCGTCTTGCCGTACCATACACTGGTATGATTATCTCAACTCGAGAGTCTAAAGCCTGTCGTGAAAGAGTGCTTCCGCTTGGTGTGTCACAGATAAGCGGTGCGTCAAGAACGAGTGTTGGCGGATACTGCGAGCCTGAGCCGGAAGATGAAACATCAGAGCAGTTTGAAGTAAGCGATAAACGTACGCTCGACGAGGTTGTAAGATGGCTTATGGAGCTTGGATATATCCCTAGCTTCTGTACCGCTTGTTACCGCGAAGGTAGAACAGGTGACAGATTTATGAGCCTTTGCAAAACAGGACAGATTCAAAACTGTTGCCACCCAAATGCCCTTATGACACTTAAGGAATTTTTAATGGATTATGCATCGAAAGAAACCCGGGAAATTGGCGATAAGCTTATTGAGGCTGAACTTAAAAATATCCCTAATGATAAAGTAAGAGATATAGCAACTGATTATATCGCAAATATTGAACACGGAAAAAGAGATTTTAGATTTTAATTTGTATAGTGATTATTACTTGTATTTGTCGTATAATGTCGAAAGCGAGGAGAATTTATGAAGAAAACATATGTAACATCTATGCCAAACCGTATTGGAGCATTTTTAAAGGCCAGTAAGTGTTTTTCGACATTAGGGATTAATATTACTCGCGTAAGCTACAATAAGGCTGTCGATTCACATACACTGTTTATTGATGCAGAAGGAACGGAGGAACAGTTAAAAAAGGCAGACATAGAGCTTGAGAAGATTGGATATCTTCAAAATACAAATTTAAAAACAAGCGTTGTTTTGCTGGAATTTTGTCTGAAGGATGTTCCGGGAAGTGTAACGGATGTTTTGACGCTTATTGATAGATTTAATTTTAATATTTCTTATATAAGTTCTCAGGAAAACGGAACAAATTATCAATATTTTAAAATGGGTTTGTATGTTGATGATTCAAGCAATATACCTGAATTTCTCAAAGAAGTAGAAAAAATATGCAAAGTTCGGGTTATAGACTATAACAGTTCTGAGAAGGTATATGACAATAGCATTTTTTACAATACCTACGTTATGGGTTTGGCACAAATTATGGGTTTAGCTCCCGATATCAGTAAGGAGCTTTTAGTGCACGTAAATCTTGCTATGCAAACATTGGACGAGCAGGGATTATCTCCGTATCGAACATTTGA
Organism: Clostridia bacterium; assembly: GCA_045540815.1. Lineage (GTDB taxonomy): Bacteria > Bacillota > Clostridia > UMGS1810 > UMGS1810 > JAZQHR01. Next base: position 20,171 of record JAZQHY010000028.1, on the reverse strand, counting down.
CAGTATCAGCAAATTTGCAGAATTACTTGGTGCATCAAAAGGTAAAAGCTTTTCCCCGCGTATAAGTACACATAAAGTTACTGAAAATACCGAAATAATATTGATAGAGCCTCCATGCGGAAGCAACACAATCATAATAAAAAGTAATGGTGAATACTTGTTTGTAGACAGTGGTTATGCATGCTATACAGAAGAAATGCAAATTGTTTTGAAGAAGCTTATTCATAAGTTTGATGAAATGAAAAAAACGATACTTATAACACATGCTGATGTTGACCACTGCGGGATGCTTCCTGTATTTGATGAGATTTTAGCAAGCAGAAAAACTGCATTGTGCTTAAAAAATGAATACGAAGGAAAAAATGGCTATCGTGAGGAAAACCCTCTGCATAAACCGTATATCAATATATGTAAATTGCTTACATCTTATCAAACTATAAATCCCAATAAAGTTATATCATTGTGGGATAATGTGGAAAATCCGGAAGAACCTCTTACACAAATTGGATTTTTTGATTTTGGTGAATTGCACTTTGAGGTATATGAGGGTAAAGGCGGACATCTTCCAGGAGAGATAGTCCTTATAGATTATAAAAATCATATTGCATTTACAGGAGATATTTATATTAATACTCACGGATTAACACCGGAGCAGGCAGAGTACAACCAATATGCTCCTATACTTATGACATCCGTTGATACTGACCCTGCGTTATGCGCAGAAGAAAGAAAGGCTATTATGCAAAGACTTGGTGTGGGGAATTGGCAAATTTTCGGAGCGCATGGGTTTAAAAAAGACTATTTGGTTAATATATAATTTTTGTATGACCACTATATCAATGTTAGGAGTAAATGTATGTTTAAAAAGATAATGGCTACTGCTTTAGCCATAATGATGTTTACGTCAATTAATGCTTTTGCTGTAGATACCTATGGCGGATATAATGTCCCCGTTGACATAGATGTAAACGGCAATTTTATAAAATGCGATGAAAAACCGATTTTGATTGACGGCACCACATATATTCCTTTGCGAGCTTTTTCCAATGCAATATGCGGTACTATTGGCTGGGACGAAAATGAAAGTGCGGCAACACTTACTAAAGACGAACATATATTTGTGTTTTATCCCGAAAAGAATTATTCGATTATAGATGGCGAAAAAATGAGTTATACCGCTATTTTTCATAACGATTTGACGTTTATTCCTGTGCGAGCGGTATCCGATGTACTGGGATATAGTGTTAAATGGGACGATTTTTATTTAACTGTTAAAATAACCGCTCCAACAGTAGAGGTTCCCGAAAACTTAATTGATTACTCATACACATATGACGATATTATGTACCTTGGCAAAATCACACATATAGAAAGTGGATATCAGCGCTTTGATGTCAAGCTTGGCGTTGCAGGAACTGTTGTAAACCGCGTGAAATCGTCACAGTTTCCAAATACTATAAAAGATGTCATCTTTGATACAAAATACAGCGTCCAGTTCCCGCCTGCACATACCGAAAAAATTAATACAATTCCTTCAAAGGAGAGTATAATCGCAGCAAAATGCGCGCTTAATGGTATAAATATTGTCGGTAATTCTCTTTATTTTGTTGATACTAAGTACGCACCTTCATCGTGGGCGCATAATAATAGACCATATTATACAACCATATATGATATGTCTTTTTATGAATGATATACCATGAAACGTCTAAGCGAATCGTTTAGGAATTTGACTATCTGTACATTGCATAATTTGTATGCTTTGTTCTCCTGACTTGGCAAAATCATATAAAGACTGTCGAATGTTGTCGAAAAAGATACTATTGATGAGGAGAAATAAAAATGTGTGAAAATAAAAATTCTGTGTTGCCAGATGTAATAACGCCAATCTCAAATGCCATTCAGCAAAACATACCTAATACAGCAAATGAAACTGACGGTGCATTATCAACTGTTGTTGGCTTTTTTAATAACGTCGTACTTTATCCTGTGAAAAAAGCAAATCTAACATTTAAATATAAACTTGAAGACTTTAAAGATGATTTGGAAAAGAAAACTCAACACATACCAGAAGAAAATCTTCAAGTTCCACCAACAATGATTGCTGGACCTATATTGGAAGCATTGAGGTATACATATGATGAAGAAGACCTTCGAGAAATGTATGAAAATTTACTTGCATCGGCAATGGATACGCGCACGGTTTCACAAGTGCATCCTTCGTACGTTGATGCAATAAAACAAATGAGTGTGATGGATGCACAAGTAATTAAGAAAATATCTACATTAGGTAATTTGCGTTGCGCAGAAATTAAGTTTAAGATAAAGGATTCAACAAAATATTATCTCGAAGCGATGCCAAATTATTTTGTCGAAGAATTATATGATTTGGGTGATCCGTTTATTATATCTGCTTCCCTTATTAACCTACAACGTCTTGGAATTATCAAGATAACTGAACTTGGTCTACTTGGTGCTGATTATGACTCTATAAAAAAACATCATTATGTTTTAGAAAGAGAAACACTATATAGAGCAGGTGTGAAAGAAGATTTTGATGTTTCCTTATCAGAGCATGCCATCATAATTAATAATTATGGAAAACAGTTTGTTCGTACATGTTTACCTAGGAATTAAAAGAGAATATTTGTATTATGTTTTTAGGCCTAACTTAACATGAACTATCATTAAAAACAAGTGGCATCTAGATTATACAGTCTTTATATAAAGAGTGTCGAAATTTGACGAAAGGAAAGTTGTTATGAGAGATGATATTATACATCCAGTGCAATTATTAAAATTGACAAGAATGTGTATGGAAAAAGGATTTTCAAAACAACAAATCGTAGAAATAATGAAACCTATAAGAGAAGAAGAAAATCCTGAAGTTATAGAAAAAATAGCTCAAAGGTTGATTGAAGAAGTAAAAAAACTTTAACAGAAATTTTTGTCCTAACTATATATGAAGTCGTTGTCAAAACATGTGGCATCTAGATTATACAGTCTTTATATAAAGGGTATCGAAAAAGGTCGAAAGGAACAAGAAATATGATAAATACAGTCTTAGGAAAAATAAATGAATATGATGTGAAATCGGTATTGAGCCACGAGCACATTTGTTGTTATTGTGAATTTTTGTATCAAATGTCACATGATAAGTATATTGACAAAAAAGAGGTAGAAGAAGTTTCAGTCAATCATCTTAAATATCTAAAAGAAAAATATGGACTTAATCTTCTTCTTGACTGCACGCCGTCTAATATTGGAAGAGATGTGGAACTTTTAAAAAGGATTTCTGAAAAAAGTGGTGTTCACATTGTTTGTTCGACAGGGTTATACTATACATACAATCCTATTATATCCAAGATGAAAGAAGAAACTATAGCAAAGCATTATGTGAATGATGCTAAAAACATAAATGCAGGAATTATAAAAGCTGCAGTTGAAGATGAAGAAATTTCAGGCTTCAATAAAAAACTTCTTGTATCATCAGCGTTGGCTCATAGTGAGTTGGGTTTACCTATAGTCCTTCATACAAATGCAAATAATAAAAATGGATTAAAAGCCTTGGAAATACTGTATGAAAACGGAGTAAAACCACAGAAAGTAACGGTAGGACATTTGAGTGATACAGAAGATATTGAATATATCTTGAAAATTCTCTCTTTTGGATGTTATGCAGCTCTTGATAGGCTGCACAATGATACTTCAGCAGACTATATTTCAAATAAAATAAAGATAATTGAAAATCTTTGTGATGCAGGATATGGTGATAAAATTCTGATTTCTCACGACGATATGTTTTTTACCGGTTTTAGAACCGAACATAAAGTAAATCCGAGACCACGATTTGAATATGTTTATAAAAATATTATTCCTAGGCTTGATAAAAAAACCGCAGATGCAATAATGTGTAAAAACCCGGTAGCGATGTTAAATTGTTAGTATGACAGAGTAAAAGAAACACAAAGGGAAACACAAGGGAACGATTCTATTGTGCGAGGTTTTTTCTCCTAACTTAATATGAACTATTGATGAAAAAACTTGGCATCTAAATCGTCCATCCCTTATAACACATAATTAATTAAAAATTATATAAAGAAGGTGAAAACTATGTCTATAAACGAAACCGCATCAGCCAACAGAATTCATATAGGAATATTTGGCAGACGAAACAGCGGGAAATCAAGCCTTATAAATGCTATTACAGGACAGGATATCGCCATAGTGTCGGATGTGCTTGGCACAACCACCGACCCTGTGCAAAAGACTATGGAGCTTTTGCCACTCGGACCTGTTGTTATAATAGATACACCAGGGCTTGACGACGAAGGCGAGCTTGGTAATATGCGAGTGAAAAAGGCAAAAGACGTTTTACGAAAATGTGATATAGCAATTATCGTGTGCGATGCATCGCTTGGAATGACAAGTTTTGAAGAAGATATCGCAAATGAGTGTAAAACTCGTGATATACCACACATCATTGTTATGAATAAATGTGATGTAGCTGAAAGTGATACTGAATACCTTCACGTAAGCGCATTAACAAATAAAAATATAGATGAATTAAAAGAAAAATTAGCTTCACTTTCAAAAAGCGAAGAAAAATATATTGTTCGCGATTTGGTGAATGAAAAAGATATAGTAATACTTGTCACACCTATCGATGAGTCTGCACCAAAGGGAAGAATAATCCTTCCGCAACAGCAGGTTTTAAGAGAACTCCTTGACGCAGGTGCAATAACTTTGGTTGTTCAGCCCTCTGAGCTTTCGGATTCACTTTTAAAGGTAAAGCCAAGTCTTGTTATAACCGATAGTCAGGTGTTTGGAAAGGTATCGCAGATAGTTCCTGATAATATACCTCTTACATCGTTTTCTATACTTTTTGTACGAAAAAAAGGCTTTTTAAAAAAAGCTATTGAAGGCGCAGATTACTTAGATAAGCTTAAAGACGGCGATGTAGTGCTCATTTCCGAAGGTTGTACTCACCACAGACAATGCAACGATATAGGCACGGTTAAGCTTCCAAAATGGATAAAAGACTATACAGGCAAGGATATATCGTTTGAGTTTACAAGTGGCGGTGAGTTTCCTGAGAATTTGTCAAAATATGCACTTGTAGTGCATTGTGGCGGTTGTATGCTAAATGACCGCGAAGTAAAATACCGAATGAACACCGCATCGCAAAACGGTATACCTATGACAAACTATGGTATAACTATAGCAAAAATTCACGGAATACTCGACAGATGCAAGAACTTGTTTTTAAACGACTAGAAAGGATTTTATTATGAAAATTACAGTGTTAGATGCAGATACATTAGGTAAGGACCTTGACTTTTCAGGGTTAAACTTGCTTGGTGAAACAATTATATATCCTATGACATCTGAGGAATTGGTTGCAGACAGAATATCCGATACCGATGTTGTGATTATAAACAAGATTAAACTAAATGAAACCAACTTAAAAAATGCAAAAAATCTCAAGCTCATATGCGTGTTTGCCACGGGGTATGACAATATTGATATAAAGTATTGTAAGGAAAACGGCATAGCTGTATGCAACGTTGTAGGTTATTCCACAGACTCGGTTGCACAGCTTACAGTGTCTATGGCATTGTCGCTTTATACACGCCTTTACGATTACACAGAATATGTAAATAGCGGAAAATATTCTGTGTCAGGCAGACAGAATCAGCTTGAGCCTGTCTATCGTGAGATAAGCGGTAAAACGTGGGGAATAGTAGGCATGGGAAATATCGGAAGGAAAGTTGCACAGGTTGCCACAGCATTTGGTTGCAAGATTATTGTGTGTTCAAGAACGTATAAGGAAGGCTATGAAAATGTAGATATAGATACTCTTTGTAAGTGCGCGGACATTATTTCAGTTCATACACCGCTTACACCTGAAACGGAAAACCTTATAAATAAAGAGCGCATTTCTATGATGAAGGACGGCGCTGTGTATATAAATGTAGCACGAGGTAAGGTTAATGACGAAGAGGCAATAGCAGACGCAGTTCTGTCTGGTAAAATAGCCGCAGGTATCGACGTGTATTCAACCGAGCCTTTTGGTGCAGACCACCCATATTCAAATCTTTTGAATTGCAAAAACGCTTGCCTTACTCCTCATATGGCGTGGGCAGCCTATGAAGCAAGAGTAAGATGTTTAGATGAAATAATAGAAAATATCAAAACCTTCTATGATGGCGGAAAACGAAACAGAGTAGTGTAAATATTAAAAAGGTGAACGAATTTCTCGTTCACCTTTTTTGTAGGAACCAAAGTCCTCTATGTCCCGCCAAATCAAACAGTTAATTTTTGTTTGCTTGCACGTGATAGCACGCCAGTTTTCCTTTTTAAATACGTATACATCATACATACTCCTATCGATATCACGTACACCGATACAGAACGTAAAAACATTCTGTGACTTATTCGCCAAACGGCAAAAGTATTTAGTAAATACACAGTATGCTTTTGCACAAGAAGATGGCTTAGGTATATGTTGTAGCTTGACATATCAAGTAGTTTCACAAAACGGGTTTCGCATATTTTGTTTATACGCAAAATCGATAGGGTGAATAGAAAAATCACCGCTACTATCCTGTATGTCATCATAATGTATTCGTTAAAACTGTAATATATTTCGTTAATATTTGTTACATACATAAATCCAATCGAGCTAATAAGTGTTACTGCAAATATAACATAAATAACGTTTCTGTATTTTGTAAAAAATCCCTTCGCCTTTTCGTAATTCATACCAATGTATGCACCGAGTGTCCAGAAAAATATATATGTGGTAAATATTCTGTCAAAAAATCTAAAATCAATCGCGTTTGGCAGTACCTTCCACGAAAGCGCAGAAATTACAAATGATACTATAAGCATAAGTTTCGGATTAACCTTGTTATATAGTTTAATCCATAGTGGCATAAGCACATAAAACTGCGTGATTATTACCACAAAATAAAAATGCCCTACATAATCGCCTGAATAAATATAGTAAATAAGATTTTTTATGTTGAACGTTTCAATACCCATACATATGTCGTAAGCATAGTATATTATTACCCACAAAAGATACGGAATGATTATCTTTGAAAGGCGCTTTTTATAAAACTCGGATATTTTTATGTCCTTTTTTAGAAACTGCTTTATACCGCTTAAAAATATAAATGCATAAACAGCAAATGATGATGCCTGCCACAATATATACGATATAGCATACCAAATACTTGATTTATCAAGTGCCGAAATGGCTTCTGAGTTTACGTGTATAAATATAACAAGCAAACAGCATAAAACATTTGCAAATGAAAGCTCGTTTTTTCGCATTTTAAATTCACCTCTTATCTATAATAGCATATTAGCTTAATTTTGTCTAATTCAACTAAAATTTTGGTTGACATATTTTTAACACAGTTATATAATAAAATACAATGAAAATACAATTTCTTGTTTGGGGTGCGGAAAAATGTATGATTTGATAATAAAAAACGGAAATATTATAGACGGAACGGGGAGTCCGTCTTTTTTTGCTGATGTGGCTATAAAGGACGGGAAAATAGCCTTGATAGGCAAAAAGCTTGAAGGTGCCAAAAAGGTGATAGACGCATCTGGTCTTACAGTTACGCCTGGATTTATAGATTCGCACAGTCATAGCGATAATGCTATACTTGAATATCCTGATATGACAGAAAAGATAGAGCAGGGTATAACCACTTCTATAGGCGGACAGTGCGGAGGTTCCATCGCGCCTAAAAATGTAGAAGAAAAAGATGATAAGTACATAGACGGCGTTGGAAAGCTTTCTGATGTATTAAAGACATTTGGAAGTTTTGCAAATGCGGCAAAGGATTTTCCGCTTGGCTCAAATAATATGTGCTTTGCGGGACACGGCGCTATAAGAAAAGCCGTTATGAATATGAGTCAGGAAAAACCTACCAAAGATGAGATTGAAAAAATGAAATCACTTCTTCGCGATGCTATGGAGCACGGCGCGCTTGGTATTTCGTTTGGACTTATATATCCGCCAAGCAGTTATGCAGATACTGATGAACTTATAGAGCTAGCAAAGGTGGTAAAGGAATACGAAGGACTTGTTGCGGCACATATCAGAAGTGAATCAAATATGCTGGTTAAAGCTACCAAGGAATTTATAGATGTGATAAGAAAATCCGGCGTAAGAGGTGTACTTTCACACCACAAAGCTTGTGGCTCGCCTGAGAATTGGGGCAAGGTTACGCACACACTTCGCCTTATAGACGAGGCAAATAAAGAGGGGCTTGAAGTATATCTTGATGTGTATCCGTATGTGGCTACTCATACTACAACTTCAGTAACATTTGTTCCCGATTCAGGCAGAGATTTGTTAAAAAGGCTTGAAAGCGAAGATGAACGCGCGAAAATGAGAGAACACAACAATACTATGTGGTGGGCAAATGACTATTCGTGGGTACAGGTAGCAAAGTGCGAAGGTTATCCGGAGTATGAAGGTTTATTTGTGCCTGAAGCGGCAAAACTCCACGGAAAAGATGAATATGAAACTATATTAGATATGATATACAAAAGTGATAATAACTGCTCTTGCTGTTACTTTACTATATGCGACGAAGATGTTATGACAGTTATGGCGCATCCCAGAGCAATGATATGCACAGACGCAAGTGTTGCAAAGGGAAAAACAACTTTCCATCCGCGTACAAAGGGTTCTTTCCCAAGGGCAATAGGAAGATACGTACGCGAGAAAAATGTGGTATCTCTTCCTGAAATGATACGAAAAATGACTTCAATGCCTGCGCGTGTATACGGATTAAATACAAAAGGTCTTATCTGGGAAGGTATGGACGCAGATATATGCATATTTGATGCAGAAAAGATTATAGATAAATCCGATTTTACCGATTGCAACAATCGTGCCGAAGGACTAAACTACGTTATTCTTTCGGGTGAGGTTGTAGTGGAAGATGCTGTGTATAACGGCAAAAAAGAAGGTAAACTTATATTAAAGTAAGCAAAAAGAATGGAGCATAAAAATGTCTAAAATATTTAAAAATATTTTTCCTGATAAAGCGTTTTGGAAAATGGTACTTGCATTTTCTATACCGATAGCAATGCAAAATATGTCGTCAGCTATCCTTGGAATAATAGACGTGTCGGTTATAAGTAATATGGGTGAAACAGCAGTTGCGGCGGTGTCGCTTGCAAATCAGCTGTTCTACATAGTGAGTCTTATCACGTTTGGTATTACTAGTGGTGCATCGGTTTATCTTTCGAGAAACTTCGGAGAAAGAAATCCTGAGGGAATGAGAGAAACATTTAGCATTACGCTGTTTTTCTCACTTTTAATAAACTTTGTTATTATGCTGTTTTGTTTGTTCTTCCCCAAAATTGCACTTGGTTTTTTCACAAATGATGCTCAGACTATAAAAGATGGTGCTTTGTACCTTCTAATTATCACTCCTACATTTCTTTTGTATAGTTTGTCAAACTCATATGTGGCGTTTTTCCGTTCAGTAAAACAGCCGAAAATACCTATGATAGCAACTATGGTATCACTTGGTATAAAGACAGTATTAAACTTTGTACTTATATATGGATTTGCATTTATACCTGCGATGGGTGTTGCGGGTGCAGCTCTATCTACACTTATATCAAAAATAGTTGAAACTGCTATTTTCCTTATAAGTATAGCTAGATATGAAGATAAGGAATATGTGTTCAAACCATCTGATATAAAATATTTTAAGCCAAAAGCGATAGGAGATTTTGTACATAAAACATATGCGGTTATATTAAATGAAAGTCTATGGGGCTTTGGAATAACAGCATTTAACGCAATTTTTGGACGAATGGGTAATAGTGCTGTCAGCGCGGTAAGTATAGCTCGTCAGCTTGAAAACCTTGGTAATGCATTCTTTTATGGCATAGCTATAGGTGCTTGTGTTACTATAAGCTGCAGCATTGGCGAGAAGAAACTGGAAGAAGCAAAAGAATTTGCGAGAAAATATGCTCTTGCAGGATTTTACGTGGGTTTTGGTGTAATGGCACTTATGCTTTTAATAGATATTCCTTACGTGAATTTTTTCTTTTCAAGTCTTGAAGCCCAAACACAATTATTAACTAAATGGCTTATAGCTATTTATGCTCTTTATATGCCGTTTCGTGCACTTGCAAGTACACTTATAATGGGTGTAATGCGTGCAGGAGGGGATAGCCAGAAGGCTATGCTTTATGACGTAGTACCTGTATATGTGTGGTCACTTGTGCTTGGATTTGTACTTGGTATAAAGCTTAAATATTCTATCATAACAGTGCTTGCAGTAATGATGTTTAAGCGATTTATAAAATGCGGATTTGCACTTAAGAGAGTTGTAAGTGGAAAATGGATAAATTATAACGAAATAGAAGCATAAAATAAAATTAAAGCTGTCCTATAAAGGACAGCTTTTTTATATGAAGGTGTTTAACTTATTTATTTATATGACCATCCCAGTCTTTAAGGAATTTTTCAATTCCTGCGTCAGTAAGTGGGTGTTTTATCATCTGTAAAATTACACTATAAGGAATTGTAGCAATATCTGCTCCTAGCTTAGCTGCTTCTGTAACGTGATTTGCATTTCTGATGCTTGCACATATGATTTCTGTATTAATTCCGTGAACGCTAAAAATGTCAACGATATCAGAGATAAGTGCTAATCCGTCTGAGTTAATATCATCAAGTCTTCCTAAAAACGGACTTACGTATGTTGCGCCTGCACGTGCAGCTAAAAGCGCCTGAGATGCTGAGAAGATAAGTGTAACATTTGTATGTATACCCATTTCAGTAAGTTTTTTTGTAGCTTTAAGACCTTCTTTTGTCATAGGGATTTTAATAACAATGTTTTTGCTTATTTTAGCAAGTGTTTTGGCTTCCTCTACCATAGATTCTGCATCAAGTCCAATTACCTCAGCTGATATAGGGCCATCTACAATTTCAGTAATTTCATTAATTACAGTTTTGAAATCTCTGCCTTCTTTTGCAATGAGAGAAGGGTTTGTAGTAACTCCGCATATTACCCCAAGGTCATTTGCCTCTTTTATCTCTTCGATATTTGCGGTATCAATAAATAATTTCATAAATGATTCCTCCATTTCATTCTTTACCGCTAGTGTACTACTATTTTTGTACAAATGCATTGTATAATTATTAAAAAACATTGCTTTTTTTACGATTTTAATATAAAATGTCCTTGGGTGATTGATTGTGATTGACAGATATACTAGACTTCAAAAAATAAAAAACAAAAAAATAATGGTTAAAGAAAAGAATATCAGCAGTTATCCTACGCATTGGCACGAGTTTTATGAAATTGAGCTTATTATATCGGGAAGCGGAAGCTACATAATAGACGGTGTAGAACGAAACATTGAAAGAAATATGTTGTTTTTTATGACTCCTGTAAATTTTCATAAGGTAATAACAGATGACTCACAGGTTATTACTCTTATGTTTATGGGGGAGGTATGTGACAGTGATATATTGTTTAAGCTTTCATCGGTTTTTAATTCTGACAGTGTTATGCTTTCTGATGAAGATGCTAAGTATCTTTCTGCAGTTATGCACGAGCTGAATATTGTATCTTCCGAAAATGAAGATGAGTACTGTTTTCATCTTTTAAATAGTATTTTGGGTAAGATATGCAGATTAAACAATACTCACAGGCACGGGTATATGTCAAGGGTGCAAAAGGCTATGCTCTATATTCAAAATAATTTTAGAAATGACATTGGACTTTCAGATATTGCAGATGCCGCATCTATAACACCTTCATATATGAGTAGTATTTTTTCTAAAGAATGCGGCGTTAATTTTAAGGAGTATCTTAGCACGATAAGATATGACTATGCAAAAAAACTTTTGGAATATTCTGATATGACAGTTACTGATATTTGCTTCGAATCGGGCTTTTGTGACTATGCGAATTTTGAACGACATTTTAAAGAAAGATATGCTATGTCACCTAAGCAGTACAGAGCTAGAAAGAAAATTTTACAAAACTAAAGAAAATTTGACAAATAAATTGAATGTTTTATATAAATATGATATAATAAATGAATTAAGAATATATTTTAAAATGACAACAAAAGGAGTAATGAAACAATGTCAAATGTATGGCACGATATTTCACCAAAAAGAATTAATGCAGATGATTTTATATGCGTTATAGAAATTTCAAAAGGAAGCAAGAAAAAGTATGAGCTTGATAAAGAGTCGGGCTATCTTATTCTTGACAGAATACTGTATACATCAACACACTATCCTGCAAATTATGGTTTTATCCCTCGTACATATGGCGATGATAATGACCCTCTTGATGTGCTACTTCTATGTTCTGAGCAGATAGAACCCCTAACGCTTGTAAGGGCATATCCTATAGGGGTTATTTCGATGATTGACAATGGAAGAAGTGACGAAAAAATCATAGCAATTCCATTTAACGACCCTAATTATAATATGTACAAGGATATAAGTGAGCTTCCAAGTCACGTTTTTGCTGAAATGAGCCATTTCTTTACTGTTTATAAAAACCTTGAAAATAAGGAAACTGCAGTAAATGAAGTGAGCGGTCGTGAAGAATCTATAAAGATTGTTGAAGGAGCTATAAATAACTACATAGATAAATTTTGCAAGTAATATGTAAAATGCTAAATCAGTGAAAGGGGATGAAAACATATGGCATCTGTAAATCCGGTTCTTATATTTAATATGGAAGAAAACAGTAAATCGTTTGAAATACAAGATATCGCCACTGATAAGATTCCTGATATGTTAAACGGCGAAAGTGGATTTCATATTTACCACGTTAGAATGCTTACTGAACTTATTTTGCGTGAATTAAACAATGTAACAGATAAGTATTCATTGTCTGACGAGGATATAAGATTTATGTCAATAGCATCCTCACTTCACGATATAGGAAAAAGTAAAATACCTAAAAGTATACTTGATTTTCCGGGAAAGCTATCTCCGGTAGAGTATGATATAGTTAAAAAGCATACTGTTTTAGGATACGATATTATAGACGAAATCTCGTCTGGCATTGATGAGAGGATTATAAAGCACGCAAAGGATATTGCGAGATACCATCACGAAAGAATAGACGGTACAGGATATCCTGAAGGTTTAAAGGGCGAGGATATACCTATTTCAGCTCGCGTGGTTGCTATAGCCGACTCGTTTGATGCACTTACAAGCTCCAGAAGTTACAAAGATGCTTTTTCGCAGGACGTAGCTATAGAAATGATTTCCAATGGTATGAGCGGTGTGTTCGACGACATACTGGTTGAATGCTTATTAAATGTTGTTAATGACAATGACCTTTTGGACATAAGAGAAAATATGACTAATAATAAGCGTGTAGTTGTTGACCCTAATACTCTTTCTGCGAAACGCATTTTGATAGCAGGAAACACAGGATATGTAACTGAAAAATTTATTGAAGATGCATTTGAAAATAACCACATCTTAATAGCAGGTGAAACCCACCTTAAATCACAGGGTAGATTGAAGGTTTATAACGGAAAAAGTTTGCCATATGCGGAAATATTTGAAACATATGATTTTGACGTTATTATATTTTTTGCAAAGGAACTTACATATCGTACGGCAGATGATTCCGATGCAGAAAAATTAAGAGAGATACTAAGCTTAACGGCAAAATACCAAAAAGACGCCAAGGTTATATATTTTTCATCTCTTGATGGTGCGTATTCAAATAAAAAAGATAAAGGTGTTATCACACTTTCAAAGGAAAACTTATGTGAGTTTTACACCAAACAATATGGTATAGACATAAAGATTGTCAGAATTCCGTATCTTTACAGCGGAACAAAAAAAGGCGATTTTTTAAATAATATATTTATGCAGATGGAAACAGGGACTGTTACCTTGAGAGAATTGGAAGGCTCGCGTGCATTTTTTATATCTATGCACGATATTTCACTTCTTGTATCACGTTTTCTCGAAAACTGGCAGGAGGGAATAGGTACGCTTAATATAAATGATGAATTCAATTTCACATTTGGGGATATAATGAGACGACTTTTAGTGTACAAATTTGGGCTTAAGGTTAATTATACAGGCGAGGACGAAGGTGATTTGCTTGATATAAAAAACACTGCACTTAGAAACGAATATGGTTGGTTTTCTAGAATATCTATAATCGATGACCTTGAAGAAGAATATGAAAATTATCTTTTAGATAAGAAAATAAAAGCAGTCGGTTTATGGGGAAAAGCAAAAAAATGGATGAGTGAGCACAGACCGGCAGTAAAAGCTATAGAAATTGCACTTATGTTTATAGTTACTGAGCTTTTAAATATTTTTACAGGCTCATCGGTAATGTTTTCGATAGTGGACTTTAGAATGGCATTTATAGTAATAGTGGCTATTGTTCACGGACTGTACAGCGGACTTTTGGCTGCCGGACTTTCATCGGCTGCGTGGTTTATAGCAAAGGTTGTCACAGGAACAAGCTGGCTTACTATATTTTACGAGCCTACAAACTGGTTTGCGTTTGTTTATTATTTTCTTGTAGGTGCTCTGTCGGGTTATGTACGTCTTACAAAAGATGATAAGATAAAATTTGGCGATGAGCAGGTTAAGCTTTTGGAAGAAAAGCTTGAGTTTACACGCGAGCTATATCAGGATACCTTTAATGAAAAGCGTGACCTTAAAAAGCAAATTATAGGTTCGAAGGACAGCTTTGGTAAGATATTCGATGTTACCAGAAACTTAGATACTGTTGAACCGCATAAGCTTTATTTAAGGATTATGGATACATTTGAGGACATATTGGAAAATAAGAGCCTTAGTGTATATTCAGTAAATGAGAAAAGCGTGTTTGGCAGACTTGAAGTAGCGTCGAGAGATATATTAAGCGAGGTATCACGTTCGATATCGCTTGATACCTACAAACCTATTTTGGACAAGATAAAAAAAGACGAGATATGGCGAAATACAAACTTTTTGCCAAATCTGCCAATGTATGCGTCAGGTGTGTGGCGTAGAGATAAGCTTGAGCTTATAATTTTTATATGGCACGTAAAACCTGAGCAAAATTCACTTTACTATGTGAATCTTTTCAAAATCCTGCGCGACCTTGTTGAAATATCGCTTTTAAGAGCATATGACTACAATCAGCATATTTATGACAGCCAATATATAAATGGAACCCATATACTGTGCAAGGAAGAGTTTGATAAGATTTATAATAACTTTAAAAATATGGCGGAAAGAAAAGTATTCTCGTACGAGTTTATGGAGATTGGATTAAACGGTCATTCATACGAAGAAGTGGATAAAATGCTTACAGGAAAAATCCGTGCAAATGATATACTTGGCGAGATGAGTGATGATAGGCTTGGAATACTTCTTTCGCAGGCAACTAAGAATGATTTGAAATTTATACTGCCGAGATTTGAAAATCTTGATATAACGGTAAATGTTAGATAAAAAGGAGGGATATGTATGAATGTGATTGGAATAGTTTTGATTATTGTACATATCCTTTTGTGTTTGTTTACCTTTTTAGGTACACATTTTCACTTTTTAAATGTGCATAAATATATGTTTTTTGTTGTTCTTTGCCTTCCGTTTTGGGGCTTTTTAGCGGTAATGTTTTTGCATTTTGAAATACTTTTCAAGCAGGATAATACCGCAAATATTGACGTGCAGAAAATGAAACTTGATTCTGTGCTTTATAAAGGCATAGCGGTGGAAGAAAACAAAAAAGACGATGTGCTTGTTCCGATTGAAGAAGCACTTATTATCAATTCACCAAAGGAACGCCGTGAGATTATAATGGACGTGTTAAATGACAATCCAAAGGAATACATAGAATTTTTGCAAAAAGCGGGAAATAACGAAGACCCTGAGGTTGTGCATTATGCCGTTACTGCTATGGTTGAGATTTCCAAGGAAAACGACTATATGCTTCAAAAGCTTGGCAGAGAGTATTCAAAAGACCCTGATGATATAAACGTTCTTACCCGTTACTGCGATTTTTTGTGGAATGTGCTTGAGCAGAATCTTATGTCGGGACAGGTGGAAATAATGAATCGAAATCTCTTTTCCCAGCTTATTTCAAGGAAACTTAAAAGTATAGAGAGTCTGGAAGATTATATACACTATTTTGAAAATGAATTTGCTCTTGGAAATTATACTATGGCAGGAGAGATACTTTTAAAGGCAGATGTTTTATACGAAGACTGCGAAGAAATTATATTACGTAAGCTTAAATACTATTCACACACAAAACAAAGCGATAAAATAAAAGAACTGATTAAAGATATACAGGCGAGAAAACTGTTTGTTTCCAGAAAAGTAAAGGAGGCAATCGCGTTTTGGAAGGATTAGAAAGATTAAAAGAAAGATTTTTAAAATTCAGATACAATGGTATGCTTGCGGTTATATTTGTGTTTGCGATAATTGCTGTTATTTTGTTTGTTGAGAGAAGCGGTATAAGTTACAATTACGATAAAGCTGATTTGGATTTTCTTCCGAAAGAAAATATAGTGACAAAAGCGGTAGCAAATAAAGGATTAGATAAAAACACTGTGGTGTTGTGGGATAGCAGTAAACCCGAGAGTATAGATGCAATGAATGAATTTTGCGTAATTCTTTCAGATATGAAGGTAGGGTATAACGCAGTAGATTTAGCGTTAAGTTCATTTCCCGATATGTCAGAATATGATAAAGCTATCATTTTGCTTAGTGACCTTAGTTCTATTGGTGAAAATATCATCGGATTAAGCGACTGGGTTTATGCAGGCGGAAAGGTTCAGTTTGCCGTTACCCTGCAAAAAAACATCTACACCTCTGTAATTGAACATACACTTGGAGTGCTGGATGCATCGTGGGATAATGCGTTAGTTGACAGTATATACATAGATGAAGGTTTTATGGTTGGAGGCGGAAGAAGCTTTAAGGTTGAAGAAGGCTATGATTCAGCGTGGGCAGTACAGCTTGACCCGTCTGTGGCAAAGGTTTATGCATATGTCGACAACGAAAACAAAACTCCCCTTATATGGGAAGTAAAGCACGGAGAAGGCAAGTTTGTCGTGGATAACATAGGGCTTAACGAAAAGGTTATGAGAGGCTTTTATGCTGCATCATACAGCCTTTTGGATGATGTAGCGGTTTACCCTGTTATAAACAGTTCTACGTTTTATTTGGACGATTTTCCATCGCAAATCCCGCAGGGAAGTAGTGAATATATAACCAGAGATTATGGAACATCTATCAGAGATTTTTATGTTAACATCTGGTGGCCTGATATGATGAACTATGCAGATATGTATGATATAAAATATACAGGTCTTGCCATTACCTGTTATGATGACAATGTAGACGGCTCGACTCCTGCCGAGCCTGATAAGGGAACATTTTTAAACTTTGGAAATATGCTTCTTCGTCAGGGCGGTGAGGTAGGGTATCACGGCTACAATCACCAACCGCTTTGTATGAGTGAATGTGACTATGAAGGACTGTACGACTACAAGACGTGGAAAAGTCAAGGTGCAATGAAAAAAGCTTTTGACAGCCTCATAGATTTGTGTGATGAGCTTTTTCCTGGTGTACACGTGTCGCTATACGTACCACCATCAAATATTATGTCGAAGGTGGGAGAGAACTTTTTGTTTAATACCTATCCGCACATAAAAACCATATCGGGAATATATTTCCCTGATGGTGATTTTAAATTTAACTGTACACAGGAATTTGACGTGCTTCCAAACGGACGAGTGTATCAACCGCGTATTATATCAGGCTGTGACCTTACAGGCTTTATGGAAATAGCACTTGTTTCAGAGCTTAATTTTCACTATGTGAACAGTCACTTTACTCACCCTGATGACGCGCTCGACCCTGAACGTGGTGCAGAGCTTGGTTGGGAAGAACTTTCAAAAAGATTTGGACAGTATCTTGAATATCTTTATACATCTGCTCCGTCAATTAGAAATTTTACGGGTTCTGAGTCATCAGCAGCTGTGCAAAGATATGCAGCTCTTAACGTGAAGCAAGAGCTTAAAGAAGATAAACTTGTGCTTAATATAGGAAATTTCTACGATGAAGGGTATTTCTTCGTTCGTTTCAATAATGAAAAATACGAAAGTGTTGAAGGCGGAGAACTTTCGCACCTTACAGGAAACCTGTATTTGCTAAAGGCAGAAAATGATATGGTTACAATAAACTTAAAATAATTTTCACGGAGAAAATAATGAGAATTTGTATGGTACTTGAGGGGTGCTACCCCTACATAAACGGCGGTGTGTCCACGTGGGCGCATCAGTATATAACTGAAATGCCACAGCACGAATTTGTACTGTGGGTAATAGGAGCAAAAGCGGAGGACAAGGATAAGTTTGTCTATACACTGCCTAAAAACGTAGTAGAAGTTCATCAGGTATTTTTAGATGACGCTTTAAAAGTTAAACCAAACAAGGTGTTTAACCATAGCTTTTCAAATGAGGAAAATGAAACACTAAAAAAACTTGTTTTCTCCGATAAACCTGATTGGGAACTATTATTCGATATGTATCAGGTGCGTAAAATCAATCCTATGAGTTATTTAAAGAGCGAACACTTTTTAAATACACTTATAGAAATATGCAAAGCTGAATTTCCGTACACTGCATTTTCAGATGCATTTCACTCGGTGCGTTCGAGACTATTGCCAGTCCTTTATCTTATGGGCACTAAAGTGCCGAAGGCGGATTGTTATCACGCTATATCTACAGGTTATGGCGGACTTCTCGCGTGCATTGGCGGTTATCTTTATAATAAACCTGTACTACTTACAGAACACGGCATATACACACGCGAAAGAGAAGAAGAGATAATACGAGCAAAATGGGTTGAACGCGCATTTAAAGGACAATGGATTTCGTTTTTCTATATGCTTTCAGACCTTATTTACTCACGCGCATTTCGTGTAACCTCACTTTTTACACGTGCTAAAGCTACACAAGTAGAAATGGGATGTGATGAGAATAAGTGTTATGTCATAGAAAATGGAATAAGCTACGAGAGGTTTTGTGATATTCCCGTAAAAAAAGATGATGGAATTGTAGATATTGGTGCGGTTGTAAGATTTGCGCCTATCAAGGATATAAAAACAATGATTTATGCTTTTTTTGAGCTTACCACCAGAATAGACAATGTAAGGCTTCATATAATGGGCGGTGTAGACGACGAGGAATATGCAGAAGAATGTCGCTTACTAATCACACAGCTTGGTATTGAAGATAAAGTTATAATGCCTGGCAGAGTAAACGTGGTAGAGTATTTTGAAAAGCTTGATTTTACTATATTAACAAGTATTTCCGAGGGACAACCGCTATCTGTACTTGAGTCGTTTGCCGCAGGAAGACCTTGTGTCACTACAGATGTTGGCTGTTGCAGAGAGCTTTTAGAGGGTGGACCAAGCGATAATTTCGGTATAGCAGGATACTGCGTTCCGCCTATGCAGAGAGAAAAGCTTGCTGACAGAATGGAGATTATGTGCGAGTCCAGAGAACTTCGTCTTAAAATGGGTGAGATAGCGAAAAAACGAGCAGGCGAATATTACAGATACGAAATAATGCTTAATAAATACAAAAATTTATATAAGGAGGTAGAAGACGCTTGGCAGGTATAGGCTTTGAGCTGAAAAAGCTTTTTGAAAAAAAGGGAATACTGCAGTCGGTTAAGGCATATGGCTATGCTACAGTTATATGCTCGGGACCGATGCTTTTGGGCGTGATTTTATTGCTTGGAATAATGTATCTATGTAGCCGTGCAGGCGTGAATGTTCACACAAGAGAGCTTTTGATATGTATGATAACCTATACACTGTTAGCTTCTATTACTGCAACCTCTTTTTTTGCGATGGTTATCACAAGATTTACCGCGGATATGCTGTACGAGGATAAAAAAAGTGCGGTACTTCCGTCGTTTTGGGGAAGCAGTGCAATAATGATGACTATAGGAAGTGTGATTTGGGGGATATTTCTTGTGTTTTCAGGCGCAAATGTAATGTGCCAGATACTTATGTTTATCTTTTTTAATGAAATGATTATAGTGTGGAACGCTATGAGCTACTTAACAGCTATAAAGGATTACAAGGGAATATTTTTATCAT
>JAZQHY010000027.1:0-2215 GCA_045540815.1 Clostridia bacterium | reverse complement strand
GGTTCTCCAAAGAGAGTACACGCTTGCACACGTTGCTTACGTTCAGGCAAAGTTACTCGCGCAATCTAATTAAGGTTTTGAGAGTTAAGCCTCCGTTTTTACGGAGGTTTTTTTCTTTATGTAAACAAAAACAGCTCCCCGAATACTGAGGAGCTGTTATTTATATCCAGCATTATTCTATTATAGAATTATGTATCACAATTTAGGGATTAAACCCGCCAAGAAAAACTGAATTTTTGTAGCATCCATAATTGAAACAACTCCGTCGTAGTCAACATCACCGTTTTTGGAAACCAAATCCACTTTCTCTTCTTCAGGAGAAACCTCATCAAATGTAGCCTCATCTGGTGTAGCCTCGTCAGGTGAAGCTTCGCCATTGTTTTCATTACCGTTAAAGCCATCGAGGTTCGCAAGTCTCAGCTGAATAGCCGTTGCGTCCATAATGGAAACCTCGTTGTCCCCGTCCACATCGCCTAAAACTGATGGTATCTCGCCTAATGACACGAAAGCATAGCCAAAATCAGTGGCAAACTTTTCAGCGGTTGAGCCTTCATATCCGTTAATGGTCGCAGAAGTCGGAATTGTTTTAGACTCCTCTGCGTTGTAAAGCTCAATTTCACAGTAAGGATTCAGTACTGTAATATCAGAAAGTTTATAGCAGTATGTGAAAGCTCCGCCCTTTATCTTTGCAACTGATGACGGAAGAACTATATCTTTCAGACTACCGCACTCACGAAAAGCCTCTGTACCGATACTTTTTACGCTTGATGAAAGCTCTACCTTTTCAAGCGATGTGCAACCATAGAAAGTGAAATCCTCAATCGAAGCAATAGATTCAGGAATTGTAATCTCCTTAATATTATCGCACATATAAAACGCCGATGCGCTGATACAGGTAGTAGCATCACCAATGCTGACCACGGTACCCTTTGGCATTTCACCCTTGTATTTGTAAAGCACAGTGTTGATGTAAACCATGCCGTCTTTCTGATTTTGAAGCCATTTTGTGCCATCAAAAGCAACATTTCCAACATAAGAAACACTTTGTGGGAAAGTGATGTCAGAGAGCGCACTGCAGTTTTGGAAAGCCCACTTTCCGATGTGTTCAACTGTGTCAGGTAATGTAAGCGAACTCAAAGCCGAGCAACCACTAAATGCACTGTTTGGAATTTTCTTGAGCTTGCCTTTTATGTCCGCTTTCTTAAGATTCAGACAACTTGAAAAAGCGTTAGCACCCATATTCACCACACTCTTTGGGATAGCAAGTTCTTTCAAAGCTGTACCCGAAAATGCGTACTCGCCGATAAATCTGAGTGTTTGTGAAAGCGTTGCTTTCTCTAAGCTTTGGCATCCGTTAAAAGCTCCGTCGCAAACCTCAACTACTGAATCAGGAATCACTACTGATGTAAGTGAGCTACAGCAGTAAAAAGCTTCAGCGCCTATACTTTTCAAAGAAGACGGCATACTAACAGCTTTTAGGCTAGAGTAATTTTCAAAGGCTTTTTCAGTTATGGAAACTGTACCATCTTTTATAGTGATGTTGGTATCTGAAGGCATTTTACCCTTGTACTTGTACAACACCTTTCCCGCGTAAACCACACCATCTTTCTGATTATCGTACCACTTCGTGCCATAAAAAGCGTTCACGCCGATTTTTTTCACCGAATCAGGGACAGTT
The DNA here is from genome assembly GCA_045540815.1 of Clostridia bacterium. Lineage (GTDB taxonomy): Bacteria > Bacillota > Clostridia > UMGS1810 > UMGS1810 > JAZQHR01. The sequence goes on along the minus strand of JAZQHY010000027.1, from coordinate 537 downwards.
ATTTCAGCTATGTCATAGATATTAGTGAAAGCATACGCTTTTATACTGCTGACCGAATGTCCGTCAATCGTATCCGGTATAGTTATTTCACTTTGTGAACCCGGATATCCTGTAATCTCTACCGTATCATCAGGCAACACTTCATACGTAAAACCATTATAAGTTAATGTCTGCGCACCAAAATGAGTAACACTAAAGACACCTAATATCATCGCAATAACAATCAAAACTGATATTGTTTTTTTCATAGTCTTACCTCCCGTAAAACGTATTTCACCACGTTATAATTTTACCATTTTTGAGCTTTTCTAACTATTAGCAATTGTGATATATATAGCTTTTTATTTTATACACTTTGTCTTATTCCTCGTTAATTTCACCAAGAAAGTGCTTTCTCTTCAGTTCACTCTAAACAAAAACGGCAGAGCAAACGCCCTGCCGTAACTTAAAGCTTTCACATATTATTATAAGACGGGTTTGCAACCAATTTCTGGATAGCTGTTGCATCTAAAACAGTTCTTTCGCCATCACCATCGA
>JAZQHY010000026.1:0-3832 GCA_045540815.1 Clostridia bacterium | reverse complement strand
TCACAGAACGACATGGCTACGATCCGACTTTGTGTTTTTTTGCTTATTATTTTTTCTAACACTAAAAATTATAGATTGTTTTCTTTACGCCATTCTTCAGCTTTAGCAGGTGACATTCTGGTAATAGATTCTTTTGTATATTTAGACTCTTCTCCGCCGTTTGTGTAAAGAAAATATTTACCGTCCTTAGTCACATACAAACTTTCTTCATAGCCTGTTGCATCACCAAAATCTCCAACTGTGTTTTTAGCAATAAGCTCAGAAGTTTCAGTATCGTATTCTACTTTACATATGATTTTTTTCATTATGCTTCATCTCCTTTTTTTACTGTTTTTTATATTATATCACATAATTAAAGAGAAATAAAGTCTTATTTTGTATCTTCCATTATTTCGTCAAGAAAATATGCACATGTATGTGCACGTCTGTTGTGATCGTCCACTACATCAAAACGTATACATCCGTCTGTAGGAAGAATTTTAAATGATACTTTATTTTCTCCATCAGGATTTTGAGCCATTTCCTTTTTTACTCTTCTGCCAAGTGTAGACATAAGTGCAAACTCACCTTTGGAGAATGTTAGATATGCAGTATCTCCTTCTACATAAAGCTCTTTTATTTCAGGTCCAAATGATGCATATAAATTATGCTTTTCCATTGCATCAAATATAGTGTCATAATCAAGGCTATCTGCATTTATCATAACCCAACCACCGCAAGTTGAACGCATACTATGGTTGTCATCTGCAGCAACGCAAGCTATTCTCTCGCCTGCTCGAAGGAAATTTTCATACGAGTGTATATCATACTCTATTCGACCTGAGCAGCAGCTCTCGTGGTTATACACCTCAACTGCCCATAAGCCTTTGTACCCTATATAATCTGATGCATTCTGAAGCGACCAGTTAGGGTGATTGTATGTAACCAAAAAGCCCTTTTCGTTGGCAATTTTAACCATTTCAGAAATACCTTCGTGAGTTAAAACTCTATCATACTCTCCGCAGGTATGAACTATCTCATCTTTAAACCAGTCTTTTACAAAATGGTCATATACCGAATTGTAGCAAGGAGTGTCTATATTCTTAGGATCTCTCGCAAGAAAATTAAGATGAGCAACCTTCATATCAGTTTTAACAAGTGTAGAAAGCTCTGGAAACTCTTTTATTGCAACCTCACAAGATGTTATGGCAAGAAAATCATCGTCATTTAAGTACGAATTATCCAAAAGATGTTCGTGGTCAGTATAAGCTACAATAGAATACCCGTTTTTCTTGTAATGCTCTTTAATTTCCTCAACTGTCATTTTTCCGTCCGACTTTGTAGAATGGCAATGTAAATTTGCTTTATAGAAATTCTTATTGCTGTCAAGTAATATCTTTTTCATAATTTACTCCCCTGTTTAATGAAATGTTTATTTTACGCAAAAAGACATCATCCGATTGGATGAAGCCTTTTTGATTATATCATAGTATTGAAAAATTTACAACTACTGCTGCAAATACTATTGAAACCATTGAAAGTAACTTAATAAGTATGTTTATAGCAGGGCCTGATGTATCCTTGAATGGATCACCAACAGTATCGCCTACAACTGCAGCTTTGTGGTTTTCAGAGCCTTTTCCGCCGTGCACACCGCTTTCTATATACTTTTTAGCATTGTCCCAAGCACCACCGGCATTTGACATAAATACCGCCATTAAGAAACCTGATGCTGTAGCACCTGCAAGCATACCAACAACACCTGTGCAGCCAAGAATCATACCAACAACTATTGGAACAACAACTGCAACAATAGTTGGAAGAATCATTTCACGAAGACTTGCCTTAGTACAAAGGTCAACGCAGCTTGCATAATCTGCTTCCGCTTCACCTTCCATAAGACCTTTTATTTCTCTAAACTGTCTTCTTACTTCCATAACAACGCTCTGCGCTGCTCTGCCAACTGAATTCATAGTAAGCGCCGCAAATACAAATGGTAAGCAAGCACCTATAAATAAACCAACCAAAACAGTAGGATTTGTTACACTAAGGTTTGAAATAGCTTCTGCGCCACCCTCTATAGTGTTAACCTTGTCTATGTATGATGCCATAAGAGCTAGTGCAGTAAGTGCAGCTGAACCTATAGCAAAACCTTTTCCTGTAGCTGCTGTTGTATTACCAAGAGAATCAAGAGCATCTGTTCTCTCTCTTACTTTTTTGTCAAGACCTGCCATTTCAGCGATACCGCCCGCATTATCCGCAACAGGACCATATGCATCTGTAGCAAGTGTAATACCAAGTGTAGAAAGCATACCTACTGCAGCAAGAGCTATACCATAAAGTCCCATAGAGGCACTCTCAGCTCCGCCTGATACAAAGTACGCAACAAGCACGCATATAGCAACTATAACTATAGGAAGAAGTGTTGATAGCATACCAACTGATAAACCGCTGATAATTATTGTAGCAGTACCTGTTTCTGATGTAGCCGCAAGATTTTTGGTAGGTTTATAGCTATCAGATGTATAATATTCTGTAGACTGTCCAATAAGCACACCCGCTATAAGACCTGCAAGTATTGCAAAGTAAACTGTCCAGTTATCTTTTCCAAGTATGTAATATACCATAGGAAGAGTTAGAATAGCTATTAAAATAGCAGAGAAATTTGTACCCTTTGAAAGCGCACCAAGAAGTTGCTTTTGAGTTGCTCCCTCTTTAGTTCTTACAAGAAATGTACCAATTATTGAGCACACAACACCAACTGCCGCAATAAGCATAGGAAGTGCCATTGCCTGTATAGAATGAAATGCTGCAACACCAAGTGCACAAGCAGAAATGATAGAACCTACATACGATTCATAAAGGTCTGCACCCATACCTGCAACATCACCTACGTTGTCGCCAACGTTATCGGCTATAACAGCAGGATTACGCGGGTCATCCTCAGGAATACCTGCTTCAACTTTACCAACAAGGTCTGCACCAACATCGGCAGCTTTTGTAAATATACCACCGCCAACACGTGCAAAAAGTGCCATAGACGATGCACCCATACCAAATGTAAGCATAGCACTTGTGATAGCTTCATTTGAAAGTTTAAACACAAATTTTAAAAGGAAGAACCACACTGATATATCAAGAAGTCCTAGTCCAACAACGGTAAATCCCATTACACTTCCTGCCGAAAATGCAACTCTAAGACCACGGTTAAGACCTTCCTGACAAGCATTAGCTGTTCTGGCATTTGCCAGTGTAGCAATCTTCATTCCGATAAATCCCGAAAGTGCTGAGAAAAATCCGCCTGTGATAAACGCAAAAGGTACATAAGGTGTAAGCAATCCAAAAATTGCCATTATGCTAAGTATAACAAACATAACAGCAAAAAAGATTATTACAATTTTGTACTGGCGTTTAAGATACGCATTTGCTCCTTTTCTGATAGATGCTGAAATTTTCTTCATAACATCTGTACCTTCAGAAAAGCGAACAACTCTGCAAGCTGTCCATATAGCAAATATTAATGCAAATACAGAGCCTGCAAATGTTAAAATAACAAGTAGTTTGTCCATTTTTGTCAACCTCCAACAAATTCTGTTTTTATTTGCATAGAATCACTTTTTTAATCTCCAAAATCCCTTTCAGCTTTCTATGTATTTGTTAATTATATCACAAGCTTTTTCCAAATGCAAGCGTACAAATTCAAAAAATAGTCATTTTATCATTTTATACAATATAAATACAATCACAAGAATACAATAATAAATATCCACCCGCATAGCGGGTGGTTTTTCATTTTCGGGCATAGCCCTATATAACACTGGCTGCACACAAGTGTGCTTTTTATTGACCTGCC